>NZ_LN889815.1:0-349419 GCF_900009145.1 Planktothrix tepida PCC 9214
TGTCAACGGCGATTTCGAGATGCTGAATCTTTCGATTCTCTGGGAGTTTTGATTATGATTTTATTCGCTTTTCTGTTCTTGGTTTCGATTCAAATTTTCAACCCCAGTCGGTCTCAAACCCCTGGAAGCCAATCTACATCCTTTCAATCTATTTAAAATTATGATACCCTTTTTAAAACCATATCTAAAAACACTTATATCTGATAGCAGCCCCCGTTAATTTCTTTCATTAAGAAGAAGACAGATTAAGTCAAATTCCCAATGGATCTTAACCAAATCAAAAATCCCAAAACCAAACTTATCCCTCTTTGATCACTTTGAGGGAAAAGCCTGATTTTTCGTCGGCTGAAAGGGCGTAACTTCGTTCAAATTCCCCTTAGTCAGAAAAGAGGGATTACGTTTGCATAACTCAAACAGATTTCTACGATACAGCAATGTACCCAATAGAAAAACTGTTATGAGTCGTACCTATTCCCGTCGTCACTATCAACCCTCTGTCCTAACCCCGAATCTCCTTTGGTGGAAATCTCCCTTAATCTTAGGTGCAATTTTAGCCGGAATTAGCATTATTGGCATAACCCTCTGGATTGAATATACGACCCAACGAGTCATCCATATTCGTGCTGATGATAGTTCCGATTCGGCTGAAAAATATGGAGAGCAAAGACAGCAACATTGTCAAGCCAGTGTTCACCATTATAAACCTGGTGATGTAGCAATTACAATCCCCTTTGCTGATCGTCCTGTAACAACAAAAAATATCTCTATTGGTAATAGTTTATCTTTAGTTGGTCAGTGCAAAGATACGCAGCGACCGATTAAGAGTGAACAGCTTGGAACTTCTCTAGTTTTATTATTAGAACGCATCCAAGGTGTAGTGCAAAAACAACGGAGTCGCCAAAATCTTAATCCGGTCGTAGTGACTATCACAATTCAGGATGCCGAACCTGGTCAAAATCAGCCTAAACTAGATTTGAACCGCGTTAAAGAACTCGTATATAGCATTACTGCTAACAAAGGTGCAGTTGCTTTCATGGTTGAAGATGAGGAATTACAAAATCAGCTAGATAATCAGCTAAGTTCTGAAGGAGATATTCAGGTTTGTTCTTTTAAGAATATCTCTGATTGTGTGAATTGGGGATTTGAAACTGGACGAAATTTAGGGAATAAGTAAGCCTCATAATTCTATCTATTCCATTCACTATCTCTATCTACATCTGCGTTGATCTGCGGTTAAATCCACCTTCAAAGTCAAAAAGCTTGCATAAATTTTCAGGGATTATCGATTAAATAGTACAAGCAATCAAACTCGCTCAAAGGAGTGTTACCTCAATGAATACCTCTCAATCCAACCACCAGTATCAGCTTCATATCTGGCAAATTGCCGATAGTTGGCGACATCTTCCCCAAGAAGTAATTAACCGTTTACCCAAACAATTAAAAGCCGACATCAGCGGACGAGTGGGAAAGTCTGCCGAATCTCGACAAGCTGAATCTCGCATTGAAGATATGGCTTCTGTTGCCAATCGCCAGCACAAATCCTCTACCAAACAAGCAACTAAAATTTTTGTAGCTGTAGTTGGTGCAATGACGTTTAGTGCAGGTACACAAGTTCTGACATCTCGTTTGGGTGCTGCGGCTTTACCTGCGGCGATGGTAGGTGGGGCAATGGCTAGTTATTTGGTAGACGATCGCACTACCAAAGTAATTACTAAAATGCGGATTGCCCATAGCACTCAGCAAGAATTACTAGCGATAAAGCGTCAGCAAGAATCTCATCCACCCGTTAATGAGTTGGGTACGTTATTTTACTCAACCCAAATGGGTTTGGTACAACAAGTTGAGGGAAAAAACCTCCAAAAACAGTTAGCTGTTGACGGTATTTTGGCGGGATTATTGAGTGCTGGGGAATTTGCTACTGCGCTTTGGATTGTATTGCAGTTGGGATTACCTGGGGGAATTTTGATTGAAACGATCGCAGCAAGTCTTCCTGTGACCTTAATTTGGATAGCAGCCGCCTTTCAAAGCGATCATTTTGAACTCCCAGAACATTATGCTGATTTAATCAACAAGTATCTGCCTTATGTGTTTCCGCCAGAAACCCTATCAGAAGCAGAAAAAATAGAATTATTGGCAGAAAAGGAAACGCAAGAAACGCGGCTAGATTGGTTAGTTAAATATGTGGCACAAGGTGATACTAGCCGACGGTTAAAGAATATAACAATGGCGGAGGCTGATTTTGATATTCAAGCAGCACAAAAACGCAAGCAACAGTTGGAACAAGAACGTGATCATGCTGTCGAACAACGTTGGTTTCAACACCGTGCTGAATTAGCGGATCTTCCCAATCAATTTCCACTACCAGAAATTGATATGACTGGCGCACCAGAAGAAATTAAAGAACGTCAGCAAAGAGTAGAACGACTGCGGGTACAGTGGGTACAACAGAAAAAAGCTGAATTAGAGGAAATTGTCTCACAAGATGTGAAAATGATCGCTCACCGTTATACTACTTTGATTCAGCAATCTGAAGAGGATATTGTTGCTGCCCAAAAGCGGTTTAACGAGGCAGATAGTAACTGGAGGCAAGAAAATCAGGATTTTGCGGACGATTTAGGCAATGCTGTCTGAAGTTCAAGAAACCGGGCTTTTCGAGCAAAATTCTGGTTTTGTGGGGAAGTTGAGCACCAAAAACCCCGTTTCTAGCCCTGGTAAAACTTCTTAGTTAAGAAAATCGGCATTGGATGAGGTGGGGGGTGCTTTCTGGGTATAATCGAGAGCATCCCTGTTGCTGCTTTAATTCACGCCCTTATGGATGATGCGTCGTTATGCCAATTAATTCGAGAAGCCTTGCACGATCCTAACAAGGCAAAGGCATTAGCATTAATGATCGACCAATTACCAGTTATCAAGGCATATCTCGGTAAAGGTTGGCTACCTTATTATGATGAAGCTGTGCCAATGACAGAAAGGGACGTTGAGCGCAACATTAAACGATTTCCTAAAATGTATCGTTTAAATTTAGAAACTGTCAACTGTCAAAATGCTTCTGAGGCTGCTAATGTTCGGAAACACTTTATAAACTGGGTAGTGATGATTCTCAAACGGGATTGCCATGATGTAAGCAGGCGTGCAAATCGACAAATTATTATTAGCATAAACACTCCTATAGGAGAAGATGGTTCAACACTTGAGAAAACGATAGATAGCAGTGAAACTCTGAATCCCAACGATACTCCACGTCTTAGTGGTTTAGATAAAATGATTGCTGAAGAGGATTTCCTAAAAAATCAAGAACAGTTAGCATTAATGGTTCGTTTGCTAGATAAAAATTTATCAAACTGCTATCCAGATGGATATTCCAAAGCAAATTGTTATGAATTATTCAAAAGAAGGGTATTAAAAAAACCGCCTCAACAATGGAGGGATATT
Organism: Planktothrix tepida PCC 9214; assembly: GCF_900009145.1. NCBI lineage: Bacteria > Bacillati > Cyanobacteriota > Cyanophyceae > Oscillatoriales > Microcoleaceae > Planktothrix > Planktothrix tepida. The sequence continues at coordinate 3,433 of NZ_LN889815.1, forward strand.
GCTGAAGAGTTGCAAATTAGTTTGGGAACAGTAACTTCTCACTGGCATAGAAAATGTAAGCCAATGTTACCCAATATAGAATAAAACCTATAAAACTTAAGGAGAAAAAATGAAAAATATAGACAACTTTTATGTAACCATTCAGCTAACAAAAAAAGCACATGAAGATGCCCAAAAGTTTGCATCTAAACAAGCAAATAGTCAGAAAGTGAAACAAGTCTATCTGAACACCTTAGCTGTCTATGCTGTTTATGATTTTTTAGAATGGCTGAAAATTCAAACTGATTTGAATGCAGGAGACAGTTGGAATTCACTGATCCGCTCTTTCCACAACGTAGCAGATTTAGTAATTCCGAATTTAGGTAAACTCGAATGTCGTCCGGTTTTACCTGGAGAAACAGTTATTTCTTTACCTCCAGAAGTATCTGAGGATAGAATTGCTTATGTTGGAGTTCAATTTCAGGAACAATTAAACGAGGTAGAATTGTTGGGATTTTACCCCACAATAGATCCGCAGGCACCACTGGAAGAAATAAAAATTGCTAATCTTCAGCCGATAGAAACTTTAATTGATTACCTTGATCGCCTGGAATCAGCAAAAGATTTATTGGAGAGTAATGAAGAGGTAGCAAGAAAAGTTAGAGAAAAATTAGCAGAGCGATCGATTTCTGAAATTGCTGCTCAACTAGAGCGAATCTATCGCACTTGCGATAAATATGAACGGCGATATGCTGGGGGTGACTTTTTAGCAAGTTTTACAACTCCACAACAGGTTTCTCAGGGAGTTGCTGCATTTGTAGATAGAGAAGGATTTAATTTAGGAGAGTTAGAAGAGTTTCAAGATTTAGCTGAACGGTTGTTTGAAAAATTAGATGAAATTTGGGGGAATGAAGAAGCAGAAGAATCGTTTCAAACAGAAGCAACTATTGGCATTAAAGCTAAAACAACCACGATTGCAACACAGCCAGGAATTATAAATTTAAGCCGATGGTTAGAAAATATTGATGCTATTTTTGAGGATGGTTGGCGAAAGCTAGAAGATTTTATCAATACTCTAGAGGGCAATCAAATATTCAGATATGCTAGCGCTCCTCGTTCTCGGAGCAGTGTAACGGAAGAACCCTCAATCAGTGCGTCTAGAGTTGAAGAGATAGCATTGCTAGAACAGCGTATGGCTTTGCTTTTTAGCTGTCAATTAGAGAGCAGCCAAACGAGAGATATTCTTCTAAGGCTATATCCATTAGGCGAAGATAATACCTATTTACCAGCAGGCGTGCAATTGACTGTATTGGATGAAACAGGAGATATTTTTCTAGAAGCTACTGCTCGCAGTGCTGATAATTGGATTCAATTAGAATTCCGGGGTGAAGCAGGAGAGAGATTCAGTATCAAAATAGCACTTGGAAATGACAGTGCAACTTATAGTTTTGTTATTTAGTTTACAACGGGTTTACTAGAAAGGTTTGCTATGAGCAAATTAATCGTTTTAGGCATTGGTAACGGTGATTTCGAGCAAGGATTTCAAAGTGTTACTTTCCAAATTTTGGATGAGGGGGGTGTCTTAACAACACAATTGAGAGGAAGTTTACCTGCTGCACCTGAAATCCCGCGACTTTATACCCAATGGCAATCAGAATGTAACATGATTGAAACACGGTTTCGTTTGATGCCTAAAACGAACGTTACTCAACATTTATCAGAATCTGACCTAGAAGATGTGGTAAACACTTTGGCGGCTCGGTTTAATCAATGGTTAAGAGCAGAAACTTTTCTTTCTATTAGAAATAAGTTATTTAAAATAAATCCTTCAGAAGAAGCATTATTTATAATAGAAACTGAAGAGGAAAAACTACAACGCTTACCTTGGCATTTATGGGAATTTTTTGAGAGATACCCAAAAGTAGAAATAGCTTTTAGCGCTCCTCAGTTTGATCGCCCAAGTACAAACCTGTTTAGTTCCAGAACTCAAGGACGGCTTCTGGCGATTTTGGGTGATAGTAAAGGAATTGATTTGGAAGAAGATCGCATAGCACTGGAAAAATTACCCGATATAGAAATAGTAATGTTAGTAGAACCAACTTCTGAAGAATTTTCTAAGCAACTTTGGGATTATCGTGGCTGGGATATTCTCTTTTTCGCAGGTCATAGCGTGACAGAAACCTCCAATCAGCAGGGGAAAATTTTTATTAACCCGGAAGAAAGTAGGACAATATCTCAGTTAAAGCATAGTCTCCAAAAAGCTGTATCATCAGGGTTAAAATTAGCAATTTTTAATTCTTGTGATGGATTGAAAATAGCTAAGGAGTTGGCTGAATTACACATTCCTTATGTAATCGCCATGCGTGAACCAGTACCAGATATTGTCGCTCAAGTTTTCTTAAAATATTTCTTGTCAGCTTTTTCGCAGGGGCATCCTTTGCATTTAGCGGTGCGAGAAGCTAGAAAGAAATTGCAAAGTATAGAAGCAGATTTCCCTGGCGCTAGTGGGTTGCCGGTCTTGTTTCAAAATCCATCATTATCGCCTTTCACTTGGCAAGATTTACCGGGAATTGGGGTGGAATCAAAAATGTTTAATTGGGTAGTGATGCTAACAGATACCCAGGAAGATTTACCGGAAACTATGGGAAGACGTGCATTGTATCAAGCTGGAAAAGAAAGAACTACTGAATTTCAAAGAGGGTTGGAGAATTGGTTGCGAAAAAAAGGAGCGATGTCTGAAGTAAAAGCGATCGCACCTCCAACAACTTTTCCTGTCATCATGCTTAAATGTACTCACAAGGTTGCTCGTCTGATTGAATCTTACCCAGGAGTAGATTTTGTTTTACCTGATGGGGAAAACACAGAGCTTATTCTTTAGGACAATTGGCTCGATCTGTTAACTGAGGAACAAATCGAGCCAATCCCACACCAACACGCTCAGGAGGTTGGGTTGATAATGGGAAAGCAGTTTCTATCAGTTTTGCTTTCAATTCTTTTGCTTTCAATTGAGGTTTGTCACATAAGTAAAGCGCTGCAATTCCTGTTACATAGGGAGTCGCCATACTTGTACCACTCATTTTTTCATAGATTGATTGACCTTCACATTTTCTTTCTAAACTTGAGTGGATATCTACTCCATAACCAACTATATCGGGTTTAATAGTGCCTTCAGAGATACCACTGCCAGAGAAGTTGGCAATCTTTCCTTGTAAATCTACTGCACCTACACTAAAGCATTCTTTAAAAGCTCCAGGATAACAATACTCACCTTTACCATCATTACCAATTGCAACTATAGGTAGTACATCACGCTTTTCTACACAGTTTAGTAAGACGTTTCGCATTCTGTCAAGGTATGGTCTATATCTTGAAGAGTGTATTAAGGTTGAGGGAAAACCCAAAGACATATTTAATACCGCTGTCTGTTCTGAATTTTCCAACTCGCTCAATTTCTCCAGAAACCAGTCCAAACCTGAAATTATCCTGCGTAAAGTCGTCTCATAAGTTTCGCTTTCAATTATAGAAGCAACATACAATTTCGCTTCAGGCGCTATCCCGATATCTTTTCCCGCGATAATACCGCATACATGAGTCCCGTGACCTTCCGTATCGAAACCGCGCACATCGCGTCCTCCGAAAGAACTTAAGGGAACATAACGGTAATTTACTGTTTGATCGCAAAACTCTTGGTGGTCAGCATCTATACCCGTGTCTAATACTCCCACAAGGACACCAGAACCACGAATTCCTGATGAGTGCGCTAACTCAACTCCACTCTCTTCGGGCCAATTGATTTGTCTGTTGCCCAAATCTACTTCCTCCCTATCAATGCTCAACCGCTCGTCGTTAAGCTGAGACGAGCGTAAATCTTTTAAAAATTCTACAATGTGTTTGGTTCCTCCGCATTAAGTAGTGCAAAGATAAGTTAAAAGATAAATTGGGATAAATTACCTTTGGTGGAAGAGTCAACTATAAGTCAAACAGCACAGACAATTAGCATCAATAAGATAACAAATAGCATCAAAGTATACCATACTATAATGATTTGACCTAATCTTGTTTAACTGCATAACCATTGCTAATCTTCGCGATTAAAAGTTAGTTAACCAGGTACAAAAGCTATGGAAACTAACCCTATAAATCAGGAATTCACTGGAGCGATCGCCACTTTACCTTTACATCAATACCAGCCTAACACTTGGGAAACAGAACGGCTATTTCTCCGACCTTTTATTGACGAAGATTTGATAGATCTTCATCGAGTGTATAGGAATCCCGAAGTCATGCGTTTTGTTGTCAATAAAACGAAAATAAATTTAGCAGAAACAGAGGCAGAACTAAAAAGTTATCTTGACCACTGGCAACAATATAATTTTGGTCATTTTGCGATTATTCACAAAGAATTGGATGTGTTGATTGGTCGTAGTGGACTCTATTTTAATGAACGCTCTCCCTATCCCCAATTCGGTTATATTTTAGACAAACCCTACTGGGGTCAAGGTTTGGGAACAGAGTTAGCTTTAGCTAACTTAGACTATGGCTTTAATATCCTAAATTTTGAAACAATTGCTGCCTTTGCGATGGTGGAAAATTCGGCTTCTCGGAAAATTCTATCAGAGAAATTGAAGATGCGGTTACTAACAAAGCAATTTCACTATTTACAGGGGACTTTAGCTTATTATGTTATTGAGCGATCGCAATATTTAACCCAGCAAATGTTACATTAGTTTACAGCAATCCTATTGCCTGTTGCGCTCTGATGCTAACATAATAATTACAAGTGAAAGCGCAAAATTTTGCTTATTTAAGTGAGTCAAAGAATTGCGATCGCCCCGCTCACACATTAACTTTACAAGGCTATGGCTATGGGGAAGCTAGTCGTTATCAAAATCGGGTCAGGCAGCTTTGAGCAAGGGTTTCCGGTAACGTTGTATATTGGGGAAGACGGCGCCAATTTCCACACTTCCCTTGATGGCAACTTACCCCCAAATCCCGAAATCGACTGCCTGTATACGATTTGGCAGTCGGAGTATCGCAACTTTCTCAACCCTCCTAAAGTAGAACGGCCATCGCTGGGAAAAAAGCCACCTACACAACAAAGGACATCGTATTCTGTTGCTGATGTCAATGAAAAAGCTGAAGATTAGACCTCTTGCAAAAAAAATCTATGCTATGATGACAAATTTTCACTTTTAGACCCTAATGTCAACTCATAATTATAAATAGCTGACAACAAATTACAACGAAGACCATAACGGCGACGACGATTCCGATAACGACTCGATAAGATTCTGAAAATTTTGAGGCTCCGATTAACGTGTTCAATCACAATTCGTTCATGAGATAAAGCTAGATTATAGTCTTTTTCTAAATCCGTGCATATTGCCATTTTTGGGTTTCTTTTTGGGGACATAGCTGTTGAGCGTGATAATCCTTAATTCCTTGATAGCCACTATCTTGTAAGCTATCAGTTTGGGGATGAAAATGAATTTTGCTTTTTTTGAATAAACTGAAGTCGTGGCAATGTCCTTGTCCAAAATTTGTACAAATAATCTGTTTAGTTTTTTGATCAATTACTAACTGAATTTTGAGGGTGTGATGTTTTTTCTTCCCTGAGTAACATTTTTTCTGTTTTTTTTCGGTCTTTCAATAGCCGTTTCTGTGACATCCATTACTACGATTTCGGGGTAACTAGAATCTCGAATTAATGCTTTTTTCCCGAAATCCTAAACTTTCCTGTTTTCATTAAAGTTGATTCAATGTCAGCGACAATTCGACAAATCGTTGATTCTGACACTCCCCAATTTGTCCCAATATGAAAATACGTTCTGTATTCTCGCTCCTTTTCCAAGGCTACTATCCCTCTTCTGTCAGTCTCCGAGGAGTAAAATTAGAAAATAAACCAGATGGGTAGCTAGAAGGGAGATAGGGTAATGGATGTAGAATTACAGATGCTCAAACATTTAGCCCGAGATGCACAACCAACAGTTTCCGTGATTGATGAATATTGCCAAGGTTATAAAGACCTATTCCCAGAAGTTATAAGTTACGAATGTTTTAAATACTTACATCTAGGAATCATCTCACCAATTCCGAGAAAATCTTTACCTGAAATTGCTAAAATAGTAGGAATTAGATCGCCACAATCACTCCTATCAGTACATTAGATAAATTTGGATTACCTTGGGTGCTGTCAATAAGAAGTAATCATGGAGTCTGGATGTCAAGCCATCAGACAGTTAGGACAAACAAATGGTGTAAATTTGAGAGAATTTTTAGCAATGAAGAATCAGAAACTAGATATATTAGAGAAATCATATTTGGGAAAAGAAGTCCGAGAACCTATTGGGAAATTACCACAGATCCAGAAACGATGCCAGAAGCCTCAACTTCGTTTGTGATGACAAATTTAACAGAGAACAGAAGCCAGCTTAAAAAGACATTAGGTAATTTATACGGGTTAAGAACATGGGTGGAATATGGATTTCGACAATGTAAACAAGAACTGGGTTGGACTGATTATCGGTTGACGGATTTTCCAGATATAGAAAAATGGTGGGAAATCATTTTCTGTGTGTATTTAATGATTAGTTTCAACTCCGAAGTTTTCCGGTCTTTAAGTCAAGGTATTCCCCGAGAATCTGAGAGCAAAAAAACACCGCAGATTGCTCGAATCACCGACAATGGAATCATAAAGAGGGATGGAAAAATGTTTTAAATAATCTGCGTTTAATAATTCAGCCTACTATTATATTGTGGTTGATTGTCCCGTGGCTAGATATTTTTCCTGACCGTTATTTATTGCGTGGTTTTCATAAATTAATTCAGAATATTAATCAATTTCAATCTTATTTTCCGAATGGATAACTCTACTTTTTATGACTTGTTGATTTCGGAGACTGACAGAAGAGGGATATCTCCTCTTGAACAGCATCAAAAATAAGTAACTTAAGTTGATGTTCAGCAATTAATTCTTGAATAAATCGATTGGTAAAAAAGTCATTATATACATCTTGGTTTATTGCCAAATACAAAATCCTAAGCTGACATATTATAGTAACCTTACCCTTCTAGCGAACTGCGATCGCACTGCCAAAACTTCTCCCCACTTGCATAAACATCCTCCTCCCCAACGATACAGAAATAAGGGGCAAAAACACCAGGTAGCCACAAAAAAAGAAAAATTCCCACGCTACCTCTGCATAAAACTCAAACAACCCCACGACTAAACATTAGAAAGCAATCAAGAGGTTACTAAATGACACGCCAAGTCGATCTTAACGAACTCCGACGCACGATGCTAGATAACCAAAGACGCGGAGAAATTCTCCCCACTAGCACAGCCAGAAAAATTTCTGTTGATCGTGACGGAAAAATTATCCTTGGGGATACAGAGGGACGTATAACTTCTGAAGTGCAGCAAGGAATTTGGGCTGCAACGCTGCTAGAACGTGATCGCCAAATTGTTGCTCATAAGTTGCCCTCTAATACTCAAGAACTCTCCATCGGTGGAGTAACAGGTTGGGGCTACCGTATCGTTAGTGAGTTAGGCGATCCTTATATGCTATTCGCTTACAACGATGGCAGCTTATACCAAGTCTTAGTTGTTGCACCTGATCTCGTTGGTCTTTGTAACCCTCACGATGTACATCTGTTCAATGATGGTCGCATTTGCTTTGGTGATACTGGCGGACTTCCTACATTAGAACAAGCCTACGCCAAATCTGTAGTTTGGGCGACAGGCTTCAGCGTTTTCGCCCGCACGGGTCAGTTCCCTTTTTCTACCAACAACCTTTAAGAATTTGTAGCACCTCATGTTCTAAAAAGCTGGATTTCTTGAACAAGCAGAAATCCAGTTCTGGACTTACCTCTTTAACTGAAAGTAACTCATCAAACCATGTCAAACTTACTGTATATTTCCCAACAAGTCATTCGTGAAATTGAACAGGATATTGCTATCTATCCTCCTGAACGTGGGGGAGCATTACTAGGGCCAATTGGAAAACCGATTGTAACGCGCTTTCTTTTTGACGGGGAAGCCATTACTAGCTATACAAGTTACCGCCCTTCTCGAACTCTAAATCAACAGGTTAAGCAGGTCGAACTCTCAGAAAATCTGGAATTGAAAGGAATTATTCACTCTCATCCCAATGGGATGGATCGGCCATCAGGACAAGATGAGTACGAGTTAAAGGTAGGTCTTGAACTCAATCCCCACATGGCTTTTTACTTAGCACCGATAGTTACTACCCTACAATCTCATCAACATCTACGAGAACATGAATTAAGGGTAGGACGAGATGCAAAAATCTCCTTCTTCAGTGCTTACCGACAACAAGGCGGTAGCATTCGAGTCGAACCGATAGCTGTTCAAGAAATCAGCGCTATCGAGTTAGCCCAAATTGAGCAAAACCTAGCACCAGTAGCACTGCCATCATCATCCAAAAAGATATTATTACAACCTCACCTAGAGCGGATTTGTCAGCACTTCGGCAGCAATGTACCACCTGAAATCTTTATCACTGAAATTGAGGGAATCTCCATCCCCGTTGGTCGTGTCATCCTCAATGGTGGCTTAGAATTGCTTTTCCTCCTTAGTCAGTCTTACCCTGTGACACCGCCTATCTTGTGGGTAACACCGATGGGGGGAGACACTGAACAGGTAGAACTGCCTTGGTCATTAGTTACACCTCCAGAAGAACGGTTGGTCAAGGCTATAACTAGCCTGATCACAGGTCATGGCCCCTACCAAAAAGTCTTCCGACCCTTGGGAAAGTCAGGTCTGACCACCGACGCCAAAATCGCCGCTTTAGCTGGCTGGAGTGGTTACTATTCAGAGATTGATCCAAAACAAGCTGCGATAGAACTGCAACAAGGTTTGTTTGCGCGGAGTACAGGACTCCTCAGCCAACATATTAGTGAGAAGCGGGTATTGATTGCGGGAACAGGTTCGGTGGGTTCATACTTGGCTGAACAGTTGGTTCGCAGTGGGGTGGGAAAGTCAATACTAATTGACCCTGAAAAGGTGGAAACAGCAAATTTGTGTCGCACGAATTATGAGATCTCGGATATTGGACAGCCGAAGGTGAAGGCGTTGGGGCGACGGTTGCTCAATATTAACCCGTTGGTGGAGTTGACCTTAGAGGAAAAGAGCTTATCAGCGTATGAGGTAGCAGAGTTTGATGCTTTGGTACGGGAAGCAGATTTAATTGTGGCGACAACCGATGACCAAGCAGCCCAGCGCATTCTCAACCGTTTTGCTTATTTTCACGGTAAACCTGCGTTGTTTGTAGGATTATATAAGGGTGCAGAAGGTGGAGAAGTCATTTTTACAATTCCCAAGCGGACTCCCTGCTACCTGTGTGCTACTGCTAACCGCCATCAAGCTGAATTAGATTTAGGACGGGTAAGTGCGGATGGAGATTATGGAAGCAATGGTCGAGTGATGGGTGAAGTGGCGCTAGTAGCGGATATCCACCACGTTACCAGCGTTGCGGTGAAGATGGCGCTGTCGTTGTTGCTGCCAGAGGATGCACAGGTGAAGCTGAAGGGATTTTTGAATCCAGCAATTGAGGCGGGGTTTAATTATCTGACGCTTTCAATGGTTCCAAATTACTGGTTTTATCCTGCGATTTTTGGGGATACGGCGGGACAGTATGCTTATCAAAGTGTGTGGTTGACCGCGCAGCATCGGGAAGAGTGTCCGGTGTGCGGTGGTGTTCATCATCGGGTTGATCCGCGCACAATACCATTGCAGGAGTTACAGGCAGGTGATATTCGCGCTGCTTTAAGTCGCTCTCTCTCTTAATAATAGTTGAAACGGTCAATTGCTCGAACTCAGAGGAAATTTTCCTTCCTCTGAGGTTTGACATTACAAGCATCACTTCATGTGAGTGTAAGTAGTCGGACATCAATAAACCGAGATCAGTAAAGAACTGTAAAAATGACTTAATCTCCTACGATTGCCCATTGCCCATTCTAAGAGTGTCTAATCGCCACAGTTAACTTAACTTTTGACCGACTACTTATACCTCTATAGTTCTCTAGAATTTTCTCGATTCCTCTTAAAAGATTAAATTTTATTACAAAAGTGGGAGGTCAACGTAAAAATCATGGGTACGCTTCAAATAGAAACATAAACGATGCTCATTCTATACTGCTGAAATCTGAAATTTATGTTGCATTGCATAAATCCGAAAGGATTTTTCGATAGTGCAATAAGATTGAAACAAGGTTCAAACGCTCCCTCTCAATAACTTACCTTAGCTTGATCAGGAGGCAATCCCAATATGCTTAAGTGTCCTGTATGCAGTTCAGATATTACAACAGAAGAAGAAATGTGTCTCAATTGTGGTTATGAGCTAAAACCCCAGCCACTTATAATCGATGCACCACCTCCAGTTTCTCCGGTTCCTATCCCTGCCCTCGTTGAATTATCAACCGTGGAAACAACTTCTATTATACCTGAGCCACTTGAATTCTCTCCTAACGACAAGATTCCTATAACAAGTGCGAACATCATTCTAAAACGTGGTGGGACTAAAACTACACAAATGTTTTCAATTGAAGGAGAAAGAGTAATTATTGGCCGTTTCGACCCTGATAGTGGCCCTGTTGATATAGATTTAGGCTGCCTACCGGAATCTGAAGCTGAATATATTTCGCGCCACCATGCCGAAATTCGACAGGACGGGTCAGGAGAATACTTTATTAAAGATTTGAGTGCTAAAAACGGCACGTTTTTCCGTGCAAGTGGGCAATCCAAGTTTCAGCGCGTCATTGATGAACAGGTAATTCATGATGGAGACGAGATTGCACTAGGGAATGTCCAATTTGAGTTTCGTGTTGGATAGCTAATTAAAACTGTTTTGCTGACTGGAGATGTCCTGTGTGTAATTTAGTTTTCTCGAACGAACAAGAATTGCCCTTAGTGCTAGATGATCAAGCTGAACGGACTTCTGACTCGGCACAAGGCATACCAACAGAGTTAGAAGAACTGATTGAACCTCTCTCAATGTCGCCTCTGCCAAAACCTTTAGTCGCTGATGCTGTGGTAACAGCACCTTGTGAGCAGTCATTTCGTATTGTTATGTTACAGCGTACCGAGTCCCAAGTGAACCTTTACGAAGCTGTTAATCAAGACGAGCAAACTGTTTTGCTACGGGAAACGTTGAGTGAAACAGAAGCAGCAGCGCGATCGCACCACGAAGCAGAAGTTTTAAGGGGTTTGGACTGTGCCATGTTTCCTCAGCTTATGGGTTGCTTTGAAAGTGATCACAGAACCTTTGTTGTTACTGAATCTTTACCCCTAGATTCTACCCTCGCTGACGTTCTAGCAAGTGTAGAACCACAGCTGCCTGAAATTCTTTCCATACTGGCTCAAGTCACTTTTGCCCTCAGTCACCTGCACGCAAACGGTTGGGTAAACTTAGGTCTGCGACCCAGCCACATACTCATCCAACCCATAAAAATCCTTGATTGCTCTTACGCTACTCGCATCGGCGAGATGCCAACTCGTAATTTCTCCCACGCTGGTTACTCTCCACCCGAACTCAGTATGGAAGTGCCAGTCGATGCACGAGATGATATTTATGCAGTGGGAGCAATGCTCTACCAAGCAGTGACTGGGCAAAAAATTCCTGAAACAGGCTTAGAGTTCAGCTTCCTACCACCTATTGCTGGCGCACGACAGATTATTTCCCGTTGTCTCGGTAGCCGAGAATCGCGTTACGCACAGATGGAACATTTGCATAAAGATTTACTGCGTTTGAAGAACCAGCTCGAGCCAAAAGTTAGTTATTCCTTAGCCACTACAACTTCTATTGGGTTAGAACCAAGTCGCACCACTAATCAAGATACCTATGGGTATCTGAGTGGGCAACTGGTATCTGAGATAGAGGATCAAGCTTGGGCGATCATAACTATTGCTGATGGCATGGGAGGTATGGCAGCAGGAGAGGTTGCAAGTGCGGTAGCCGTTAAAGCGGTGTTAGCAGAAGCTGCTACAACATTTGCTTCCGCTCGTCAGATGACTGCTGACGAACAAACGGAACAGGTCAAACAGTGGGTTAGTACGGCCAATCAACGAGTCTGTGCAGCGATGGAAAAACACCAAGCACGCGGAGGTTGCACGCTACTTTGTGCTTGTTTAGTAAATCGATGCTTAACGATTGCTCATGTGGGGGACTGTCGTCTCTACTTGCTCCGGCAAAACGAAGTTAGGCTGCTTACCCGTGATCATTCCCTAGCGCAAGCGCAAGTCTTACAAAATCAAATTCAGATGGAGGAAGTGCGTCGCCATCCAGATCGCAACCAACTCACCCGTTCCTTGGGCGATCGCCAGCCCCTACCCGATTACTATATCGATACTCTCGAACAAACCACGGATCAAACGGTCATGGAGTTGCGCTCAGGAGATGTATTGCTGCTGTGCAGCGATGGCTTGTGGGAACCCGTGTTGGAAGCAGATATGCTCCAAGCAGTATGCAATCTTACACCAGACTTAAAATCTACCGCTAATGAGTTACTGAAAATTGCTTTGCAGCGGGGTGCGCCAGATAACGCCACCGTTATTTTGTTGCGTCTTGACGAAATTACTGTACCAAAGGAAGGATGAACCATGCTGAATGTCCTTGTTAAATCCCACCGTACCAGCCTCAAAGCTAATGCGACTGAGGTGCAAAAACTCTTCGTGATGCTCAAGCTAATCCCAAAAACCGAGGTAGCTAAAGCACGGCCCCCATTAGTTTTAGCTTTAGTGATGGACACCAGTAGCTCAATGCAGTTGTTTGCTGACCAGCAGAAAGCCGAGAATGAAATCAGTAGGAGAGGGCTACAACGGCAACAGCAAACGACTAGCGACGGAAAGTATGAAGTTGTTGACTTATCTCTGCCTAGCAAACTTGAACAGGCGATCGCATCTGCACACGCTCTGATTGACGACTCCCGGCTCCTACCCGAAGACAAGGTGACAGTCATTCATTTTGACGATGATGCCAAGGCGATCTTACCTCTGACACGCTTATCAAGTAAGCAAGCAGCGCATACAGCTATTGATTCTCTACGGCAATACTCAGGCGCAACTCACATGGGTAAGGGATTGGACTGTGCTAAACAGCAGTTATGCGATCTTCCAGGACAGGTTGCCAAGCGAGTGTTGTTGCTGACTGATGGGCAAACGTTTGATGAGTCAGAGTGTCGAGCAGTCGCACCCCAATTTACTGAGGCTAACACACCTATCATTGCGATCGGACTGGGTGATGAGTATAACGAAGAACTATTGCTGGAGTTAGCGCAAGTTACTCAAGGACGACCTTATCACCTACAAAAGATAGAGGAACTGGGGCAGATTCTCAATGAAGAAGTGGGGACTTCAGTACGAGAAGTGGTGACGAATCTGCAAGCTACAGTCTCTACCGTTAAAGGAGTGACTTTGGATACCATCACGCGGGTTTACCCCAGTCTCAGTGATGTAAATCTAACGGATTCGCAGCATCGGCTCGGCAACATTATTGCGGGAGATTACACGGTCTTTATTTTAGAATTCACGGTATCGGGAGTAGGACGACCACCAAGCCGAGTCCGAATTGCCCAATTAGGATTAGTAGGCGATGCACCTGGCTTAGGACGACGTGAAGAGTTTCCACCACAAGACTTATTTGTGGAATTTACCACAGATGAGAGAGCCATCGCCGAAGTAGATCCCGAAGTGCAGGGCTACCTACAGCAAAAAAACGTAGATCGCATGGTTCAGGATGCTGTGCGAAGTGCCAAAGAAGATCCTAATCGAGCGCGACAGACGTTGCAAGTAGCAGTGAACATGACTAAACGATTGGGTAATTCTGCTGTGACTAAGATGCTGGAAAACACTTTGGACGAATTGAATAAAACCGGAACAATTTCTCCTAATACGGCTAAAACAATTCGTGCAGGGGGTAGAACAAAGACTATTAAAACTCAGGGGGCGAAACAAATGGAGAGTGTGCCTTCGCAAGATGAAATTCGGCGATTGACAGGCGCATAAGCATAATAAGGAGGCAGGAATATGAGAGTTTGTACTGGGTAGAAGTTTAATTACTATACCCTCTAACTCTCAGCCTTTGATTCTTTAATAAACACACAAAAGGGTTATATTCTCCCTATACTTCAATACACCATAGGCAAAAATTAAAACTCTCTCGGCTCTGGGGTATATCATGTTTGAGAGGTTCAATGAAAAAGCTATTAAAGCTATCATCTTAGCCCAAGAAGAGGCTCGTCGCTTGGGACATAATTTTGTTGGTACGGAACAAATTCTATTGGGGTTAGTAGCAGAAGGAACTGATATAGCTGCCAAAGCATTAAAATCTATGGGTGTAAATCTTAAAAATACCCGCTTAGAAGTAGAAAAAATTATTGGTAGGGGGTCAGGGTTTGTAACTTCAGAGATTCCTTTTACTCCTAGAGCTAAGAGAATTCTGGAATTTTCCTTGGAAGAGTCTCGCCAATTAGGACACAATTATATTGGGACAGAGCATCTTTTATTAGGATTAATTCGGGAAGAGGAAGGCGTAGCGGTTAGGGTACTGGAAAATTTGAAAGTTAATTTTTCAAGGATTCGCAAGCAAGTTCTCCTCATCTTAAATAGATCTGAAACTCCTGATACTTTTAATAAGCCCACTGAAGGAAGAGTATTTGAACATTTTACCGAAAAATCTATCAAAGCCTTTATGCTAGCCCAAGAAGAATCCCGCCGTATGGGGCATAACTTTGTTGGCACAGAACAAATTCTATTGGGTTTAATTGCTGAGGCGACTGGTATTGCAGCTAAAGTTCTTAGAGACAAGGGGATTAAGTTAAAAAATGTCCGCATTGAAGTTGAAAAAATTATTGGTCGAGGTTCAGGCTTTGTAGCAATAGAAATTCCTTTTACCCCACGAGCTAAACGAGTGTTAAAGTTATCGTTAGAAGAAGCGCAACAACTACAATGCTTCTCTATTGATACGGAACATCTCTTATTAGGACTGCTTCAAGAAGGTGAGGGTGTAGGGGCTAGGGTGTTAGAAAACTTGGGGTTAAATCTCTCAAAATTACGCACTCAAATTATTGGCACATTAGGTAAAACATTTCAAGCTTCTGATAGCAGTATCTCCTCTGTAGCTTTAACATCTGAATCCTATAAAAAAGTAGATGTTCCATGTCCTGTTTGTCATTTTCAAAATTCAGCGAGCGCAACTTCCTGTGCCTCTTGCGGTAGTCCTTTAACCAGGAACAGTACAACACTTGATGCTCTGCCCCCTGGCTCAAAACTTTTGGCAGGAGCCTATACAGTTGGTAAGGTGTTAGGACAGGGAGGTTTTGGTATCACCTACTTAGGTAGCGATACACAGTTAAAAAGTCTAGTTGCGATTAAAGAGTTTTTCCCTCAAAACTGTCGTCGGCAAGGTAGTACACTAACTTTTGCAGGTACCTGGACGCAAGTTACTTTCCTTGATGCTAAACAGAGGTTTTTAGAGGAAGGAAGAACTTTAAGGCAATTTAGCCATCCTGGAATTGTGCGGGTATTTCATGCTTTTGAAGAAAACAATACTGTCTATTTAGTAATGGAGTATCTACGTGGGAAGAATCTAGCAGCTTTACTAGAGGAAGGTAACGAAAGAATGAGTGAACTTGAAGCCGTTGGTTGCATTCAGAAAATCTGCAAAGCTCTAGAAGTTGTTCATCAAGCTAACTTTCTGCATCGAGATATTAAACCAGAAAACATAATCGTAACGGAAGACAGGCGGATCGTTTTAATCGATTTTGGTGCAGCCAAACAGTACATATCAGGAAAAACGCAGAAGCATTCAACAGTTATGACACCTGGGTATGCACCTTTAGAGCAATACGCACAGCAGGCGAAACGCGGAACTTACACTGATATTTATGCTTTGGGAGCGACTTTATATCATTTGCTTACTGGTGAAATGCCAGTATCAGCGACAGATAGAGCAGTAGGAGTAGAGTTGCGATCGCCGGAGCAACTAAATCCTAATGTTAGTCAACAAGTTGCACAAGCAGTCATGCAAGCGATGGCAATGAAAATCAGTGATCGCCCTCAATCTGTCGGTGAGTTTCTTAGCCTATTTTCTTCTGAGATTGATGATGTTTCTAATAGCTTAGAACAGTTGGATAACTTATTCCGTAATCTAGTTAGCCAGTATCATCCATTTGCCGAATATCTTGGGTTTAAAAAATCTGAAGAGGGATTCACCGTTAGCTATCGGGGGACAGGTGATGTGCAATATATACAGATCAACAAAGAAGGGAATATCATTGATGACACAACTATGGGTACAATCCGGTCTTTACGGATGTTTGTTATAGGTGCTGCACTATTAGGAGGGGTTAATCAACTTTGGAATAATTGGGAATGAGGTTAAACTTATCGATAAAATCTTGAGTAATTCTGCATAATTTAATTGCAAAATAATATTAAGTTTAATTTAAGATTTATGAATAAAAAACGAGTTATTTTGAACCTAAAAAACGGCAATTTAAAACGGGGATTTACTGTCAATTTGCAGATTTTTGATGAGAGTCCTTTGCCCTTAGCTGAAATATCTGGTAAATTACCGCCTGCTTTTAAAATACTCAAAGAGTATAGTGGTTGGCAATCAGTCTATTGTCAAATATGCCGTGACTATAACCAAAATCAAATAAAAAATGTTTCAATAGATGACTTTGTTTCTAAATCCGAAAATTTAGGTAGATCTTTTAAGAAATGGATAAGCTCTAATAAGTTTCGCCCGATTCAAGATAAAATACTAGAAAAATTAGGAAATGATGACGAAATACAAATAATTATTCAGACAGACTATGAGTTAGTAAGACGAATGCCTTGGCATTTGTGGACTTTACTTGAAAATTACCCAAAAGCAGAAATTGCTTTTAGTTTTACTAATTTTGAGAGAGTTTCTAAATCGTTACAACCAAAAGACAAGGTAAGAATATTGGCAATTTTCGGTACTCGCCCTCACATGCAAACTGGTATTCCTATTGACAGTGATGTAGATAGGCGGTTGTTGGAGAGTTTACCCGATGTTGAAATAGAGTTTATGGAAGAACCAAAACGCATTGAGATTAATGATAAATTAAGAGATGAAAAAGGCTGGAATATCTTATTTTTTGCAGGACATGGTGGAAGCCAAACGTCAGGTTATAAAGGCTGTATTTATATTAATGAAACAGAGTTTTTGACAGTCAAAGGTTTAAATTTTTCTTTAAAAAAAGCAATTGATAATGGCTTAAAAATAGCAATTTTTAATTGTTGTAATGGATTAGGTTTAGCAGAGGATTTAGCAAAGTTACACATTCCCCAAGTAATTGTTATGCGGGAAGTTGTTCCAGATAGAGTAGCACAGGAGTTCCTCAAGTATTTTCTTCAGGCATTTTCCCAAGGTAAATCGTTATATCTTGCGGTGCGTGAATCTAGAGAACGGCTACACGAGAACTTAGAGTACCCTTTTCTCAAAGAAGATTTTTTTCCTTGTGCCAGTTGGTTACCAGTAATTTGCCAGAATTTAGCAGAAGAACCACCAACGTGGCAGAGTCTTCGTGGTATTAATTCAGAAATTAATTCTCACCCCCTTTACGGGACAGCTACAACAGAAATAACGCTACCCACTTCTAATTCCCCCAACACTAACGAAGGGTCAATCGAACAGCAACAACAAACAGGATCTGTTGATGAAGCTTCGCCAGAACAGCTATTTAATAACATCAAAATCACAATGCTAGGAGCCAGTGGGTCTGGCAAAACAAGCTACATGGTTAGTATGTATTCGGCAATGCAGACAGGAGTAAACGGCTTTACCCTGACTGCTAAAGATATGGACGTTGACCTGAAATTAACCGCTCTGTGGGAGAAATTAGTTGATGTTAAAGGAGCAGATCGATGGCCTCAATCAACTTATACAGGAGTCAAAAATTATGCTTTTGAGCTTAACTACGGCTTTCATCCAATTATGGGTTTTGAGTGGCTGGATTATGGGGGTGATGCTATGAGCGATCGCTCTACCGAACAAGATGTTCAAAAATTGGTTGAACACACCTTAAAATCCTCGTGTTTGTTTTTATGTATATCAGGAGAACATCTAAGTAAAAAAGCTGACTGGACTACAGTTAGGCAAATTCAGAGTAATCGGATGAGTCTATTTATCCAAAAAATTGGTGATCAGTTAAAACCTACGATAAAACAACCTTTTCCTGTAGCTATAATTATTACAAAATATGACCTTTGTAATCATCGTTTCAAAAGAGGAATAATTGAGGATGTGAAGCAAATATTTCAACCATTTTTTACTCCTGATTCTAGTTGGCTAACAATGATTTGTCCAGTAAGTCTGGGAAAAACTCTAGTAAAAGATACTGAGTATAGTACTATTGAACCCGTCAATGTTCATTTACCTATTATCTTTGCAATTTATTCTGTATTACGCAACCACGGCTGGCAATTAAATCAATTCAAGGAGAGTGATTCCTTTATTAAATGCTTTAATAGCACAGCCATCCAGAACCAGCCCAAAAGATTTCAAAATTTAGAAAGCGAAATTAACGAAATTCAGTCAAAAATAAAGCTACTGGCTCAAGAGTTGGAAAAAGTATCTATCTTTCTGGCTGGTAAGGAGGTGGAAATTGATATTTGAATCGGTAGAGCTATTAAAAAACAACACAAACTAAAAAAAATGCTTTGTCCTATTTGTGGCTATCAAAATCAACCAACTGCAAAGTTCTGCATCGTCTGTGGTGCATCATTAACCGATGTAAAACTTGAAGTCCTACCTTTTGATACTCAACTGTTAGGTGGTGAATACATCGTCTATAAAGTGCTAGGACAGGGAGGCTTTGGCATTACTTACTTTGGCAATGAAGTGTTGCTAAAACGTCCTATTGCCATCAAAGAATTCTTTCCCGCAGGCTGCCATCGACAGGGTAGCACCGTAATTTCAGCAGGTAACTGGACAGTAGCAAGTTACAACCAAGCGAAACAACGATTTTTGCAGGAAGGGCAAACTTTAGCGCAATTTAATCACCCAGGAATTGTGCGAGTGTTCAAATATTTTGAGGACAATAATACAGCTTACATAGTCATGGAATATTTGCAGGGCAAAAATTTAGCTGATCTACTAGAGGAGCGTGGCGAACCCCTGAAAGAGTGGGAAGCTGTGAGTTACGTCGAGAAGGTCAGCAAGGCACTAGAAGTTATTCATCAAGCCAACTTTTTACACCTAGATATCAAGCCAGACAACGTAATGGTAACAACCGATAGACGAGTGGTGCTGGTGGACTTTGGTGCTGCCAAAGAGTATCTAGCTGGTAAAACGCAGTTGCTTTCGAGAACCGTCACACCAGGATATGCTCCTTTGGAGCAGTATGCAGAGCGAGCTAAACAGGAACCTTATATGGATATTTACGCTTTGGCAGCAACTCTGTATCACCTGCTAACTGGGCAAATGCCTGTCTCAGCAGTAGACCGAGCCGTGGGGGTAGAATTGCCCGATGTGCGACAGCTAAACCCTAAAGTTAGGCCATTTGTGGCAGAGGCAGTGATGCAAGGGATGGCAATGGAAGTTAAGCGACGACCTCAGTCAGTGGGAGAATTCCTCAACCTGCTGCATGGTCGGAAATCGAGTCCCTCCAACCCAGAGGCAAGAATGGAGTTTTACAAGCCAGCAAAAGACCCTTGGGGAGCATTTGGTGAACCTGACGAAACTTCCACAGACTCATCGGAAAAATCTAGCAACTGGTTTTAAGGAGAAAAAATTATGAAGATTGTTGAATTAGGACATACAGGAGTCGGCAAAACAACGTATATGGCATCCATGTACGGAGCTTTGCAAAAGGGAATAGAGGGGTTTACTTTGAGGGCGAGCGATAAAAGCGATCACACCAGATTGTTAGAACTTGCTAAATCAATTCAACGGGGTAAATATCCTTCTCCTACAGACCAGAGAAGCGAGTACAACTTTTATCTACAATATCAAGGTAAAGACGTTTTTCATTTCAACTGGGCAGACTATCGAGGTGGAGCACTCCGTGAGAAACAGGACAGCGAACAAACTCAACTCTTAATCCGCGACCTCCGCGAAGCTGATGGGATTATGATGTTCTGTGACTGTCAAGCGTTAGCGCGTGGTGATAGTCGCACTAATCAAATTGGGCGGATAGCGAGTTTTATCAATAATGCGATTAATCAAGGTCTGGATCATCCAATCTCCCTAGCAATAGTTCTGACCAAAGCTGACCTTGTAGAAGATATAGACGAAAGTATACTGAGTCCCCTTAAAGGTTTAATCGAGTCTATTAAAGTTAGCGAATTGGTACAAGGTGCAATTCTGCCCGTTGCCTGTGGTATCGAGCCAACGAATGTGGAAGTTCCGGTGCTATTTGCACTCCATGTAGGAGTTTATTTAAAAGCTGTCTATTTAGCTAAAGAGATCGAGGATCATCAAAAAATGGCTGAATATTACGAGGAACAAACTAAAGGCATTGGTGGGTTTCTTAAAGAGTTATGGGATGAATTTCAAGGAAATATAACTTACAGAGATTTAGCTCGAAGTCGCATGGAGAAAGCTATAGAAAAATATAAACAATATGAGATAATTATCGAACCGACTCAAGCCCTCAGCAAATACATATACGGTGAAGGTTAGAAAATTAAAGCTTTAACTTAAAATCAGAATACAAAACTAAGGAGTAGTGTTTTATGTCGAATTGGGCATCTCTAGTATATGGTCGGACTTATGAAGTAGACTTTCGCTTCATAACAATTCCTGATGACTTCACTGTTGAAAACAAAGATTGGGCTTGGGATTACATTCGCGTTACCACTCGCACAGCAGAAAATCTGGCGAATAATCCCCGTTGGGTGCTATTCAAAAATGAATGTCACTGTGTTGTTGGTGTGACTTGTATGGTGAGAGAATTGATTGGTCAATCAACAGATAAAAGTTCTGAAAACTTAACTAAAGATTCTAAAGGAAGACCTCTGTATATTTTCATTGGCTATGTAGCTAAAGTTAATGAACTGCATGGCTTACCACCAATCATGCCTTATGGTAATTTGGATATTTTTAAACCCTTGTATGATTATGTACGAGATCACTGGTTGGTCAAGTCTTACGAAGCAGCTAGTAAAACTCCCTTTCTGTCTGAATACAGGGAACTCAGTTACTCCCCTAAAGCGGTTACAGATTTTGATCGACAATACTTTACTTTGAATACAAAGGATGTGCAAAGCGTGGATTTGTGGCCGGATTTAGCAGACGCTCGCCAAAATCTTTGGATAGCAGCTTCCGAATATATCGTTAATTTTCCAGACGAATCTATGTCTTTATGTTTGGGACTAGCTAACCAAAAAGATGCGTCATCAGGGCCGTTTTTAAACGTTACAGCCACTAGCATCAAACAGAAACAAAGAACTTCAAAATTCATAGAATCACCGATGGAACACCGAGAAATCTCGCAACCTCCAAGTACAAGAGGGCAAGCCAATGTAGTCAGAGAAGCAGCACAGAAAAAACCTAGAAAAATTGCAGTTGAGCCTGTTGAATTAATGGGTGTAGGAATTGGTGCATGGCTGGTGTCGAGAATCGCTGGAATACCAGGTTTACTGATAGGTGGTGGAATAGGGTGGATAGCAGCAGGTTCTTTAACGGGTAAAGGAATAGGGGGAAAAATGGTGCAAAAAACTCGTCAGCTATTGGGTAGCGGTGAAGGAACAAACCCGTATTCAGAAAAAAGACAGTCAGAAAGATCTCGCCGTTATTCTCAGTTTGACGAGCAAGAGGATTTAGGCTATGGATTCAGATCAACTAACAAAAAAAATCGCCCAAATCTTTCAGAAAATTCTCAAGGTGAAGATTCTGAATGGTTTTAAATATTATCTATTTTCAGTGAATTGGATTCGCAAACAAATCTGAACTTTGACAAATTTATCAAAGGACAAAAATCTCTATGAGAATTGTAATGCTAGGACATACTGAAGTTGGCAAGACAACATACATGGCATCTTTGTACGGTGTCTTACAGCAGAGTGTAGAAGGTTTTCGACTGAAAGCAGCTAACTCAGAAGACCATAATAGATTGCTTAATTTAGCTGAGAAAATACATCAAGGACAATACCCATTAGCAACCGATCAAAGGAGTGAATATGAGTTTAAATTAAGGTATCAAAGTAAAGACATTCTTTCTTTCACTTGGGGGGATTATCGAGGTGGGGCAATTCGTGAAACCCAAGACAGTGAACAAGCTAGGCTCTTACTGGAAGACCTTCGGCAAGCTGATGGGATTATGATGTTCTGTGACTGCGATGCCCTGTTGCGTGGGAACAGGCGCAGCAATCAGTTAGGTAGAATGGTTACTTTAGCGAGTAATGCAGTACGGGATCTAAAACGTCCTATATCTTTGGCAATTATTCTCACGAAAGTTGACCTTGTTCCTGAGTTTAATGAAGATCTACTTTTTCCATTCAGCGGTTTAATCAAGACAATTGAAGTTAGCGAATGGGTGTTAGGTGCTTTAATTCCAGTGGCTTGTGGAACTCAATTTATTAATGTACCAATGCCCCTTTTATTTGCACTTCATGCAGCGGTTTTTTTTAAAGCAGCAACTCTAGCCCATTTGGTTGAAAACCATTATTCTAAAGCTTTGGATTGGGAAGAAAAAAGTCAAGGATTTTCAGGTTTTGTCAGATGGGTCAATGATAAATGGAATGGAGCGACTACAGATAAGCAACTAGCTCAGAAAGAAATGGAAAAAGCACTTGACAAATATAAGGATTTTGAATTGATTAAAGAACCTACAGAGGCTTTAATAGAAATTGTCCAAAAATTACCCTTAATCCAAAAGGATATAATCTTAAAAGAATATGTTAAAAAAATCAATCAAGCTTACAATGGCGTTAAATTTAATTCAAGAAGGACAGGTTCGCTCTATGAAACTTATTCAGATCCATTTGATGCTTTCAATTAACTAACTAAAGGAGAAACTTATGGTTAATGACATCAAAATCACAATGCTAGGAACCCAGGCTGCTGGCAAAACTTGTTATATGCTGGGTATGTATGCAGCTATGCAAACGGGTGTACGGGGCTTTAGTCTTAGCGCCAAAGATATGGACATTGATCTGGAATTGACGGATCTGTGGGAGAAATTAATTGATTTTGAGGGTAAAGACCGTTGGCCACCACCTAATGCCGCAGAGGTCAAGAACTATGCTTTTGACTTCAACTACGGACTTCAACCCATAATGGGTTTTGAGTGGCTAGACTATAGGGGTGGCGCTATGAGTGATCGCTCTACCGAACAAGATGTTAAACAATTGCTTGAACACTTTTCAAACTCCTCTTGTTTGTTTCTGTGTGTATCTGGAGAATATTTAACTAAAAAGGTGGACCAATCTACAGTGAGACAGATCAGGAGTAACCGCATGAACCAATTTCTCCAGAATATTGGGCAGCAAATCAAACCAACGCCTTCTCATCCGTTTCCTGTAGCAGTTGTAATAACAAAATATGACTTATGTAGCCAGCGGCCAAGGCAAGAAATTATTGAGGATGTCAAGCAGCTATTTCAACCATTATTCGCCCAAAACTCTGGTTGGCTAGTAATGATTTGCCCAGTCAGTTTAGGAAAAGAACTGGCAAATGATGTTGATTATGGCAGTATTGTACCCGTCAATGTTCATCTGCCTGTGGTATTTGCTATTTACTCAAAGTTCAGTGAATATGGCTTGGGAATCAAAGCCCAAAAGAGTGACACGAGTGGAGAATTAAAGAAGTTAAATCAAAGTAACTTTTTTATGAAATGGTTGAACAGTGATGAAATTCAAAATAAAGAGAGCAAGCTCCAAGAGTTAGACAGCCAAATTCAAGAAATTGAGTCCAATATGGCTTTGCTTGCTCAGGAATTGCAACGTGTATCCATTTTCCGTAATGGCAAAGAGGTAACAGTTGATGTCTAATGCTAAGTGGGCTGCTATTGTTTATGGCCGGACGCATGAAGTAGATTTCCGCTTCATTGCAACTCCGAAAGATTTTAAAAATGATAAGTTTGAAAAAAATTGGGCGTTGAACCATATTCTAACAACCACACGTTCAGCGAGCAAACTCTCTGGAAATCCCCGTTGGTCGCTGTTCAAGAATGAGTGTCACTGTGTCGTTGGTGTGACTTGTATGGTCAGGGAACTCATTGGTCGAGCAACAGAAGAAACTTCTGAAGACTTAACTAAAGACTCCAAGGGAAGACCGCTTTATGTTTTTGTTGGCTATGTAGCAAGAGTCGATAAAGAACACGCCTTTCCTCCACTTCCTCCCTACTTAGGAAATAACCTTAAATTTTTTGAGCCTCTCTACCAATATGTGCGGGATGTTTGGTTCGTGAAGAACTACGAAGAAGCTAGTAAAGTCCCCTCTTTTACTGAGTATCAGGATTTACCTGAAGGCGAGTTTTCATCCCTTACGGATTATGATTCAGATTTTTCTCAAAGTCTAAATTATCAAAATCGATACAAAGTTTTCCTCTGGCCAGATTCAGAGGAATACAGGCAGAAACTTTGGATGACTGTACCTAGATGTAAAAGACCTATTTCCCTATGTTTGGGATTAGCAGGTCAAAAAGATGTGATAGATAGTCCATTCTTGAATGGTACTGCTGAGGATGTTGTTCAGCAAATAAAGATAAATAAACATTCCAAACAACCTGATGAGTGGGATGGTGTTGATGAGGCGCTATCTTCTGAAACGTCAAGGCAAGTACCAATGCAACAACAGCCGATCCGAAGTGTAGATAGTCGCCAAGAAACTGTAAGACAGCAACACCAGTATCATCAGAGACAAACAAATGAAATAGATAGTCAATCCCCATTGGGATGGATTGTAGAGAAAGGTAAAGAGGACCTTAAGCGGACAGTTGAAGACGCGCAGAAGGTTGTAGCCAAAGGGCAAGATTTATTACAGAGTATAAGTGAGCCAGTATCTGCTGACCAAACAAGAGATGATTTAGCTCAACAAAAACAGCCACGATACCGAGATCAAATTTCACAACCTCAGCAGACACGAAAAACACATAATCCTGATCGGTATCCTAAAAATTTTACTAGCCAGCAGCATCAAACCGAAGATTTTGGCTTTAAACCTAAGCAGCCAGAAACAGAATCTCAAAAGAGTCAGCAAAACGAAACTCAGCAGTCAGATAGTGTTCAAAACAGTGACTCTCAAGATTGGTTTTAATTAAAAGGAGAAACGAGTAGAAATGAGTAGTTGGGTCTGCCGATTCTGTTTAGCAACTAATCGAAATAGTGCAACCTTTTGCTGTGCTTGTGGAGTCCCTGTGAAACCAAAACCGTTAAAGGCTACTAATCTGTTTTTACCTTTAGGTACCCAACTACAACAAGCTAATTTCTCGGTTGGTAAGGTGCTGGGTCAAGGCAACTTTACTATTACTTACATGGGTAGCGATAATCTTTTACGTCGCCCTGTGGTGATTAAAGAATTTTTCCCTCAAGGGTGTGATCGCCATATTCTAACCGTTCAACCTTCTAATTCAATCACATCTGCTAACTACCAAAGCGCTAAGTCTAAGTTTCTCGACGAAGCCTGTGTTATTTCTCAAATTCAGCATTCCGGGATCGTGAAAATCTATACCTATTTTGAGGAGAATAACACGGGCTACATCGTCACGGAGTTCCTTCGGGGAAAAACACTCCTGAAGTTAGTAGCAGAACGTGGTTTTTTGCTAGAAAAAGAGGCATTAGGCTACATCCAGCAAGTAGGAAAAGCATTAGCGGTCGCCCATCAAGCTAATTTATTGCACCTAGATATTAGCCCCGAAAACATTATTTTAACTGACGATGGGCGCGTGGTATTGATAGAATTTGGAGCGGCGAAGGAGTACGCGACGCAGTTGATGAGGACGTACTCAGTAATGTTGTTAACTTCTGAATATGCCGCACTGGAACAGTATGCACCGTATGCGAAGCGGGGATACTACACGGATATCTACGCATTATCCGCAACGCTCTATTATTTATTAACTGGGAAAGTACCAATATCTGCAATAGAACGCGCTAAAGGTGTGGAGCTCATTCCACCACACCGCCTTAATCCGGATGTCAATCGTGGGGTGAGTGATGCAGTGATGCAGGGGATGGGGATATTGGTTGAGGGGCACTTCAAGTCCGTGCGCGATTTTCTCAATGCACTTAAGGAGGTGAAGCCAGATTCATCTACGCCAACTATCATTGTAAAGACAGAACCGAGCAACCAGAACGCCAAAAGTGAAAAGGATAAAGCATACCAACTTCTAAAACAAGGTGAAAAAAAGTTTCAAAGCAGTCAATTTGAAGCTGCCTTACAGTCTTGGGAACAAGCATTAACTATCTATCGAAGTATCCAACAGCGCGAGAAGGAAGCGGTAACTATAAATGCTGTAGGAATCGCTTACCACGCTTTGGGAAACCATAGTAAGGCAATTCAGTATATGCAGGAGAGTTTAGCAATTGCACGGGAAACTAACAACTTGCGTGAAGCAGCGATGGCTCTTTACAATTTAAGCGTTGTTTATCGCGACATAAGAGATTATGCCAAAGCAATTAATCACTCTCAGCAAGGCTGGGTGATTGCTAGGAAAATTAATTACCACCAATTAGAAGCCCAATCTCTGGGAAATTTGGGAATAATTTACTATTTCCAAGGAGACTATACTCAAGCAATTGAACACTATTTGCAACTTTTGATACTTGCAAGAAACCTTAAAGAATGCCAGTGGGAGGCAGCTGTTTTGTCTGGCCTAGGAATTACTTACAATTCCATTGGTGATTATGCAAAGGGTATTGAATACCATTACCAAGCATTGGTGCTGGCGCGGGAAAGGCGCGATCGCTTAGGTGAAGGGTCTGCATTAGGAAATTTGGGAATTTCTTACCACTGCATTAGCGACTATACCAAAGCCATTGAGTATCAAGAGCAAAGCTTAAAAATTGCAAAAGAAATTGACGATCACCAAGTTGAGGGTAACAGTTTAGGAAATTTGGCATCTGTTTACAGCGAGCTTGGCGACTATACTAGAGCGATTGATTTCTATGAGCAGCAGCTAGCAATTGCAAGGAGTACTCAAGACTACCGAGCAGCTGAGGAAGCTTTAGGAAATTTGGGAAAAACTCACTTCGTCTTGGGAAACTACACTAAAGCAAATGAGTATGCACAGCAGGCTATGGCCGTTGCGTTGCAGATTCAAGACTACCGGGGAGTCGCCACAGCTTTAAATAATCTGGGAGGAATCGCTTTCTATGAACAGGGAGGTGCAGTCAAAGCAATTGAGTTCTTTCACCAAGCTTTGATTATCGCCCAAAAACTCCCAGACCGCCGAGCAGAGCAAGGGGCTCTGGGAAATATTGGCTCTGCTTATTTTACATTAAGTAACTATACCGCAGCTATTGACTACCAACAACAGAGTTTGGCTATTGCACAAGAAATCCAAGACCATGAAGGAGTAGCAGCATCTTTAGCAAGTCTGGGAGTTACTTACAGCGCATTGGGGGATTATGCTAAAGCAATTGATTATTGTCAACAAGCTCTAAAAATTACGCAAGAAATTCAACACAGTCCCCGGCTAGGAGAGGCACTACATAATTTAGGAACTATTCAATTTTTCTATGGGAATCTAGAAGCAGCAGCAAGAAAACTTCGCGAGGGAATTCAGGTTTGGGAGTTTCTAAGAGCAGGATTAGGCAGCAATGATACTTATAAAGTTTCACTTTTTGAAAGACAGTCTAACACTTATGGTACTCTACAGCAAGTTCTCATCGCCCAGAATCAACCTAACGCAGCTTTAGAAATTGCCGAGCGTAGTCGCGCTCGTGCATTTGTTGAGCTATTGGCGAGACGGTTGTCTCCTCACCCAGCTACTCAAATTTCAATCAGTCCACCTACAATTGAACAAATTCAAGAAATTGCCAAAGTTCAGAATGCCACACTTGTTGAATATTCGATAGTTGATGTTGACAAACTCTTTATTTGGGTCATCAAACCCACTGGTGAAATTGCATTTCGCCAAATTGAGATAAAGCCCCTATCGCAGCAACAAAAGCAAGCACAAGGCACTTCTACACTAGCTCTTGAGAACCTAGTGTTCAAAGCACGCAAATCTATAGGTGTTGACGAAGGGGGTCGCGACCTGGGAGCAATTTCTAAAGTTGAGGCTCCTGTAACAAACAAATCGGTTTACCCAGAGTTACAGCAGCTACATGAAATCCTCATTAAACCTATTGCTGAATCTTTACCAACTGACCCTAACGCTCACGTCATTTTTATACCTCAAGGCTCTCTATTCCTGGTTCCATTTCCTGCTCTCCAAAATCCTCATACTAATCAATTCTTGGTAGAACAGCATACCATCGTAACATCTCCCTCAATTCAGGTACTAAGTTTAACTCATCAGCCTATAAATTTAATTCAGAAATTGCCCTTAAAAGCTGAGGATATCCTAGTAGTAGGAAACCCCATAATGCCGACAGTTCCCTTTAGCAGTAGCCCGTTGAAGCCGTTAGCAGGAGCAGAAGGAGAAGCTAAAGCGATCGCATCTCTTCTCAAGACTCAACCTATTACTGGCGCAGCGGCAACTAAGGTAGATATTGTGCAGAAGATGTCCAAATCAAAACTGATTCATCTGGCTACTCATGGTTTATTAGATGATATTAAACAGTTGGGTGTACCGGGTGCGATCGCTTTAGCTCCTTCCGAAGGGGATAATGGTTTCCTTACTACTGGAGAAATCTTAGAATTGAAGCTAAATGCTTTTCTTATTGTCCTAAGTTGCTGTCACACAGGTCAGGGTAAAATTACAGGCGATGGTGTTATTGGATTATCCCGTTCTTTCATGACTGCTGGTGTTCCTAATTTAATTGTCTCTCTTTGGTCGATCAATGACCGATCTAGTGCTTTGTTAATGATAAAGTTCTATGAAATCTTCTTACAAAAGGGAACGTCTGTAGCCATTGCTCTCAGCCAAGCTCAACGCTGGTTGCTAAATGCTACAACTGATGAGTTACTAAAATCTATGATTACTCACTTTTGTTTAGATGTAACTCATTTGACTCCTACTCAGAAAGCTGACTTAGAGGAAGGGTTAGAAAAATGGCGATCGCCTTATTATTGGGCTGCCTTCTCTACCATTGGGCAGGGAGCAATGGCTTAATTGTATTTCCTAAAATTTTTTGTCCAAATGCTCCCTAACTTATTCACAGTATAGTTTAATCGTTACATCGTTTCTTCTAACTTACCATTGAGAATTACCTTGGCATTGGGGTCAGCATAAACGCTGTAAGCTAGCCATGTTAAATCATCGCAACGGTTAGCATTTTGACGGGTATCAATACGACTTTGATGTACAGCTTCGGAGACGGTTTTTCCTTGTAATAGGTAGCTATAAAATCTTTGAGCAAAGAATAATGCTGATTTGTCATCTACAGCCCAACAAGGCGCTAAAAATAAGCCGGCTCCACTATGAATTAGTCGATTAACCCAACCTCCCAAATGAGTTAATCCCCAACCCTGTCGCCCGCTAGAGCAAGCATTAAATACAAATCCCGGACGGTTACGGTTGATATGTCTTACTATGTTTTGGCCAATGATTTCATCTGGTGTTAGTAAATCTCCATATTGAAGTAAAATGCTTGAGTTAGCATCAGGATTATCAAAGCAGAACGTACCGTGAGTAACTACATGAAACCAGTTATATTGGCTTGACTCCAGGATCTTTCGTACTGCTGGCAATGTAGGGAGTGTTGGGCTTAGATCCAAGATGTTATTGTTTGATAATAATTCTTTAAGAAAATTTCGTTCTTCCTCAGCAGCAGGTAAATCCAAGTCTGTTGGCACTATACAGGTTAATGAGTTCAAAGACAATTGTATTGGTGCACGTTGATTAACTCTATCTTGTTCATCACGGCGCAACCAGCGTGTTAAACACATGGTCATACACCAAGGATCGCTGTCCTCCCAATCCCCTCGTTCATCATCAGTAGGCCATACTAACTCCCAAGGAATGTATGGATCATCAGAAACAATCAACAGTTTTTTTCCATGCCAACTTAACCGTTGATTGGCATAAATTTTTTGGAGTTTCGAGGGAATCAGTTCTCGCCAAAGGTTGTGGCCAAAATTTTTAATTTCCCTATTTATATCAGAGGGACTTTTTATCAATATTTCTGGAGTTTCCAACTTACGACTCGGGGCTGTTATTTTATTAAGTTTTTCTAAAAAATGATGCCAGTATTGAGCGTATTTTTTTAATTCTTTATTTAATGAAGAGTAAAATTTTTCTCTTTTATTTTGTCCTTGAAAAAGTTCAAAAGAAAGCTGTAAAGGATTTTGATTTTCATCGTATTTAACGACAAGAGTATAGTCTGGTTGCGGACTATTTATTTCCAGTAAGCTTATCGGTACTGATTCTTGAACTTCTTGAGCTTCAACTTTGTAATCTGTAATTTCAACTTCTATCTGGCTACAGGCTAACCAACGGGAATTTTGGAAAAAATCAAACTCAATTTTAGTGCGCTCCACTACTTTATCAGGCTTTAACAGAAAAACAATAGGTTCGCTATCAGCATTAGGCTTAACCAACCTCTCCTGAGCGGGATCATTGAGGGAGATAAAGTCGAGAGCCTCAACACGCACAAGCACAGGCTGTCCTTCATATACCGAAAAATTTCCTATGGAAGCACTGCTATATTTTGGCGGTTGCACTGTCAGCCAGACTACTACAGAAATCTCTGGTGTATCTACCCAAACGCGACGCGGGCAAGAAATTTTTGTATATCGGACTACGTTACCACCTGTATCTGATACTTTTGTTACAGGAGTAGATGGAGGAAAATTTCTTCCACCTCTTGTATCTGATACCTCAACTTTTTGGCTCACCAAATTGTTCCGAGGTGTGTCGAGAATATTTTCACTAGGTCTTGAGATTTCTTCTAGTGGTGATGAAGTAGCAAGACTTGCCCCTATTAGAACACTTTCAAACATTTCATTGTAGAGTACCTCAGAATCAGGAATCCTTCTGAAACTGTGTTCCTGATGTTCACCTTTAGTTCTGTTCAATTCCCCACCTGGGAGAGTTTTACGAATATCAATCAGATATTTTGTGAGGGAGTGTTTTTCGCACCAATTTAAAATCGTGTCAGATATTAGATCGGGAGTACCTAAATTTGGATGAATTTGTTGCCAAAGGTTTAATAATTCACTCTGAGGCAACCAAGTAGCCTGATCAACTAACAGCTTGAAAAAAGCATAAATAGTTCTTTGGGCAGGTGATAACCATAAATTCTCAGCTTGTAGATCTAATGAGGGATGAGTAATTAAAGACTTGACTAAAGCATAAATATTTTCTTCACCTTCTCCTGAACTTGACTGAATTTCTAACTTATGGAGAAAAGCATGAATATTTTCTTCAGCAGTTGGCATCAGATTTTTTTGATTACCCATTTCTTCTGGTTGAGAGACTAAGTTAACAACTGGTGTTGGTGTATGACTCAAATTAGTGATTCGCTCAGAGGCGGACGGACTTTCTAAAGATGCGATTTCTGTGCCGCAGACAGGACACACCTCATCTTGTTCTGCAATAGATTCGCCACAGACTAAACAATTAATCATTTTCTACTGATCTCCTTGTAAACGCTTGGATTAAGTTTATCAATAAACCTAATTTTGTGTACTCTTCCCTTTCTGATAAGCTACTGCCCTATGGCACAAAAAGAAGCCCAATAATAGGGAGAAGCGAAAGGGAAATCTAAGGGGTTAATTATCTCAAACCATTCCTCTAACTCAACTTTTTGAGTGGCAGTTAAATCTAAGCTTCGAGACCACTCTTTCAGTTCTTGACTCGTAATATTTCGTAGCCATATTTGTGCATCTCTGAGAGATTTTGCCACATCTAGCTGATGTTGCAGATAATTTTGGTAAAATTTAATCATTAAGAAAGCAGTAGGCTTGTCATCTACTTTCCACAGACTACTAACTACACTGGGACTACCTGCATATAAAAATCCACTGGGTAAACTGATATATTCATCACTGACGTTTTTGAAGTCCGTTACGCCAGTTTCACACCCACTGAGGATGACAAGACGACATTGACTTAAATCCATAGCAAAAACTTCTCCTAATGCAAGTTTTGTATCCGCTAAAATAAGAGATGATTTTAGAGGGTCATCAAAATCAAAAGTAGCGTGGCCTGAAAAATGAAAGCAATTTGCTAAACGCAAGTCTTTTCCTTCTGCTGCCTGATAAAATGCTGTTTTAGTTGCTTTTTGCTTCACTAAAGTAGTGGAATTTTGAAAACATTGTTTGATAATTTTAACTTCCATATCTGCATAATCCAAATCAGAGGTAGGGTTTTGGATCGCAAATAATTGATTGAAGCGATCGCGTTCTTGATTTTGGGTAAGTTGCAAGATCTGACAGCTAGGAGCATAGCGCACACCCAATGTAAAACGATCCAGAAGAGAATAACCATTTTTTAGCGGAAGGGCATGGAGCGGTAAGATGTGCAAAAATCGGTGGGGAATTAGAATTAGCTGATTGCAAGTATTGGGTATCTGAGAAATGATATCATCGATATGTAGAATTCCAGCTAGCTGGCGTAAGTACATAGGCAAGTTAGTCCGCCACTGATCTCTTTGCTGAGAGTAAGCATTGAAGTATTTGTTAAAACAGAAGTCAAATAACTCTTTGACATTTCCCAAAGGTTCTGGTACGAGGAGATCTGAACTTTCGGATGTAATAATGAATGTATAGATAGTCTCATCAGTAACATAGAATTCAATGATAGCAGTATGGTCATTGGGTAGCAGTTTCCGCATCTGCTTCCAGCTAATCGTTTCTACGCGCTGAGACAGACTAAAAGAAGGATCTCTGGGTTTGATTTGAGAATTAATCAATTCATCAAGTTTTTGTTGTAAATTCTCTAATTGGGTGCGCTCTGTAATGCGACTTGATGGTGTAGCCACAAAACCTTGATTGTTTCCATCAAAACTTATGCCTCCGGTCAGATCGTCTGGACTGGCAATATTAATTCGTCGCTGTACAGTAGCAATTTTCTGGCGGAGTTGCTTCAGCTCATGCAGTACATATTCGGGAATATCGCCTTTAGGCAAAAGATTGCGAGTAGCCATTAACTCAACCAGGTTACGAGCCTTACTGCGCTCAACGTATTCAATAGCTTGAGTGTAGTCATGCTGCTGTATACAAACAGCCACCATACGTTGATAAAACTGGTTCCATTGTTCAGCCAATTTTTGCTTGTCTGCATCCGTTCCCGAACCTTTGACTATTTCATCTCGCAAAGATTCTACTGTTTCAATAGCACTTCCATAAGCAACTTTAGCATTGTATAGTTGTCCATCTGCTTGATATGCCAAACCGAGTAAAGCTTGAGTTATTGCGTGTTCTTGTGGAAAAGTTGAGCGTTTATATATATTTAAAGAATCTAAAAAGCAATTAATTGCTGCGGCTAAATCTCCTTCTTGATTTCGCATTCCATAAACAATCCCTAAATTAATTTTCATTTTTGCCCATTCAGAAGGATTGGCTTGACGATTGTGTATATCCAAAGCCTGTAATAAGCAATCAATTGCTTGTAATAAATTTTTTGAAGTCGGCTCATAGATACTAAGCTCGCGGTAAACAACCCCCAAATTATTTTTAGTAGAAACCCATTGTTGAGGAAAATTTTCAGGATTGTACGCTTCTGAAGCAGCTGAGAAGTAACGAATAGCCATAGACAAATTATCTTCTTTATTTCCTCTGAATCGTTCATAATAAGCACAGCCCAAAATAAATAGAGTTGCTCCTCGTTGTTCTAGAAAGTTAGCTTCACGGGTAAAAACATTGGCAGCAACTTCGCAACCAGTAATTGCAATTTCTATATTGCTGGCGCGATCGCCCTTATCAAAACTAAGAATCAAGCTACTGAAAGTTCCAATAACCTCTGCTAATTCTTGAGCTAGTTCTGGTTTAACTCCATCTGCCATTACCTCTGGGCTTGTTGGTAAAATTGCTGTGGCAAAGCTCCGTAAAACCTCAGAAAAATTTTCATCCAGTTTGTCTAAATTATTTTCTAGCAGTGGGTACAATATTCGCGTTTCTCCCTGGCTTTGTTTAGTTGTATCTAAAACCTCATTTACAAAAGCAAAATACTCTTGAAAATTCGCAGCAAGTGACTGATTTCGCATTGCTGCAAAAAAAAGGGATTTAATCATTTTGCTCGAGACTCTAGAATAATCTTTTATCCCTAGCTCTGCTAAAAATTCTATCCAATTTATTATCTGTTCCCTTGCTTGGAACCAAGCAGCATCAATACCAGCAGGAAGGATGGAAGCGAAAGATCCTAGAAATTTAGCAGCGTTTTGATTACCTGTTTTTGCCAGATTATCAGCTACCCGTTCCATCTGATTTGCTAATCCCTTGTCAAACAGATCAGGTCTGACTATAATAATATTAAAAAATACATCAACTACTGCATCAAAAGCTTTTTCCACGTCACTGGAGAAATCAACCAGCGATTTAATCAACTTTTCATAAGCTTTTTGTCGTTCCTCTCTTTCTTGGATAAACTGTTGGTAGATTTCTAGTCGTCCTGCTTCTGATTCTGAAATTGACAGTGCTGAAGTATCTGTGTTGGGCTGCTGTTGACTAGCATTAGCTAACTCTTGCATTTGATGAGATGCTTGATTCAGATTGGCTTGAATCTTAGTTGATTGCTGTGGGAACCGTTCTAAGGTATAAACTTGTAAAGCCGAGCGAAAACATTCAATTGCTTGCTGCAAATTCTCAGTCTGATTTCCTGAAGTGTAATTAAGATAAGTCAATCCGAGATGATTTTGTACCACAGCCCATTGTATAGGATGGTTCTCATAGGTATAGATTTGTAAAGTACTCTTAAAATACTGAATAGCTTCTTGCAAATTTTCGGATGGAATTCCTTGGATGCGATCACGATAAGCAAGCCCTAAATCAGTTTTAATCCTTGCCCATTGCTCGGAAAAATTTTCTTTGGTATAAACAGATAAAGCATACTGGAAACAACGGATGGCTTCTTCCAAGTTATCAATTCGCTTTCCCTGCACTCGATAAAGATAAATTTGACCCCTATTGTGTTCTGTTGCAGCCCAAATCTCAGGATTATTAACGAAGGTGTAGACACCGAGCACAATTTTATACCCAGCCAGAGCAATTTCCAACCTTCTACTTCTGTCTCCTTGAGGAAATAGTCGCATCAAATTACTTAGAGCATTTATAGTATTAGCAATCTTCTCTCTGCCTATTAAATCTAATTGAGGTAAAGTAGCAGTAGCCCAGTTTAATAGAACTTGAGGTAAGGTATCATCCAACTTATTAAGATTTGCTTCGAGGAATGGATAAACAACTTCAGGATTAGCATTGCTGTCGGAGACAACCTCAAATAGCTTATGCAGAAAATTATTAGTTTCAAAAGAGTTGGGAGAAATAAAATTATTCATAGTTTCACTGAATTTAATTGTAAGGCTTTTAACTACTCTTAGTAGAATAACAAGAGTTTCTGCTCTTCTTACTATTGGTGCGACTTAACTAGAAGTTTATCGTGACTACCCCTTCGTTTTATGCAAAGTGAGCAAGAAAATTAGCTCTAAGTGAAAGACATCGACTATAACAGTGCTGCCTATCCCTTTGCAGCACTGTTATGACTTTTCTATCAACATCTCTCATCACCCCCTTCCCCAAGAGTAGTATTAATACTCTTGGGTTTAAGATAAAGTTACAGCTTTTTAGTTCAATTAGTCGAGCAACTTTTCTAAAGCCGTTTGAGCAATTAATTCCGCTTTCTCTGAAGTCACTTGTTGATACTGTAACGTCGTCTGGATACTACTATGTCCCATCAACGCCCGTAATTCTTCTAAACCCATTAGCCCAACTCGCTCGGTGGCAAAAGTATGTCTTAAATCATGCAATCTGGCCTCTTGAAGTGTAGGGACAAGGGCGATCGCCTCTTTCCAGTCTTGATAAGCTTGGCTGTAGCTGAGGCGGGTGAGGTGGAGGGTTTTGGGGTGCTGGGCGACAAATAATGCTTGGGGATGAGGGCAACGAGGGCCTTGAAGGTAACGGTCTAAGGCTGCGGCGGCATCAAGGCTGTAGAAGCACCAGCGTCGTTTATTGCCTTTACCGATGACTTGAAATTTGCGGTCGGAGAAGTTGATTTGATCGAGATCTAAGGCGAGAACTTCACTGACTCTTGCCCCACTGCGGTGCAGCAAACGCACTAAGGCCATCAGTCGCCAGTTGCAGAGGTGGCGGATGGCTTGATACAGGGCGTTGAGTTGTTCGGGTTTGAGGTAACGGATCGTGCTGTCTTCGTGGTGTTCTCCTTGTTCAGCATCAGGTTTTCTCGGTTTGAGGCGGGCGATGGGGTTGAGGGGGATATAGCCTTCATCGACGGCAAAGTTCATGAGGGCGATGAGGATACGTTGATGGCGACGGTGGGTGGTGTAACTCAGGTGGGTTAAGGAGTCGAGGTAGTCGCGCACTTGTTGACGATCTAGCGTTTTAATCTCCCGATATCCATACTGTTGCAGAAAGGAAATTAGGGTGAGTTCATAAGACTTTTTAGTCGCGGGGGAGAGTTCAGGACGCTGTAAAAATTGACTGGCAATTGTAGCAATTGTGGTTGTCATAAAAAGGAA
Organism: Planktothrix tepida PCC 9214; assembly: GCF_900009145.1. NCBI lineage: Bacteria > Bacillati > Cyanobacteriota > Cyanophyceae > Oscillatoriales > Microcoleaceae > Planktothrix > Planktothrix tepida. The sequence goes on from NZ_LN889815.1 coordinate 40,145, forward strand.
ATTATGCTGAAATAAGGAGAGGTTAATACTTACTGTTTTTAGCATATTTTAATGCACACTTTAACATCGGAATTTCTGCCCCAACCCGAGGAAACGCTGGGTGAATACGTGCGACGGCTGCGAGGACTGAAGCGTCTGAGTCAAGAACAGTTGGCGCAAGGGTGTGGGTTGCATTTGCAAAGTATTGGCAAGATTGAGCGAGGGTTAACGACTCGTCTGAGTCAGAAGGCAAAACAGGGTCTGGCTCAGGTTTTGGGGGTTCCGGTGGCGTATTTGGAGGCGGCGGTGCGAGGGACGGGGGTGGAGGTGTCTCATTCCCTGAAACTGTGTCTGCACTGTTGGACACCGGGGACGGTACCGGAGTTGGGGTGGACTGACCCTAGGGCTAAGTTTTGTTTTTTGTGTGGGGAGGGTCTGTGCGATCGCTGTCCTAAGTGTTCTCATCCCATCACGTCTGAGCAATATCGCTTTTGTCCGATGTGTGGTCAGTCTTATCGGGATGGAAAGCACAAAGCTTGAGTAAGGGTTGGTGATTCGCGGTTGTTGAGGTTAGGGAGTTAATTCAAAAAACTCTAATTTACCGAGAAAAATTAACGGGGATGAGTTAATCACAATTTTCACAGCGTTTACCAGTCCTTTTCCCGTTGAATATCTTCATCCTCTAAATAGGAAAATTCGATTCCTAATAAATCTAAAATTTGCAATAATCCCGCTTCATCTAAATTCATCACTTCCGCAGCTTTCCTCAAACTTATCACTCTAACGGTTAACGCACCCAAAACAAATAAAAATCGTTCTTTCTGTTCCAATTCAGTAAAAACAGGTAAAGAAACTGCGATATTTTGTAGAGCTATTGTAGAAGTCATCATTTACTCCTAAAATTGAACAAATTTATAATTCTCCAAACCGTTCTCGATACAACGCTAACTGTTCTTCTGGCGTTAAATAGCGAACGCCTTGTTGATTATACCAAGATAAAACCTCTAGGGAACAGGGAACAGTAAGTAATGAAAGGGTTTCAGGATTTAGAATTGTTCTAACTGTAATGCGTAGCTCTATAGAGTTGCGATGCCGTCCCAGACGGCGGCTACTAATCGCCTACGAACAAGCTAACGGTGCTACAGTAAACGAGTGGGTGAGTGCTTGTAACTTGCGCGATCGCTATTGGCTTGATATCGATTTATGGATAATTCGCAATTAGAGAGTTTATTACAAGATTTAGAATCTGATATCTTAGAACAAAATCAAAGAACTGTTGAACAACAATTAGCATCAGTTCGGTTTACAACCCGTATCCAGACTCCTATTTTTCCAACTAACTTAGGTGCTTTAGTAATCGGTAAAGAGCCCAGACAATTCGTTCCTGGTGCTTATATTCAATTAGTGATTATCAGGAGGCATCCATGACGGTTCCCATCATTACTTTTTTTAATAATAAAGGCGGGGTTGGAACAACTTCGTTAGTTTACCATTTAGCCTGGATGTATTCTGATTTAGGACTGCGGGTTGTAGCAGCAGATTTAGACCCCCAAGCTAATCTTACTGCCGCATTTGTAGATGAAAACCGATTAGAAGAAATTTGGGAAGAAAGCCAACAACCCAACACTATATTTCGTTGTGTGCAACCTTTAATTAGAGGAATTGGCGATATTGCCACTCCACAATTAGAGCTAATTGAAGAAAATTTAGCTTTACTGGTGGGAGATTTATTACTTTCTGGATTTGAAGATGATTTTTCCGCAGAATGGTCAGGATGTATGGATAGAAAAGAACGTTCTTTTCGGGTCATTTCTGCTTTTTGGCGACTGTTACAGGCTGCTGGTGAAACCCATCAAGCTGATATTATTTTGGCAGACCTTGGCCCCAATTTAGGAGCGATTAACCGGGCTGCTTTAATTGCATCTGATTATGTAATTGTTCCTCTATCCCCTGATTTATTCTCACTGCAAGGATGGAAAAATCTCGGCCCAACTCTTAGACGCTGGCGAGAAGAATGGAACGAACAATTAGCAAAGAATCCTGTCTCTGATTTAGGACTTCCAACGGGTCAAATGCAACCGCTTGGGTATATTGTTCTGCAACATTCTGTAAGGCTAGACCGTCCAGTTAAAGCTTATCAACGATGGATGGCTGGAATTCCTCATGTTTATCGGGAAGCCGTATTAATGGAGGAAGGAAATAGTAACCTATTGCTATCAGAAGATCCCTACTGTTTAGCCTTACTAAAACACTATCAAAGTCTCATGCCTCTGGCTCAAGAAGCTCGCAAACCAATGTTTCATCTTAAACCCGCAGATGGAGCGATGGGTGCTCATCTTCAAGTTGTACAAAGTGCTTACCGAGACTTTAATCAACTCGCTCGAAAAATTGCTGTATTAGTACAAACTCCAATAAACTATTTAACCTAAGAAAATATGCTAAAATTGAAAAAAATTATCAACAGTTTAAATGATGAATTTAAGAAACTTATTACAACAAAAACGAGAAGAAATTCTCAACCTGGCTACTCAATTCTGATATAATCTAATTTAAAATGAGTTTAAACTTAACGTTAAGTCAAATTCAAACCTCCAAACCGATTCAATATTCTTCTAATACCGCCTTCCTTAATGAAGTTGATTTATTGCGTTTGAAAATTACTCAAAAAATCGATAAGGTCAAGCAACAGAAATGGGGTCAGTTTTTTACACCTTTTCCAGTAGCCGACCTGATGGCTCGAATGTTTCAAAACTTAAATTCACCTGAGATTTCTTTATTGGATGCGGGTGCGGGAATTGGTTCTTTATCTGCTGCTTTTGTTTCAACGGTTTGCCAACAACCTAAACCTCCTGATTCTCTGCGAATTATTGCTTATGAAATTGACCCCTCTCTCAAGGACTATTTAAAGCAAACCTTGGAGTTATGCACCCAGCAATGTGAATCTTACAAGATTTCATTGCATTGGGAAATTCAGACGCTCGATTTTATCGAAGAAGGTGTTAATCAATTACAACCTAATTTATTTAGTGTTTCAGAAAAACTCTGCTTTACGCACGCTATTATTAACCCTCCTTATTTTAAAATTAATGCTCATTCAAAATATCGCTCTTTACTCCGTTCAATTAATTTAGAAACCAGTAATATTTATCCCGGTTTTATTCAAGTTGCAACCCAACTTTTGAGTGATGGGGGAGAACTTGTTGCAATTACCCCTAGAAGTTTTTGTAATGGTTTATATTTTCGGGAGTTTCGGAAGCGGTTTTTAAGGGATATGGCATTACGCCAAGTTCATCTCTTTGATTCTCGACTCTTGCCTTTTAATGACCAAGCTGTTCTTCAAGAGACGATGATTTTTTATGCGATTAAACAGGTAGAAAAAGAATCTACAGTGTTGATTAATAGCAGTTGTAGTGCAGATGATGATTTGATTAGAACTCATACTGTACCTTATACAACAGTTGTTCATCCTGATGATCCTGAACAGTTTATTCGTATTGTACCAGATGCCTACAGTCAAGAAATCCTAGAACTTATGGCTTCTTTTCAGTGTACCTTATTAGATTTAGGGCTGTGTGTTTCAACAGGACGAGTTGTAGATTTTCGAGCTAAAGAATACTTGCGACTTTTACCCGAAGCTGGAACTGTTCCTTTGATTTATCCAGTTCATTGTTCTAAGGGGTATCTTGAATATCCAACATCAACCCAAAAACATCAAGCTTTAGTTCAGACTGAACAGACGGCTAATTTGTTGGTTCCGAATGAACATTATGTTTTGACGAGGAGGTTTTCTGCTAAAGAGGAAAAGAAGCGAGTTGTTGCTGTTGTTTATGATGCTAATTCTCTCAATAGTCAATGGGTGGGTTTTGAAAACCATCTAAACTATTTTCATCACCAGGGTAAAGGATTACCCCTTTCTTTAGCAAGAGGACTAACGGCTTACTTAAATTCAACTTTAGTCGATTCATTCTTTCGCTTATTTAATGGGAATACTCAAGTTAATGCAACTGACTTGCGAAATCTCAAATATCCTACCTTAGAACAACTCTTAGAATGGGGAGAAAAAATCGGCAATTCATTTCCATCTCAACAAAGTATTGATGAACTCATTCAGCAAGATATTTTAAAAATGACGAATTCCAGAGAAAGTAATTCTATTGGCATTAAATCCCACATTGCTATGCTAATGAACGACAAATGGCTCGAATTCCAATTGTAATTGAAGGAGAAGTAAAAACTCTTTCACCGGGAGGACAAAATGTTTTAATTGAAAAAATTATTCATGAATTTGCGCCTAGATTTACACCGGAAGGCAAATTACTTTATGTCGGAGATACAGATGAGAAATTTGCCTACTTCAATGAAGATGCAATCGCTGAGTTAGGTATCCAAATAGATTCTCATGGTAAAATGCCAGATGTAATCATTCATTTCATAGAGACAAATTGGCTGATTTTGATAGAAGCTGTGACTTCTCATGGCCCTATTAATGCAAAACGGAAGAATGAGCTTGAAAATTTATTCAAAAATTCAACAATTCCTCTCGTTATGGTAACAGCATTTTTGAAATAAAGCGATGGTGGGATTTCTGACAGAAATTGCTTGGGAAACAGATGTTTGGGTTGCGGAAGATGCTACACATTTAATTCATTTTAACGGTCAGCACCTTTTACAACTTTATACAAAGTAAAAAAATTAGGGTTAATTCTTGGAACATTCGGCTAAATTTAAATATCACTCAGGTATAATTAATAAGGACTAACTCAAGTCTCTCTATCAAAACTGTTTGACTAAACAATGGCTCAAATTACCATTGAAGTTCCAATGTGGAAAGGAATAAGCCTAAAAAAAATACTCGATTAGCTTGTCAAGGAGTTGTATAATTTAGGGCATCAACAATCTGTTAGGAGAATGTTAAATTCTACGTCTTTTAAATTGATAAATAAATTGCGTAAACCTTTATGCTTTATAGTAAATTTACAGCGAAGAAGGAAGATTTGAAACCCGGACTGGGACAATGTTTAGCAGAGATGGTAGCCGCACAACGGTTTAATCAACAGAAGCAGCAACCGATTTCAACGATTTATGGAACAGTGACGAGCGGTACAGTTTGGCGGTTTCTCAAACTAGAAGAGCAAACTGTAACCATTGACTTGAATGATTATCCACTCCCTCCGGTTGAGCAAATTTTGGGTTTTCTGGTTTGGATGGTGCAAAATGGCTGAGGATGGCGATTTGGTATAATAGCTTGGAACTACACCTCTAAATCAGATTATCTATTGTGGCTAAGGATCGTTTTCATCAAGTTGTTAAGAAGGCTCTGGCTAAGGAGGGGTGGAATGTGACTCGCGATCCGTTTCAGATTAAAGTAGGTGGTGTAGATATGGAAATTGATTTAGGGGCTGAAAGATTACTAGCTGCGGAGCGAGGAGAGGAGAAAATTGCAGTGGAAGTTAAAAGTTTTTTAGCTAATACATCGGCAATTTCCGAGTTTCATACAGCGCTGGGGCAGTATATTAACTATCGGGCTGCATTGCGTCGCGAAGAGCCGGAGCGCATTCTCTATCTAGCCGTACCTGAGCTAGTCTATAACAGCTTCTTTCAACTTGATTTTCCCGCCTCAATGCTGCAAGAAAATTCCGTAAAAATAATGGTTTATAATATTGAATTGGAGCAAATTTCACGATGGAAGAAATAACAGATAAATTAACGAACTATCAGCAAATTGTGCAGCAATTGTTGATAGGTTATGCAGAAGTTAAACCGGCTTATGGCGATTTTGAGGTGGAGACTATTTTTGATACCCAGCGAAATCATTATCAAATTGTGCATCTAGGTTGGCAGCATAAGCGGTGGGTACATGATTGTATAATACATCTGGATATTCGGAACGAGAAAATCTGGATTTTTTACAATTCAACGGAACATGATATTGGGGCAGATTTAGTTGATTTGGGTGTACCAAAACAAGATATTGTGTTAGGTTTTTATCCTCCTTTCATGCGGGAAATGAGCGACTATGCTGTGGGCTAAAAGCAGAAGGATTAAAAAGGCGATCGCTATGGTGTTGAAGTCTATGGAAAAATTTTTGACAACCTTTCTAGATTTGGACTTTCACCGGAAAACTGGGTAAACGATTTTACGTCTCTATCTAATGAATTTGAAGCGGAAGTGATTGAAGAGTTTTAGAAGTGCAATTCAATGGAGCTAATTCAGAATGAGTACATTATTTGAGCTACTAGAAAAAATTAAAAGCAAACCCGGATTATACCTGGGATCATCCTCTATTACAAATTTGCAGATGTTTATTCAAGGCTATCGCTTTGCACGCTCAGAAGTAGGTATCGTCAATACAGAAGCCGAAAGTGACTTTTACAAAAACTTCCAACCCTGGCTACAAAATCGCTTATCAATTCGTACAGTAAATGCTTGGGACAAAATTATTTTGCTCACCTGTATTGATGAAAAAGCAGGATTTGATTATTTCTTTCAACTTTTGGATGAGTTTATTCAACGAGATAAAAGCCAACCCTAATTGTATTGCTTTGACAGAATGCGATCGCCTAAAAACCTCCTCCATCCCAAAGAATATATCGTATTTTTTTTGAATTTCATATGGCTTGACTAAGTTTGAAGTTAATCCCACCAAGCATACAATTTTTGAGAATTGATTTCAATTTCATCGCAACCCCAAACAAATCGCACAAATTCACCTGCGAAATCTAAGTCTTTTACACCAACAACTGTTATTGCATCAATCACTAAATCTAGCGCTGCTTCGTCAGGAAATGCTATGCCATCAAAAGTTGGTATGACTCCTTGTTTTTGACATCGCTGTCCAAATTTAATACATGAACTCACAGATGGAGCCGCATTAAAATTTGCCGAGGGTGTGGTGTATCTCTCTTCAAGAATCTGTTGTAATGTCTCTAAGGACAAGCCTTGAAATTTAATAGCATTGGGAGTATACTCAGTAATTGTCGTACCCAATATTTCCTCTATCCGCTGAACCATAAAGCTACGCAAAAGTTAAGGCTAAGTTAGGTTTGGTTGAGTGTGAAACCTATTTTATTGTAATTCAAGTCCACTATAATTAATAACGACTAACTCAAGTCTCTCTATCAAAACTGTTTGACTAAAATAATGGCTCAAATTACCATTGAAGTTCCCGACGATCTCTCCACCCAACTGATGCAACTGGGAGACCAACTTCCTGAACTGTTGCGTCAATGTTTGGTGCAACCGCCTCTTCCGGCTCAAGTTTATCGCTATATTCTCAATTTCCTTAGTAGTCAACCTACCCCCACCCAAGTTGCTGAATTTCGTCCTACACCGGAAATGCAGTCTCGGTTACTGACCCTGTTAAGTCGTCGTCAAGGGGGTGATTTAACTCCCGCCGAACAACAGGAACTCGATGAATATGAACGCATTGAACATTTGATGATTTTGTTAAAAGCAGGCAATTTACCTTTTCTAACGGGTCAATCTCATCCATGACTTATATTCCAGCCCAACTGCGTCGCCTTGTAGAAGAACGGGCTAGTTTTTGTTGTGAATACTGTCAGCTCCCAGCCGATTTAAGTTTCTTCCCCCATGAAGTAGATCACGTCATCGCTGAAAAACATGGTGGAGCAACGGAGGCTGAAAATTTAGCCTATTCCTGTTGGCGATGTAACCGTTATAAAGGTAGTGATTTGGGGTCATTTGATCCGCAAACCGGACAATTCAGCTTTCTATTTCACCCCCGTACCCAATCTTGGACTGAGCATTTTCGGCTTGAAGATCATCGCTTGATTGGATTAACCCCATTCGGTCGCACAACGGTTGCTTTATTACAATTAAATAGTGAAGAACGTATCATCGAACGTCGTCGCATTCATCAAGCAAATTCCGGTTCAAATTTTATCTAGTACAAATTCTAAATTTAAAAGTGGAGGTTGTAAAATGGATAGAGTAGATGAATATCGAGATATTATTGAACGTATTCTCGAAACGCACCATCGCATTCCTTACAGTCATGGACAGATCGAAAGTAAGTTGATTATTGATCGAGAGCGCAACAACTTCTTACTGATGAATTCAGGTTGGGATGGCAAGCGCAGAATTCACGGTTGTGTTGTTCACGTCGAAATAATTGATGGCAAAATCTGGATTCAAAGAGACGGCATAGAAGACGGTATTACTGGCGAACTGGTTGCTGCTGGAGTTCCCAAAGATAAAATTGTTCTGGCGTTTCATTCACCTGATGTGCGACAACACACTGGATACGCTATTGCTTAAAATTTCAATATGAGTTGGAAAGGAATAAGCCTAAAAATAATACTCGATTAGCTTGTCAAGGAATTGTATAATTTAGGGCATCAAAAATCTGTTAGGAGAGTGTCAAATTCGAGGTCTTTTAAATTTATAAACAGATTGGGAAAACTTTTATGCCTTATAGTAAATTTACACTGAGTAAAGCGGTAGATGATTTTCAACTCACGATTGTTGAAGGCGATCGCTTTCTGCCTGAGATTTCCCCAGTCAATCCAACTGCTTTGCTCAAAGATACGTTGAAAGAATCGTTACCTTGGGCGATCGCAGTGGGGAGTGAAAAAGCTCGTTCTGAAGCGATTATCAATCCCGTTTTGTTAGAAGTCAAACGTCAGCTTAAGGGACAAGTTAGTGTTTTTTCGGGTGAAGAATTCAACGTGCAGCCCGAGGTTGATTTGACGGGTTATGTGGATTTTCTAATTAGTCGCTCTCCAGAACAGTTGTTTATTAAAGCGCCTGCGGTGGTTTTGGTGGAAGCGAAGAAGGAAGATTTGAAACCCGGACTGGGACAATGTTTAGCAGAAATGGTGGCTTCCCAACGGTTTAATCAACAGAAACAGCAGCCGATTTCAACGATTTACGGAACAGTGACGAGCGGTACAGTTTGGCGGTTTCTCAAACTAGAAGAGCAAACTGTGACGATTGATTTGACTGATTATCCACTACCACCAGTTGAGCAAATTTTGGGTTTTCTGGTTTGGATGGTGCAAAATGGCTGAGGATTGCGATTTGGTATATAGCACTACCCATTACGGTGTTTGACATTTCTGAATTCTCAAACCCTTTCACTTCTTACTGCGAAGCACGCTCGCTTGTCGAAGTGTTCCCTGTTCCCTTGCGCGTAGTGCTATATATGAGCGGTTATGAGCGGTTATGAGCGATTATGAGCGGTTAATCAGACAGCATTTCTAAAATTGAACAAGGATTGGTATTGGGGAAACGATCAGCGACAATAAAAAGCTGAACTCAAAAAATTTTCCAAACTAGAATGGACACTATCAAATACCTGCTGTCAGAAGATCGAATGCCTACTGCTTGGTATAACATTCAGGCAGATTTATCCACACCTCTACCCCCTGTCCTTCATCCCGGTACAGGTCAACCTATTACTCCCGATGACTTGGCTCCCCTATTTCCACCCAGTTTAATTGAACAGGAAGTTACTCAGGAACGGTGGATTGAAATACCAGACGAAGTACAATCCATTTATCGTCAATGGCGGCCTACTCCACTGTATCGCGCTCGCAGATTGGAAAAAGCCCTCGATACTCCCGCCAAAATTTACTATAAATACGAAGGTGTTAGCCCAGCCGGAAGTCATAAACCGAATACTGCTGTTGCACAAGCTTACTATAACAAACAAGCAGGGGTACAACGATTAACAACGGAAACCGGAGCCGGACAGTGGGGTTCTTCCCTGGCATTTGCGGGGGCATTGTTTGGGCTGGAAGTGTTAGTTTATATGGTGAAAGTCAGCTATCAGCAAAAGCCCTATCGTCGTGCGTTGATGGAAACTTACGGAGCAAGAGTTGTGGCTAGTCCCAGCGAAGAAACGCAGGCTGGGCGCTCAATCTTAGCATCACACCCAAATAGCACGGGGAGTTTGGGAATTGCGATTAGTGAAGCGGTGGAAATTGCCGCCCAAGATGACGGGGCTAAGTATGCTTTGGGTAGTGTTCTTAACCACGTTTTACTGCACCAAACCGTAATTGGCTTGGAAGCTTTAGCACAACTGGAAATGGCAGGTGACTATCCAGATATTGTAGTCGGCTGTACGGGTGGGGGGAGTAATTTCGCTGGGATTGCTTTTCCGTTTCTGGGTGCAAAGCTACGAGGTGAAAGAGATGTGGAGATTATTGCTGTAGAACCTGCGGCTTGCCCTACTCTGACTCGTGGCAAATACGCTTATGATTTTGGCGATACGGCTCACTTAACGCCATTAGTAAAAATGCACACTTTGGGTAGCACGTTTGTACCGGAAGGCATTCATGCAGGTGGCTTGCGTTATCATGGGATGGCTCCCTTGGTTAGTCATATCGTGAATTTGGGATTAGCGAAACCGCGTGCAGAATATCAGTTAGGTTGTTTCGCGGCGGGATNGCGAAACAATATCTAATAAATGACAACCTTGCGTTCGCGCAAACTGCACCATTTCCGAATATTGTAAAGTAGCTTTCGGGTCTACCCGCAGATCGTTAACTTGAATAAAGTGATCCGCTACTAAAACAACCCGATTCGCATTCCAAAGTTTAGCATCTTCCCCAAATTGTTCGTAAAAAACCTTAGCAACAGGCGCAGCTACAGCATCATGAGACATCGCTAAATCGACCTTAACAAAAACCGTTTCTCCCGGCTGTACGTAATTGTTTCCAGAAGCGCGTGCTAAAAGTTTTTCTGCCATAGTCATTGCTCTAGCAGAAGTGGCACTTTTAGGAAGAGAAATTCCACCTTTTTGGCGCTTTTGGTTAAAAGGAATTAAACCACCTGCATTCACAATCGCTTCAACGACTGGATTATCTTGATTTTGGGAGTCAATTTCTAGTGTTAGACCAATATTGATACTATTGCGGTAGAATATTTCTGCAAAAGAGTGAGCGCGGACTTTTTTAATACCCGCAGCTTTAATAGCAATGGGCGCATTTTCTCGACTAGAACCGCAGCCGAAATTGCGTCCTGCTACAATTTCGTCATAGCCCAGAAGATTACCTTCACCAATCAAATGTTCAAAAGCATACTGTTTTAAATACTCTGGCTCGGCAGTCGTACACCGTTTTGCTGGTATAATATCATCGGTATTAATATCATCTGCAAGAATTAACACTTTCGGTTCGTTTTTCATAAATTTTCTTACTCTTTATTTGTCAAAGCTAATTCAGATAGTTGTTGAATTATCAGTTCAGTTAAAGTTGCTGTATTCACTAAGATTTCTTCACCTTGGGGAGTTAAGTCAGCCGTGCGGTAGCCCAAAGCTAGAACTCTTTCTATAGCTTGAATTAGACGAGTAGCAGCATTGGTTTCTCCCCACTGTTGGAGCATCAATACAACTGCTCCCATCGTTCCTAAAGGATTGGCAATACCTTTCCCAGCAATATCTGGTGCTGTACCGTGTATAGCCTCATAAAGACCGAATCCTCGCTCGTTAATACTAGCAGAGGGTAATAGCCCAATGGAACCTACCAATGCCCCTCCGATATCGCTCAGGATATCTCCAAATAGATTTCCGGCTAGAATCACATCAAATCGCTTTGGCTCCCGTACCAGTTGCATGGCTAAGTTATCGACTAACATCGGTTCCACTACAATATCTGGGAAATGCTTGGCTTCCTCCTGCACTAAACGGCTCCAAGGTATTTGTGGGAGAGCGTTTTCCTTGTGAGCGAGGGTGAGTAAACCTCGGCGTTCTTTAGCCTTTTGGAGAGCGACTCTAGCAATGCGGCTGATTTGCCAATCGTAGTATTTCATGGTGTGATAGCCATAAGACCCATTTTCGTCTCGCTCTCGTCCTGATGGGCCAAAATATATTCCGCTTACCAGTTCCCGCACGAATAAGATATCGAGTCCTTGAATCTTTTGGGGCTGGAGGCTAGATTTATTCAATAAAGTTTCAAAGGGACGCACGGGGCGAAGGTTGATAAAGAAGTCGAAGTGTTGGCGGAGTTCGAGAATACCACCTTTTGTCACTGCTCCGAATAGAATTCCATCAGAACCTTCGCATATTTGTGCTGTTTGTGGGGGGAAAAAGTTGCCAAATTTCTCGAAGGCGGGTTGTCCGATTAAGCCATAATTTATAACTAAAGAAAAACCTTCTATTTGGGCTAAATGTTGGAGAACTTTTAAGGAAGCTTCTACTACTTCTGGCCCGATTCCTTCGCCGGGTAGTGCTACCACGCGATACGGCTCAGTCATTGAAAAATCCTTGTTTGAATAGCGAGACTATCTCTTCAGGTGAGAAACACCGTTGCTCTTGAATGGAAAAGAATTTAATTTTATCTCGCATTTGGTTATATTCTTGAGGGGAGAGAGGTTGGTTTAATTGTTTTTCAAACAAGTATTGAAAATTGCTGGCTCCACTGCATTTGCCAAACCAAATTTCAGGTAAAGCGTGAGGAAAAATGTGGTAGCTGTCGGGGTCCCGTAAAAAGCCATTTACATGAATGCCGCTTTCGTGACGAAGGGCTGCTTGAGAGTAAGGAGGAGCGGGACGAACTCCTAGAGAATCGAGATAGTTTGTTACTTGGGAGAGTGCTTGATAATTAATCCCTTCTACTTCTATTCCAAAGCGCCATCTGAGTCCATTTAAAACTTGTTCTAATGGGATATTTCCGGCGCGTTCGCCGATACCTAGAAATGTACCTGAAATCATTGAAGCTCCCGCGATGACAGCTTGCAGGGTATTTTCGAGAGCCATGCCTAAGTCATTATGGAAATGCACTCCCAACGCTGTATTATCGCTTAATTCTAAGAGGTCGCTCACCCATATATAAGTTTTTTCTGGAGTGAGGATACCCATTGTGTCGCAGAGGACGAAGTGTTCGATGTAGGGTTGGAATGAGCGAATGCACTCTACTAAAAAGTTAAAGTCGGCGCGGCTGGCATCTTCGGCGGCAAACTCTACTTTTAAACCAATTTCTGGACTTGTTGCTTAGCGCAGATTTTCCAAAACTTTGTTAATCATATTTTCGCGGACGCGGCGGACAAGTTCATTAGGGAGATTTTTATCTTTTATTTTTTCTGGGGGTGCTATTAAATTGCGAACTTCTGTATCTCTTAAAAGTAAAAGACGGTCTGAAACAGCATAGAAGAGAATTATTCGTTCTACTCCGCAGGCAATAGCCTGGTCGATAAATTGTTTGCCGACCATTGTGGCAGCCATCATAATGCTCCTATTACCTTCTGCCACTAAGGTTTTTAGTAAATGTTCTTCTGTTTCATGAACGGCTGGCATTATGTCTATTTGGTGGACTCCGGTTTGGCTGATGAGTTTAGCTAAAGTTTTTTTAGTTTCGTAGGGGAAGAAAAGCCCTGCTTGCTGTTCGCCATCTCGGAGTGTTTCGTCAGAAATGATTAAGGGAAGTGTTGACATCTTGTTTGTCCAAGTATTTTCTTTTTTTTATGACTGTAACTTTGTCTTATAAAAACTTGTTAAAGCTTGAGCGATCACAAATACTTCAGTTTCCGAGAAAACTGAGTAATAATATTTAGTTCCCACAGTCCGCCCTTGGACTGTCACATTTGGAGTTTATCCACTCTCCACAATAGCACTTATGATGAAGCGATCGCTTGAAACGTCACTTGGTGGATACAGCCCACAACTCCCCAAGTTTAAATTGACTCCTTCATAAATCTTTACCAACAGTTTCTGTCCCTCTCGTGCTCTCTAGAGTCTAGGCAGTGTCTTAGCTGGAGGGTTGTCAGACGAAGCCCAAACTGAAAAGTTCCCAATTTCTAGCGCATTACTCTTGACATCCCCCGTAGGGTAGAGGCTAGACTGATTGCAAAAGTTACCTAGTGATAGTTCGACTTTCATATTACATCCCATACTCAAACACACTTTCTCTTGAGGGAGTGACAGTTACTGAGGAGAGCAAAAGTCTATAAACAAGGCTTTGTCTTGTTTATAATCTTTTCCCTTGTAAGCTGAATTCATGTGCATCCTACAAGCTTTTGATTCACCTTCTTTATCCCTGGTGGGTGGAAGCGTGGGAGCGCAGACAAATTGAAGCTGGAGTAAGGGATTATCTCATTTCCAATTTATTCCTCTTGTAGGACAGGCAATAGTGTTTGTCAAGTCGATCTTGCTCAGGCGATATTTTCTACACGCTTGCAAGGTTTCTGCTGGCATCATGATGCGATTGGGTACGAGGAGTGGGCGGTTTTCTTTGAGTTTTATCTTGCATCAATTAGGTTCACTACCAGTTCAGGATTTAGCGTCTATCATCTAGAAACCCCAGAGTCACTAAAGGAGGAATAAATATCGAACTTGAAAAAAAAATCGTTGCTGCATAAAGTTGGATGAGCAATCTAACATTGCCTGCCCACCAGCGGGAGGTCAAGTCAAATGGGGTTTGATTCAGCTCGATCATTAGGCTTGACCGTCGGAAAAAAATCGGCAATTCGTTGGCTGGATATAGTTTCTAAAAATAATCCATTTCTTTTCAAACATAACTATTGCTCCTTCGGAGGAAACGGCGAGGTCATTTCTACTAATAAAATGCCTCTAAAAAACTAGGACAATTTACGAACGACGGGTCGCGGCTGATGGGGACAAGACACTCTATGAAATGCCCGATCCGTCTTCCTTCACTATTGGATGTAGCGGAATTTAATCCCGTAAAGAAGTAAATATGTTTCCTTTGAATACATGAACCAATTTCAAATTGTTCAGGTTATTGGCCAAATTGTTTCGGAAGCCGAAGAAATTACTGGTGACTTCATTAACGGCGTAGGGGACTTCATATCAAGCAGTGAAGAACAAGAACTGAGAAACCTTTACCTGTAGCGAACTGCAAACATAAACGTTTCAAACCGCAAACAAGGCAATTTTCAAACCACATTAACTGCAAATAAGAGGGGTCTCGAAACCACATTATTTGCAAATGAAACCACATTAACTGCAAACAAACCACAATAATTGCAAATGAAACCACATTATCTGCAAATAAGCCGTAACCCTTGCAATGGTTGGGATACAGCATTTATTACCTCAAGAGTGTCCAATTTATACGAACTTTTAGACTGGACATATATGTACGCTTTTCGTGGTTTAATTTGGACTAATACCGTTCAATTAAATCTATAAAGCGGTTTTTACCGACAGCAAGTAGAGATATGGCTATTTATGCTTATCTGAGAGTCTCCAGTGACAAACAAGATGTACACAACCAACGACATGGCATTCTAGAATATGCCAACACCCATGCCTTGAGTCCCATCCAGTTTATAGAGGACACAATTTCTGGACGGGAGAAATGGTTAGAGCGAGGTGTAGGACAACTACTCAATCAAACAGCACAAGAATCCGATGTCGTCATTTTTTCAGAAGTGAGTCGGATGGCACGCTCTACCCTACAAGTATTAGAAATGCTGGAGTGTTGCGCGCGTCGAGGAATCAACGTCCATATCGCCAAACAAGGGATGGTACTGGATGACTCAATGCAAAGTCGAATTACAGCAACGGTTTTAGGCTTGGCAGCAGAAATCGAACGGGAATTGATTGTACTGAGAACAACCGAAGCTCTAGCCAAACGGAAAGCTGAAGGAAAAACGTTGGGACGACCTAAAGGACGACAATCTGCACATTTAAAACTGGACACAAGGGAAGCAGAAATTCGCAGTTATCTAGCCAAAGGGATTAGCAAACGCTCAATTGCCAAACTGGTCGATTGTTCACCTTCGACTCTCTACGATTGGTTGTCACGTAAACATCTCCACCCACGCCCCGATAAATTAGTGGAGAAATCATAGGATGCCCAAGAAACAAATACCAATTGATGCCATCGTAGACCTGCGTCGTCGCTTAGACCAACTCCCACCGCGCAGTCCATCCCGTCGGGTATTAGTCCAAGAAATAGCGCAACTGTATGGCATTTCCGAAGATACAGTGTATCGAACACTGCGAGAAGGCAATGGAATTCGCCCAGTACGTCGCGCTGATTGTGATGTCCCGCGTGTAATTCCCAAAGCCACTCTGGAGCGATATTGCGAAATCATTGCTGCCCTTAAAATACGCACATCTAACCGTAAAGGTCGCCATTTATCGACCGTGCAAGCCATTCGCTTATTGGAAGAAGATGGCATCAACACACCAGATGGTCATGTCACCGTCCCAGTCGGTTTGCTCAAACCCACCACCGTCAATCGTTATCTCAACAAATGGGGCTACGACCGCAATACCCTGCTGCGACAACCACCTGCTGTTCGCTTTCAGGCAGAACAGAGCAATCAATGTTGGCATTTTGACCTGAGTCCATCCGACCTCAAGCACGTAAAAGCACCAGCCTTTATAGAACCGGGGCGGGGGCATCCCTTGTTAATGCTTTATAGTGTCGTGGATGACCGAAGTGGTGTGGCATACCAAGAATATCACGCTGTTTACGGTGAGGATGTGGAAGCAGCACTGCGGTTTATGTTTGCTGCCATGTCACCTAAAAAAGAGACAGACTTTCCCTTTCAAGGCATTCCCCAAATGCTGTACATGGACAATGGCCCCATTGCTAAGAGCTTGGTGTTTCAAAAAGTTATGGGTTATTTGGGGATTGAAGTCCGTACCCATTTACCGAATGGCAAGGATGGACGACGGGTAACGGCTCGTTCTAAAGGGAAGGTGGAACGACCGTTTCGCACTGTGAAAGAAATGCACGAAACTCTCTACCACCTACATGAACCGGAGACCGAAGCTGAAGCCAATGCTTGGTTGATGAAGTTTTTGCTCCATTACAATAGCCGACCTCATCGCAGCGAACCTCATTCCCGGATGGAAGACTGGGTGAGCCATTTACCTGAGTTCGGCATCCGTCAAATGTGTAATTGGGAGCGTTTTTGTACATTCGCACGTTCACCCGAACGTCGCAAAGTCGGCATCGATGCTCGCGTTACGGTTGAGGGGGTGGCTTATGAGGTAGAGCCTGATTTGGCTGGAGAAACTGTTGTTCTGTGGTGGGGCTTGTTCGATAACGAACTGTACGTAGAACATGGTGAACGTCGCTATGGGCCGTTTCTCCCCGTAGATGGCCCAATTCCCCTACATCGCTACCGTAGTTTCAAGAAAACACGAACACAGAAACGGGCGGAGCGGATTGAATCTTTAGCTAAACAGTTATCTTTACCAAACTCTGTCATTGGTAAAGACAACCCGTCTGATTTGGTGGGTAGTACAACCGAATTGAAAGTGCAGCCTTTTGTTGACCCTAACCCATTTCAAGAACTGACATTCAGCACGGTAATTGCAGCCAAATTAGCCATCGCTGATTATTTGGCCCGTCCATTAGCCAAACTCACTCCTGAACAGATGGCTTATATTGATGCGGTTCTCCTCGCTACTCTCAATAAGCAGGAGGTCATGAAACAAATTCGAGATTTTTTTAACCCCATTACAGGTACAAGCCATGTTGAGTGATGTCATGACTTATTTTGGTCTCAAACGTACCTTAGATCATGTGGGATATTTTGAGACAACTGAGCAGACCAATCTATTCAAAGAACTGAAACCCCAAATTAGGCAAGGTCGTTTGATTGCGATAACAGGTGTTGTTGGTTGTGGTAAAACAACGACTTTACAACGACTGCAATTGGAATTGTCCTCCGAAAAAGACATCATTATTTCTCGTTGCCTTGCCCTTGACAAAGATAAGGTCAACGTTGGGGTTTTGATGAGTGCTTTGTTTTTGGATTTAAGCACAGAAAAGGATGCTAAACCCCCGACTCACCCAGAACTTAGAGAACGAAAATTGTTGGCTTTAATTCAAAAACGCCGTAAACCTATAGTGCTTTTTGTCGATGAAGCTCATGATATTCATCACAGTACGTTAGTCAAAATTAAGCGTTTAATTGAATTGGGTTGAGTATATAAAGTGGTTATTGAGCGAGTGTATTTACGATAATTATCTGCCTGAAGATTTGATTACTGATGAAGCTATTGCATTTTTAGCAGAACGATTGACGACTCCATTGCAAATTGAACATTATTTGCAGAGGGCTTTTGAAGACGCTTATCAAGCAGCAACAAAACCTGTCACCCGTGATTTGGCTGAAGCTGTCTTGAACGTAGGACTTAACGATTTAGAACCTCGCTTAATTCGACATGGTTACAATGCTAAAGTTCTAGCTGAGTTATTAAATATACGAGTCAGTGAAGTCAATTCTTTTATACACGCTCAGTTACCTCCAGGTCGAACCCAAGATTTGAGAGACCAGATGTTGAACATGGGAATTCCCTTGTATGCGTCAGAGGGAAGTTAAATTAATCTGAGAAAGACTGCATATAGAGTTTTTCTGTTCTTTGTGTTCAGTTTATGTCTAAATCAATCAACATATATGTCCAGTGCAAAATCTCGTTTAATCTGGACACACGGGAGGTAATAAATGCTGTAATCCAGCCACTGTAAGGGTTAGGGCTTATTTGCAAATAATGTGGTTTGTTTGCAATTATTGTGGTTTCATTTGCAGATAATGTGGTTTGGAGACCCCTCTTATTTGCAGATAATGTGGTTTGAAAATTGACTTGTTTGCAGTTTGAAGCGTTTATGTTTGCAGTTCGCTACAGGTAGTTCCATTCGAGGGCGATTCCGATTAGAAATGCGTCTAGCTCGCCAGCAATGGCTAGAAACACAGGTAAAAAACAGGGAAGAGAAAATTCCTCCAACCTTTAGTTTTAGAAATGCACAAGGTCAGGAAATAACACAAACAAAATTAGAATGGTTAGAACGCAAAGCAAAAGAATTAAAGATTAATGTACCCTTAGAAAAAGATGAAAACATTTGGTATGGGCATGAAGCCGTTGAAGGAGAAACTGATAGCACCACTGAATCGCTCGTGAAGTTTGAATATGCTTCAATTGTGTGGATTCCAGTTTTTTGCCCAGGGCAACCGATTGTTTGGGTGAGTTGTCCAAAGTTACTCAAACGATACAAGCGAATCGCTGGCAACACAATAACAACCGATCCTCCACTGCCCTACACCAGTTCCAAAACATTAACGGCCTTAACATTGGATGGGGTTCAGAAATTATTTTTCAACTTTGGGTTTCTGACAATTGAGAATCCCCAACAAGATTTATCAGTTTGGTTTCCTTTGGGGGAGCAGCTTCCCGCAGTTGTTGTAGCAGATAACGAAATTGCCATGATTCATGATATGGCACTTTATCGTCAAAGTCGTGCTGCGCTTGAGAAAGATGAGAAGCGAGTTAAAAATTTCTTCAACACTGAAGCCTTACCAGAAGGGACAATCTTAGTTTTCCCAATAGCTATTCGAGAAGTCAGCAATGGCAATGGAACTGCTAAGGAATGGAAGCCCTTTGGTGAAACAAAAAAAACAGAAATTTACCTGGGAGGTTTGGAATCTATTGGCTTTGGTCACTGCGAGATTACGTTAAAAGGAGTTTAGCAATGGGTTGGGAACCGTATAGCTTAGACCAGATTGCCCACAATTTGGTTTTTGAGTTTCACACGACAGAAGCCCGCAATCAGGCTTACAAAATGCGTGCAGCAGTCGCCTATGGATTAGAACGTTTTTGGGGCGAACAATTGCGTTTGGATGGTGATAAAGCGCGATTTTGGCAGGAGACATGGCAATCCCTTGGCGACATTATGGGTAGGGCTGGCGTAGCCTTACCGACTATTGATGCTAATCCAGAGGATTTGTGGAATTTCCCCATTGAGCAACGCAAAGTAACCCTTGCAGTTTTAATGCAACTGTGTGATTCGATTGTTTGGTGGACGCAGCGCTACAAAGGCACTGATAGCAATGATGGAGATGAGACAGATGGCTGATATTCCGATGATGTTTCGAGCGCAAATTCCTGATCGTGGCAAGATTCAGTATGCCGGGAACTATAAACCTGCTGCTCAATGGGTTGATGAATGGCTCAAGGGATGTCCGCCAACTCCCAAATCGCTCAATGAATCAGAACCAATTTGGAAGCGTCAAGTGTCTCAACCTGTGGTGAAGATGCCTAAATTTGGCACTCATGTCAAAACAGCAGACTATCAAATTTGCTGGCGATTGGTCACGAATAGCGGTCAAGATGAAGGAGTAATCCGCCCGGTAATTGGGGCAAAAGGTTTACCTTTTTTTCCAGGGTCAAGTATGAAAGGGGCTTTTTGGAGAGCTTGTCCACCAGAGGAGCGCATGAAATACTGTGGTGGCGAAATAACTCAACGGGGTGAAAAGCGCACTAAGCCAGGTATTCTTCGCTTTCATGGTGGCTATCCGATCAATATGACATGGGCTGATCGTGATCGCCTAGTGGATGTTGTTCATGGGCAACAGCCTTATCAGATTATGCGAAGTAATGCCAATCATACGGCAAATGTGCAGATTTCCCTTTATCAACCTAAGTTTCGATTTGGCATTTCTAGCAGCGTTATTCCAGATAAAGATCCAGAATGGAATCATATTTGGCATATTTGGGAACAAGCTCTTGCCAAAGGCATTGGTTCTAGAGTCAGCGCTGGCTATGGTTATGTAGATAAGATTAATCAGGATAGTTCCATTACACCCCTTGAAGATGGCGATCGCATTTTGCTTTCTGTTCATTTAAAAGGTCAAGGGCTAACGTCTCAATTACTCACTAAAGATGAGGACAATATTGGAATTCCTGAATTTCGTCCCAATATGTTTAAAGCAGCACTACGCGGTCACACTTTACGCTTATTAGGAGGGCTTACCAATCAGAGGGATGAACAAGGTCAAAGGAATGAACAAGGGCCACTGATTGCAGAAGTCTTGACCAATAAACTTTGGGGCGGAATTGATGGTGGTGCAATAGTTGGTTTAGTGGGAATTAATTTTCAAACTACAAGCGAAAATCTCCAACTAAAAGATCATTATTACACCCCTAGAAACCGTGAAATTTCCATGTCAACTTATGATTTAAAACAAGGACAACTTGATCTATTAAAAGCCAATGAAGTTTCACCAGAACTCAAAATATTTCTCAGTTACTTAGTAAGATTTACTCTACTTTTGAGTGGTTTTGGTAAATCTTGGCGACGGGTTGATCACCGATTATTTTATTCAGCCTACTTTGATAATAATGATAAAGCTATGATCGGTTGCCATTGGGAAATTTTACCAGCTTCCAAAAAACTGTATATCAGTACAAATAATCTTGACTTGGGAAATGTAACTAAATTTCTGAATGACACACAAGATAAAGCGAGAGCTTGGATGTGTTCTGAAAGCTATGAACCCAATGGTTATATAGAGAATTGGCGCGAAGCTTGGCATCCTGACAATGTGCAAGTTTGGGGACGGCTAGCAAAAAATAAAAAAGATAGTTTAGCTGTTCACTGGTTTCATGGCCCTTATCTGGGTAGCCAATCTATTAAGCTATCTGAGTTAACAGGGTGGTCAAGCCGAAATGATCGCACTCCTAAAACAAAAATTGGACGGATATGGCATCGAATGTACCCTCGTTATGTTAAAACTAAAGACGGTAGAACTGTACGTTACAAAGATGAATATGTAGAACTGCTAACTCTTTTCCCTGATGAATCAACTACAACTGAGCAGTTTTTAACATTCTTGCAAGCACAAGCAGAGCCAATTGATTCCAGCAACTTTAGAAAACTTTGGGGTGGAGAGGACTAAATTATGAATATTTGGATTATCACGACAGGCAGTAGTGATGTACAGCTAAAAACTAAAGATCGCTGGAATACGTTGCATTCAAAAGTTCG
Organism: Planktothrix tepida PCC 9214; assembly: GCF_900009145.1. Classification (NCBI taxonomy): domain Bacteria; kingdom Bacillati; phylum Cyanobacteriota; class Cyanophyceae; order Oscillatoriales; family Microcoleaceae; genus Planktothrix; species Planktothrix tepida. The sequence goes on from NZ_LN889815.1 coordinate 61,831, forward strand.
TAGTAAGCTAGAAACGAAGAAACAATTCTCTTTATCTGAGTCAGAGCAAAGCGGTCAGAAGCGATGGCTAGTACCTTCTAGAGCAATGGGAGTTGTTTATAGTCCTGCTATTGCAGACCACTTTAATGACTTGGATTTTCCCCTACTGAATTCATTTTCTGATTATCTTAAAAATGAAAAAATTGAGTTAAATCGAATTATAGTCATTTTAACTGATCAATCTGATGTTGTAAGTGCTGCTAATAAAGACAAACCGTCTCACTTCTATTGGCAAGATACTTGCACGCTCAAACCTCTTCTGGAACACTATCTTAAAAAAAATGCTTTTCCAAATATTGAAATAGATAGTGAGAGAGATTGGCGAGTGCTGAAGCCTAAATTAGGCCCGGAGGGCTTAGATAACTGGAATGAGGTTTTGACTTTAATTCAACAGGAATTTACAAAACTAAATATCCCAGAGGGTGCAACTGTCTATGTCAGCCATCAGGCAGGGACTCCAGCAATTTCATCTGCGGTGCAGTTTGAAAGTCTGTTGAGGTTTAGACAACAGGTTAAATTTTTAGTGAGTAGCGAATATGATTCAAAACTAACGAGAATTCTCGATAGATCGACTTATTTGAGTGGAATTCAGAAACAAGAAGCTAAAACTCTTCTCGACCGTTATGACTATTCCGGCGTGAAGGAATTACTAAATCCCTATCTTACTCCTGAAATTAGAATCTTATTAGACGCTGCAATCCAATGGAACTTTGCTAAGTTTGATGAATTTTTAGCAAAAATTATGCACTATCCGAATAGTAACTTGATTCGAGAAGCTCAAAAGCGAACTGAGGAAAAAAATTGGTGGTGGACTGCCTATGAAGCAGCTTATTTAGGGGTGATAAGGCTAGAACAAGGTAACACGGTTGAAGCTATGTTTCATAGTTTTCGTGCAGTAGAAGGGTTATTACGAAAATGGGTAGAGCAAAATCACTCTGATAAAATTCATCAGGGTAGTCGAGGTAAAGAAATTCGAGTCTCTGATGAACAAATTTTTAACCTTCACGGTCAAGATTTATATCGGTTTTTAAAATATTGTTATCAGGAAAATATCTCAAAAACTGATGATATCGGCATCTTCGGTCATCATGTTTTTAAAAAGAGAAATAATTTATTTCATCAACTAGAGGGATTGCAGGATAAGAAAGCAGTATTTGAAAATTGGCGTTCACCCAATGAAAAGCAATGGCGTGATGATCCTGAGAACAAGTGGAAAACCAGGGTTATAAGGTGTCTTAACTTCCTATCGGGGGAAACCTTTGAGTTTTTAGATAAGGAAGACAAGAATGGTGAAGTAGCGAGTTTGATGGTCAAGGTACATGAGGAATTAGTAAAGGCGATCGCTGTTGTTAATGTAGTATAGAAAGCCAAGGAAAGGGTTAAAATAGATTAGAGTCTATGTAAGCTGAGGATATGGACATTGCTGAATACTGTTGGTGGGGGAGTGGAGGAAATGAACCGCCGCCGAATCTGAAGACAAAAAAGCAACTCAGTGAGATGGGCTTAAGTCCTATTGCTCCTGTTGGTGTAATTCATACTCGAAAATACTATCTTTATCTGTATGATTCTGATAATCCCCAATCCGTGAAATCAAAACGGCAATGTTCATCGAAACAGCTTGAGAATCTAGCAAAGCAACGGGAAAAGCAAGGGAAAATTCGACGTTATCGAGAATGGTACGAGTCCTGGGGCAAANCATCACCGTGCCAAAACGGGAAAATTGTACGCTAAGGTTGAAACCTTTATCCCTCAAGCATTTCAGCGATACCTATTTTCTTTCACCCGCAAAGGGCGTAAGTTGTCAAAACCGCTTGCCTGCTTTAGATTCCAAACATAATCACCTGTAAGATTAATATGCTCCCAACCCAACGGTGACAAATGTTGCAAATATTCTTCAGGAATATCCACACCCTGTTGTTTCAAATAATCAACAGCTTTTTCTAAGTACACCGTATTCCATAAAACTATCGCCGCCACCACCAAATTTAACCCACTGGCACGATAAAATTGATCTTCATAAGAGCGGTCGCGCACCTCACCCAGACGATTAAAAAATACCGCCCTTTTGAGAGTATGTTTTGCCTCACCCTTGTTTAGCCCCGCAGTCGCCCTTCGTCGTAATTCAGGACTCTGCAACCATTCCAAAGTAAACAAAGTTCGCTCAATTCTCCCCAACTCCCGCAAAGCCAAAGCTAAACGATTCTGGCGAGGATAAGAAGCCAATTTCCGCAACATCAAAGAAGCCGTTACCGTCCCCGTGCGAATCGAACTAGCAAGCCGAAGAATCTCATCCCAAGACTCAGAAATCAATTTCACATTAATCTTCCCGCCTAACAGAGGTGATAAAACCTCATCAGAAGAAGTAGACTCAAAAGTGTAAAGTTTCTTATCAGGTAAATCGCGCATTCGTGGAGCAAATTTAAACCCCAACAGATGGCACATAGCAAACACCTGCTCAGTATAGCCGCTTGTATCTGTATAATGCTCCTGAATCTGCAAATCACTTTCATGATAAAGCAAACCATCTAAAACATAAGTAGCATCCCTGACCGTTGCATTAATAACCTTGACATGAAAAGGCACATATTGGTCAGAAATATGCGTGTAAAAAACTACACTTCTATCCTTACCATACTTGGCATTAATTTCCTCATTCAAACTGCGATGTCCACCCGCTTTAAATCGCTGACCATCAGAAGAAGAAGTTGTCCCATCACCCCAATAAGCAGCAAAAGGTATTTGTGTGTGAAAATTTACAACTTCTGCTAAAGCCTTAGAATAAGTCTCATCTCGAATATACCAATCTGCCACCCAAGCTAAACGTTCAAAAGACATTCCTTGAATCGCATCTGCCATTCTCGTTAAACCCAGATTAATCCCATCAGCCAGTAGCGCACTCAACAAAACAACCCGTTCTTCTACTTCTGCTCCTGAATGTAAATGCGTAAAATGCCTAGTAAAATGCGTCCAAGAATCAACTTCCACCAACAAATCAGTCAGCTTAATTCTAGGCAGTAAAGCATAAAGTTTTCTACTAAATTCATCAACCTGCTTCGGGACAGCATTAGTCAGGGGAGTAATAACTAACCGCTCGTTTTCTATTCTAACATCTACCAACTTATTTTCTGCCATCAAAGAAGAAACAATTGCTAATTGTGAGGTCAATTCCACTGAGCGTTGTTCAATATAAGTAGTGAAATCCGTCGTTACTGCCAGAGGTATTGTCTGAGAAGAACTCATTGACTGCCATGCACTATCCGTTAATAGATAATCTTCAAAATCTTGGAACTGTTTTGAGCCGACTACCCAAATATCCCCAGAACGTAAACCACTGCGTAACTCAGCCAAAGCACACATCTCATAGTAGTGACGGTCAATAGTATTGCCCTTAATGACGTGCTTTGACCAACGCGGTTTTACAAAACTTATGTCCGCAGTTTCCGGCACATTCCTGCGACCCGAGCTATTTAATTCTTTAATCACTTCCAAAGCTTTTATTACCGACAAACTAGCCGAAACAGCTTTAAATTCAAACGTCTCTAACAACTTAGGTGTATATCTTCGCAACTGTGAATAACGGTGAGTGAGCAGTTCAAGATAATCAAAATCTGCGGGTCTAGCTAACTTTTCAGCTTCGGCAACACTACTAATAAACTGTGACCAAGCTAATACCGATTCAATGGCTTGATAAGCATCATCAGACTCTTCTCTAGCTGAGATTAACGCCTTGCCGATTTGAGCATATAATCTGACTTTTTCATTAATTGCTTTCCCATCCCGTTGAAACTTATCGCCATGCTGATGCTCGCTTTTGTTAAACAATTTACCCATCATTTTATCGTGCATTTCTATGGCATAATCAACCAAGGATGCACTCCATTCAATTAGGAAAGCAACTAAAATAGCATAGCGTCTCAATTCATCTAACCTAGATAAATGAGCAGGCGTAGACTTGGCACCAATTTTTGTAAATTGTAGTAGCCGATTTGGGTGTACTCGTTTTAAACATCCAGAGTCGAGAGCAAGACGGCGAATAAATTCCAGGCGTTCCACAACTTTTAAAAAGTTTCTCGGATTAGCTTGACCTGGTGGTTGACGTAGCCAAATTAATTCAGTCAGCTTTTGATCTGGGGCTACAACTAATAACTTATCCAGTGCTATCTTTTGTAATTGTGTCAAATTTTTAGTCAACTCAACACATACTAATTTTTGAGCGCGATGCCTGACTTCCCAGGCTAAACGCTCTACCGTAGAAATAGCTGGAATAATGATTTTACGGAAGCGCATCTCATCAATTAATGCTCCGACAAGTGCCATCCCTTGATCTGAAGATAGGGCAAAAGGTAATAACCATTTTGAGAGTTGTTTGTAGATAGAGGTATTAAAAGCCAGAAATCCAAATTCCTGTTGAATATCTGCCAAATGTTCGCGTCGAGTTGTATCTCTTTGAGAATATTCTCTGATGATTGTTGGGTCAAGTTTTAATTGAGATGCGATATAAAAAAGTACAGATTCCGGTACTATTTCTCCTAAACTCCAAACCCGCCCCGGGAAGCGTAGATAACACAATTGTACAGCGAAACCAAGCCGATTGTGTGGTCTACGTCGCTGCTTTATAACCCGGAGTTCGTCATTGCTAAAAGTATAGTAGCGAGCTAGATCTCTTGGGGTGATAAAATGGGGAATTTCCGTAAATTGTAGCCGCTGTGCTGGAGATAAAAGTTCACGAGTTGCCAATTAGATTACCTGTATTTATTTGTAATTATTATTAATGACTAATTAGTTGGGTGAAAATTTGTAGTTGACACCACAGTAAGGACAAAATTTGAATTTCAGCGACATAATTGGTTCGTCACAACTAATACAACGGTTTCGTAAGGCTGTACCACAAGCAAAGCAATATTTCGACCGTAAATCAGTCCACATTTGGTCAGGGGTAGTCCCGGCTGTCCAACATTTTGGGCAAAACTTAAATGTAGTTATTGTTTCTAGAGGGACTTTCTTCGTGGCTGCATCCAAATATTCCGCTGGTATTCCCAACGCAGAGGCTAAACCGCTTTTAGCTTTTTGATTGACTCTTGAAGTTTGTCCACCTTCTATTTTGCGGATGGTCTGAATGTGTATTTGTGCTTTTAAGCTCAACTCTTTTTGGGTGAAGTTCTGCTTGATTCGCAATCGGCGGATGTAATCAGCTAAGGCTTCATCTCCCTTGGGAAGTAGATTTTCTTCTGTTACTACCATTAAATTATATCTAAAAGTATATTGATTAATTATATATTAAATCTACACTTTTAGTAAAAAGTTTTTTAAAATATCAGAAAAAGTAATGATTACTTTAGCGGATTTAGCTACAAGGTTTTTAGATCGACAGGGACTAGCTAAAAGCACTCTGCGTTCATATCAATCTACCTTAATCCCGTTGCTCAAAGAATACGGTAGATGGTCGATAGAAATCATCAATAGACAAGTTTTGTTGGAATATCTTAATCATTTAACTAATATTTCCTATACTACGCACCACCGTCATCAAGCTGTAATCACGGCTTTGTTCAATTTTGCTGTTGATATGGGATATCTCAAATCTAATCCGATTGCTGGATTAACAAGACGTAAGCCGAACCGAGAGCAAGGAGAACACGCTACAAACGAGACTGTACGCTATCTTACGCCCAACCAATTAAGTATTCTGTATCATGTCATCAAAAAAGATGTGCGGTTGTCTGCGTTGGTGCGTTTGTTACATAGTAGTGGTGCTAGGATTGCTGAGATACTGGCTTTAAATTTAGAGCAAATAGACTTCAAAGCTAGGAAATTTCAAGTTATTGGCAAAGGTAATAAGCAACGGTGGTGTTTTTATAGTGAATTTGTGCAACTAAGTCTGAATCACTACATCACATATTACAGACATCTAACCCATCCAGCTTTGTTTACTGCTCAACAGCCCAAAACTGGGGTTGTCTCCCGTCTTTCTTACCGTATGGCGCATAAATCCTGGACAAGTTTGATTGGGAATATTCCAGAGCTTCAGGGGGTGAGACTTCATGATTTAAGACACACTTTTGCTACAGAACGGGTGGGACTGATGGGAATTGAAGAACTTAGGGCTTTGATGGGACATGACAGCATTCAGACAACGTTACGGTATCAAAAAGTAACGCCACAACGGGCTGAGAAAGTAGCACAAATGGCGTTTAGTAGTTTGCCAAATTTTTCCGAATAATTTTAATAATTACCTAAATTACACCGGAATAAACAATACTTCTGGCTGGAGTTAAATTTATGGGACAGAGAATACCTCCTACTGTGCACCAATAAATTGAGGTAAGCCGCCTCCTAGAGGGAATGTAGGAATATGAGTGGCTAAGATGCTTACTAGATAAAGGTTTCAGCCTTAGCGTACAATTTTCCCGTTTGGGCACGGTGATGCCGTTTTCAGTTATTGCCTCGGTTGAAAAGAATTCATAAACAGAAATTGTATCGTCCGGTGGCGGGGCAAAGTAATGCTTATCCGAATTTACAGCCTGTTTTGACCCGACCAATTAATTGGGATTTGATTCGGAATCAGTATGACCAGATGATTAAATATGCGACGGCTTTGAGATTAGGAACGGCGGAGACTGAGGTAATTTTAAAACGGTTTAGTCGTTCTAATATTATTCATCCCACTTACCAAGCTTTAGCTGAATTGGGTAAGGTGGTGAAAACGATTTTTCTCTGTGATTATCTACGCCATGAATCCTTGCGCCAAGAAATCAATGAAGGCTTAAATGTAGTGGAGCAATGGAATAGTGCGAATAGTTTTATTTTTTATGGCAAGAATAGCGAAATTGCAGCCAATCGATTAGAAGACCAAGAGACCGCGGTTTTGTCATTGCACTTGTTACAGGTTTGTTTGGTGTATATCAATACGTTGATGATGCAACAGATTTTGTCTGAAAAAGATTGGTTGAAATTGATGCAAAAAGAAGACTGGCGAGGGTTGACTCCATTAACTTGGGCCCATATCAACCCCTATGGAACTTTTCGGTTGGACTTGGATGAGCGGTTGTTGATTGACCCAGTAGCTTCTTGATATAAAAATCAACCTGTCGCTCAAACCCTTACACTGAAGGAGTTTGACTGGCTACTTTGCACTTGGTGTCAGCTTCGCTATTTCTAGGCCATATAGCCTCTCATGGCAATTTTAAAACAGATACGCCAGATGATTCTTCTGCTATCATGTTAGACTATAACGAACATCTGACTTTAGATGATTTTCTCAATACAAAAATTGAAAGCCATATCCAAAAAACACGACCTGCATTTGTCTTTAACTCTTGTCATAGTGGTCGCCAATCTTGGGCTTTAAGAGGATTAGGCGGATGGCCAAATCATTTAATTGGGATGGGTGCAGGTTTATTTTTAGCACCATTATGGCCTGTTAGTGATAGTTGTGCCTTACAATTCGCAAAACAGTTTTATCAGGAGTTATTGAGGGGTAAAACTGTTGCTGAGGCGATGTTATCTAGCCGTCTAGCGATTAAAGATGTCTCTCAAGGTGATTCGAGTTGGTTAGCGTATAGTGTTTATGCTCATCCTAATGCAAAAGTGAAGATTATCCAAACTGGTTCTTCTGAAAAACCAGATTTCTGAAGTTTATAGTTTTAACTCATTCCATCGAAAATTACTATAATTTTACCCAGAGTAAGAAATGCTTTCCTATGGGTGTGATCGCATCAATCTTTAACTTCCACTCAAGAACGAGAACGACTTAAAGCAGCGCGAATATCACCTGCCTGTAACTCCTGCAATGGTATTGTGCGCGGATCTGCAAAAGTCAGCACTCCTAACTTCCCCATTGCTCCCTCCTAGTTAGATTAGATGAAAAAAACATCTTACATCCCACATCTTTGATCATGATCACAAAAAAATTATACAGTAGTTTAATCTCTAGATTAAGGTTGTTTATCTTTAACATAATTTAGATTATTACATTTCAACATCAATTGCTTGGAAAACCTGTTTAATCTTACCAGCAACAGAATAGTTTTGTTGTTGCCCGTAAAGTTCAACCGCTTTTCGATAAGCTGACCACATCTCCCGGGGATGTTCAACTTGAGAATCTGAGGTTTTAAGGTTGAGTAAAACCCAGCCGAGATTATGATAAGCCTCTGCATAATCAGGTTTTAATTGAATTGCTTTTTCTAACAATGAACGGGCTTGCCTCCACTGTCCTTGTTGCCCTAAAACTGTAGCGAGACGAAATAGAGTAAACGCATCAGGAGGTAATTTTTGGCTAGACGTTTCATAGGTTTGAATTGCTTTTGATAAATCCTTGATCTGTTCAGAAGCAATCCCAAAATTCTGCACTGTCCAATGAGGGGCTGGTGACAGCCTGGAAGCCTTTTCAAAACTAGAAACTGCATCCGTCCATAGACCTTGTAAACCTTGTTTCCAACCTTTAAATCCCCAAGCAAAAGAACTATCTGGCACTTGAGTAATACACTCTTGTACACATCGTTCTACATCCGTCGCCTGTTGAGTAACAACGGCTTTATCTAAAGCAACAATTAAACAAGGATAAACCCAGCGTTGAAGTTGCTGGCTTTGATTAGATTGTTTAGACTTAAAAATAGCTTGTCTGCCATAACGAATTGCTGGTTTCCATTGTTGTTGATTAACAGAAATCCACGCTTGTAATCCTAATGTAAAGGCAGATTCACTATCAAGTTGAATGGCTTGATTAATGCTTGTTTCTGCTTGTTGCCAATGGTTAGATTTTCCCAACGCCCAAGCTAAATTTGCTTGTATCCAAGCTTCGTAAGGAGAAAGATTAGCAGCCGTTTGTAAATAACGTAGGGCTTCTGACCAATTTGATTTCCGGCAATTAATTAATCCTAAAACTCCGTAACCTCTGCCGTCTTTAGGTTGTAATGAAATTGCTTTTTGAGCCACGATTTCAGCTTGGTGATCATCTAAATAACTCAACACCATTGCTAATTCAACGGCAGCTTCTCCATTATTGGGTTCATGAGTTAAACATTTCTGATAAGCATCAACGGCTTCTGATAATTTCTGTTCATTAGCAAATTGTCTAGCTCGTCGCAAGCTGGGAGAAACAAACTTTCCTTGTAGTGCATCAATTAATTCATCGGCAGTTTGAAAGCGTTCTTCTACCCGCATTCTTAACCCCATTAGAATGACTTTTTCGGTTGTCGGGTCAAGACTAGGGACAATTTGACGAGGGGGTTTTAAAGTATCTGTGTGAAGTCGATCAATCGCTTCAGGAGGAAGCTCTCCGGTTAATAATTCATACATTGAAGCACACAAAGCATATAAATCGGTACTCGGCCCCCGTCTTCCTGTCTCACTATACTGTTCTATGGGTGCATAACCTCGTGTTAAAGTTTGGGTCATTCTTTTGGTTTTGTTCGCAATAAACTCTCTGGCATTGCCAAAGTCAATGAGAACCGCTCTATCCTGCTGATCAATCATAATATTTTCGGGTTTAATATCTCGATGGAGCAATTGGTTTTCATGAATGACCTTTAAAGCCTGAGTTATTTCTATTAAATATTTTTTAACGCGAGCTTCTGGTAATCTTTTTTCAGTTTTTAAAATATCATATAAGGATTGACCCTTTAAAAACTCCATCACAATATAAGCTGTATTGTTTTCTGGAAAATAATCATAAACTTTAACAATATTAGGATGCTGGCATTTAGAGATGACTTGAGCTTCTGCAATAAACTTGGCAAGCTGCTCATTAATATCTTTAGGGGAAATCAAAGGAGACCAAACGACTGTTTTTCCGACTCGGCTAGATTTCTCTGGCCAGTTTTCTTTAATAGCAACTTCCCTAGAATTTTTTAAATCAATCCCTTTATAGGTAATACCAAATCCGCCTTCTCCCAATGTTTTTTCAATGCGATATTGGTTTTGTTTGAGTAAGGTATTTGGAGGTAAATGATGACTGGATTGTTCAGAACTTAGGGTATAACCACAGATTGTACACGCGATGCTCGTTTCTAAATTTTCCGTTAAACAGGCTGGACAAGTAACAGACATTTGATTAACCCTCTATTATAAAAAGATTAGAAAATTTGGAATAAGCAGCGCACTTTTCCAAAGGCTATTTCATCCCCGGAAAATAAGGGTTCAGGAGACGTAATTCTAGCCCCAAAGCGAGGCTGTCCTGAACGCTTGATAAAAATGCCATTCTGAGAACCGAGATCTGAGATTTTCCATTGTTTTCCGTCTCGATAAATTTGTCCGTGCCGACGAGAAACAGTTTCATTTCCAACTAAAGGATTTAAGTCAATATGGACACTTCCTGTATTCAAATCTGAACGTCCAATAATGGTGCGATCGCTTGTTAAACTAAACTCAGCCAATAATTCACGATTGTGTATAAAGACTAATTGAGCATTGTGGGTTTCTATAATTGAATTTAACGCTTGCATTAACGCTGTAACGCTTTGAAATCGATCCTCTAGTTTTCTTGCCATTCCTATTAAAAGAATTTGCTCAAAACGAGGATTAATCGAAGGAACAATTTGTCGAGGAGGGATGAGAGAATCAGCAGGATATCGTTCAGGAGGTTCAGGTGGCCACTGTCCGGTTAATAAATGATACATTGACGCACATAACGCATAAATATCCGTACCTGCGCCTCGCTTACTGGTAACGCTATATTGTTCTAAAGGAGCATACCCAGGTGTTAAAATCGCCGTCATTCTGCCCGTTTTTCCAGCGATAAATTCTCTCGTTGCCCCGAAATCAATTAAGATTGCTCTATCTTCTGCCGTGATAATAATATTCTCTGGTTTAATATCTCGATGGAGAAGATTTTTGGCATGAATGACCTGTAAAGCAGACGCGATTTGCATTAAATAGCGTTGAATGCGATTTTCAGGTAGTAGCCCTTCGGCTTCAAAAAGATCCGAAAGGAGCCTACCCTTAATAAATTCCATCACCGTATAAGCGGTGTTATTTTCCTCAAACCAATCATAAACTTTGACAATATTGGGATGAATACACTGAGATAAATATTGTGCCTCTCCTTTGAATTTTTGTAATTCTTCCTGCTGTTGTTTTCGAGTGGTATGGTGAGGCCAAATTACGGTTGTTCCTTGTCGCACTCCACTTTCTGGCCAGTTTTCTTTAATCGCAACAGTTCGAGAAGATTTTAAATCGATACCCCGATAAGTAATGCCAAACCCCCCTTTCCCTAGGGTGGTTTTAACTTGATATTGCTGTTGTTTAAGCAATGTACCAGGAGCTAATTCCATAAGTTCAAGATTTTAAAACAAGGCAGTTTCGATAGAACATTTCAACGCAACAAGGGTGGCATTATCACTGGCTCCCCTCTCCAAAACTTGCTCAATCGCTGTATTAACAGCCCCTTGTAAATTTTGCTGTTCATTAAAAATTGTAGCCAGTTCTTCATTAGAAACTAAATCCCAAACCCCATCAGAACAGAGGAGCAGAATATCACCATCCTCTAAAGTTAAAAAACTTTCTCCTCCGAAACGGCTTAAGTCTTGGACATAACCTGGGCTTAATCTGCGTTTTGACCCTAAAGATTTTGTGAGAACATTGCGGTCAGGATGTTGTTGACTTTCTTGATATGAAATCTCACCACTAGCTAACAGCATTGCAACCATTGAATGATCTTCTGATAACTGGCAAATAATGCCTTTTCTTAAGAGAAGAATGCGACTATCTCCAACATGGGCGATCGCCAATTCTCGCCCAACCGCAAACACAACACTAATAGTTGTCCCTCCATCCCTTACCGTATTAGATACCTGTTCATTTGCAGCTTCGACTAGGGAAATTAACCACTCGCCTTGATGTAAAGCATGGTTTAAGTTTGCAGGAAATGCTGTTCCTAATACAGTTTCAACCGCTAATTGACTTGCCACTTCTCCTTGAGCTAAACCTCCCATGCCATCCGCAACAACCGCTAAAAGCCAAGGATCAGAATGACTAGCAGGCTGTTGACGAATACCGTAATTATCTTCATTTTGAAGGCGACTTGTAGAAAGCCCTAGTGTTGAGCGGTTTGCCACTTCCCAGCGTACCTGAAAACTCCGTAAGGATTGTCGAGTTTCTACTAAAAGACTGAGCAGTTGGGAGAGGGGAAAACGTTCTTCGGGGATAGAAGAAAGGGTGATGGTTAGAATTTGATAAATGCGGGGAATCTTGCTAATTTTTAAGTCAAGGCTATCAGCAGATTCCGGTATCCCTTCAAAGCGAGGAGGTAATTTTTGGTGCAAAGCCTGATAGAGTAAAACCCCCACAACATAGCTACTCATCGTCTCTGCAATTAAATGTCCTAATGCAATTTCAGGGGCGTAGTAATCTCCTATTAATCCACTATTAAGTTTTTCATTAACTGGATAAACCCCTGTTAAATCAAAAAACTGGATGGGTGTTCCCATTTCAATAAATTGGGGAAAAATGGAAATCACACACCAGCCTTTTTGATAAAGGGATTTGAAGAATTGGCAAACTTGACTAGCCAACAATAAGCATTGTTCAGGAGAATTATTGTTTTGTAACCAAGCTTCTAAGGTGTTAGATTCACTCAAAAGTTCGCTCAGAACGATTAATTTCTGGCTTGATATGTTTGCCCCAACTTCTTTTTCCTCATAATATACTTCTTCTAAGTATTCTGATTCATCTTCTAAGGGAGAGTGAGTATCGGGTTCTTCTAACAATTCTTTTGGAGAAGAAAATGCTTCTTCAGTTTGCAAAGGAGCTTTTTGCTCAGGAAGTTGTGAGCGAGAAGAAATAACAACTGACTCTTGTGTTTCCGAAGCTAATAACGCCGACACCATTTTATGGTAGCCCAGGATTTCTCGAAGTTGCAATTCTCGCTGTAGTCCTCCATCTGGAGAACCGACCCGCAGGAGTCCGAATTGGCTTTGGTTATCTTCAGGATCACGATTTAGAATGATGACTTTAAAGTAGTCTACATCCGTAAAGTGGCCTAAATAAGATTGAATTTCAACTTGAAAATCCTTGATGGTGAAGATAAAATGTTCTTGAATAACTAGAGATTCAGAAGAGTCAGTTAGTGAGTTCATAGAATTAGAGGAAAGCGAAGGAAGATGGATTAATTAAGTTTTAAGGGCTTTGAAACAGGAAACGAATTTTAGCGATCGCAATTTCATCTCCTGAATTTAAAGTTTCTGGTAAAGTAATTCTGGCTCCGAAACGACTTTGACCAACAGGTTTAATAAATACCCCATTGGTTGAACCTAAATCTTTAATTTTCCATTGACCCCCTTCATAATAAATTTCGGCATGGTTGCGAGAAATTGTATCTTCACCTGCCCATCCTTCTAAATCAACATCCACTGGCCCAGTATCAGGATCAAAACGTCCAATAATTGCACTGCCATCTAAGGTAAATTCAGAAGTAGGGCAACCAGATTGTTTAGCAATTAATCGGGCTGTTCCTGATACAAATGGCGAGGAAGGAATGCTGGGTTGAGGCGATGATGCCGGAGGAGTATAGGGAGGAGCAGGATTCATAAAATCAGGGATAGAAGGAGGCATTGAATAATCGGGGGTTGCTACTTCTGTCACCGTTACTGATGCTAGTAATTCAGCACCACAGGCTTCACAAAATTCCGTTCCATCTAAATTTTCATAACCACAAGCAGAACAAGAAACAGACATGATTTTAACTCCTAATTAAGTTGTTTAAGGATAGTGAAAAGGTGTTAGAGGTTAGCAGAAGGTAGACAGTTCGCAGTTAAAAAAAAGAAAATTTTCTATTCTCCTATCTCCTGTTTCCTGTCTCCTGACACCCTTTACGTTCCAGATGCTTTGCGAATTTGTTCATCGGTGATTTCTTGGTTAATATCATTATTGTTCATCCGAACAGTTTTTCCTTTAGAACCCATCTTGACAGTTTTGCGAGTTCCTGAAGAAATCTTCTGAGTTTTTCGCAGTTCATTTTGAACTTCCGTCAGGGTTTCTGTCATGGCATTATTTCCAATTTTGACGGTCATTCGGCGGGCAGTTTCTAACAGGTGTTCGGCTTGTTGTGGATTGTGATCTGCAATTTGAGTAGCTTGTTTAACCAATTGAGCGATATTACATTGTTGTAGATATCCCATCACTTCTTGATCAACTTGAGCGCCCATTTGTCCGGCGACAAACTGAACTACAACATTTTGTGGAGGCAGTTCGCCTCGTCGCTTTTGCCCTGGAATTTCATACGTTAAACCGAGTTGGGCAACACGCACACGAGCTTGAGGGCGACTTTCTAGGGTAAATTCTAGTATAAAAACCGTTTCATCATTCGCAATTGCATTACCAATAGGGTGAGGATCAAGGGTTAAAGGAAATTCGGCTTGTTCAGGATAAGCCCGAACAATTCGAGTGAGTTTAGCCCCTTTTACAGTTTTCACGGTTAAGGCTAAATTTGTGATTACTTCTTGTTGGGCTAGACTAAATTCTTCAATAATTGTTGCAGGTAAATCTGCAATAGAAACAGCATTTCCTGTGGCATTTTCAGGAACAATGGGAAACAGTTTTCCACCTGTAGTATCGCTCAAATGAATCAGCAAGTCTTCGGCATATTCACCTACACCTAATGCTGTAATCGGAATATTATTGAGCGCGAATTCTTGAGCCAGTTCACGACATTGATCTTCATCAAAGGTTTCACCATCAGTGAAAATTAAAGCTCGTTTAATAGTCATATTTTGTGGTGCTAATAAATTCAGACCATGACGCATTCCTAAGCCCATACGAGTACCACCGGAATAGTTTCTTAAACAGGCGATCGCATCCTCTAATTGACTGACTTGAGTTGCTGGAGTTAAACCGATGAGAGTAGACGCAGAGTCATCAAATTGAATAATAGCAACCCGATCATCCGGCTTTAGCCTACCGGATTTAACTAAGGCGAATAAAGAGTCAATGACAATATCAATTTTAGAGGTTACTCCTGTCACTTCTTGATAGCTATTCCCATCAACAAAAACGCTTCTCCCTGTCGGTTGAGGAACACCAATGATGCCTTCATACATTGAACCACTGGTATCAATCACAAAGGCAAAAGTTGTTGAAGGGCGAGTTTGAGCAACTTCCTGCGTGGGCCGCACTTTTAACATTAAAAACAATTTTTGGTCTGGAGAATTAGCAGGTAAAAACTCACGGTGAGGGGTAATTGAAACATTTAACATAATGACAGTAAGCTCCTAACTTTCATATTGAAATGGTTTTTAAATCAGAACCTCAAAGGAGGTAAAAACCCAATTGCAGGTTCAATGCCAGATAAATCTGGGGCCATTAAAGGTGGTATTTGTTGGTATCCTGATTCCTGCAATTGATTAAATTGTTCAGTAATCATTAAAGGTAAGTCAAGGGTTAAGATTGTTTCTCGATAGCCTTCTTGAATATCTTCTATCCAAGATTTGATCATCTGATTAAGATGACCATCGCTAATTTTACAAGCACTTTCTTTTTGTAGTTGGTTTCGCATTTGATGACGAACTTCTGGGGTAAAAACTAAGCTGGGATTATTTTCTTGGGCAGTTGTTAAATCCAGAGTGTAGCTAAACCCCTCCTGTTGGGCAGAATTTAATTTAAGCTTAAACAGATACTTAACCATACTGAATTTTAATGAATAGCCTTAAATTGAGATCGGGTTTCAACAGTGATGCTCCTTATTGTTTCGTTAAATTACTGTTAGCAGTTCTAACTTCTAAGGTGACATCTCCGAGTTTTCGTTTATCTCCATTTGAAAGTTCATGTCTAAGAATTTTCATTCCTTTATCTTTCATTGTTTCGTCAAACTCCATAATAATTTTTTCTCCTTCTGTGTAAATTTTGGCAGTCATTGGGGGATATCCTTGACTTTTTCTCAGGTAAACATGAGCATCTTCTGAACTTCCTAATAGAACTGGTTCTGCTCCTAAATTAATTTTGGTTTGTTCAGTCGGTGTCCATGAAACCACCAGCCAAGATTGACGGCTAAACTGTTCAATGAGAGCGATCATTAAACCAATGAAAAAGCCAATAATCGCAGCCCCAACTAATCGCCCGACTAAATCACCGGACACCGCAGAAACGATTAGAAATCCAATCGATCCTGTCGCACCGCCAATAGCCCCTCCCTGTAAGGCACGACGCCTTTGCAGGTTGGGAACAAAGAAGGACATTCCTCCTCCGACAAATGAGCCTAAAATTGTCCAGCCGAACAGTCTACCTGCATTAACTAAGATTGGAATACTGGCTACAGGTAAAAATAGTATTTGCCCAGCGACTCCAGCAATAAAACCCGCAATTAAGCTTCCGCCCGTTCCTTTCAACCCCTCTGATATCGTCAAAATACGTCGCCGTAAGTAGTAGTTTTGCCCAGCAATTAGTGCTAAAGCTACCCCAATTGTTAGAATACCTGTCCATACAGAAATAACAACAACAAGTCTTCCAAAGGATTTCGTAGAAAATTCTCTGTTGCTCTGCAATCCTTTGATAGTTGTCTCAGCAATTCTTTCCCCAACAACAGGTAAAATTCGCTCAAAACCTTCCCGTCCAGAAGCTGCTTCACTGAGTAGAAAAACTTCACCAGGGGTACTTGCTTGTAAGCCTTCAAAGGCTGCTTGATCACTACTTTGTATGACCATGTGCAACTGATCAATCTTATAGTCACGCAATACATTTACTGCTTCAGGTACTGAAGGCGTTTCTTTATCAGGTATCTTTGGTAGTGCGTCTGTAATCAGAACAATGACTTTCGTAGCTTGAGGACGGAAAGGCTGCCGTGCTGCTAGTACCAGGGCATCAAGGCTACTTTCTGGATCATCTCCACCCCCGTTTGCTAGGAGTCGGCTCACTTGCTGGCTAAACATCTCACTATTAGAAGTAAACACAGAACCATCAAAAGACAAAATTTGGGGTTCTTCACCTTCCAAAAGATCACGAAAAGCAATCAATCCGACTTGTCCGTCGAGTTTTCGTAAACTAATTTCACGAGCAAAGCTTTGAATACCTTGTTGTACTCCCTTAATTTCTCCTCCCATACTGCCTGTCACATCTAAAACAAACATGACATCGACTTGAGGTAAAGGTGGAAGGGGTTGTGCAGAAGGTGGCAGTGCTACAGCTAAGAGGATTTCTCCCACAATTGCCGCACCTAAACAACCCACTGCCCCACATAAGCCAAACAGTAAAGGCTTGCTGAGTTTTTGTCGGAGTTGACCAAAGAAGTTGTTCATGATTTTAGTTTTATATAGCTGTTTTATCAATTTATAATTCAAATGATAAACTTATTGATTTTCAATCATGCGGTCATAAACCCTCCTTGAAATTTCAGGAAAAATCTTCCAATCATCCCCAAAGCTAGGATTGTCAGCTAAGATGACTAAAATGTAACGAGTTCTTCGATCAGGACTCTCGATAATAGCTGCATCTTGACGACTTTCAAATGTCCATCCAACTTTTGAAAAAACGTAACTATCTTGAGGCAAAGATTCAGCAAAGAAACCCTCAATAGAATTATATTCCTTGTGTTTCCAAACTTGCGGATTTAAGTCCCGTTTTAACAAATCTTTAATTTTTAAGCTGTATCCTTTAGAAATAGCTTGGTTACTATCAATTTCATAAAGAAGTCGAGCAATATCATAACTGGTTAAATGATTTCTAATCGGTAACGTTCCTTTTCCGCGAATTTGTAAATCCCTACCTTTGTCTGGTCTGTCTAAATTGAGATAAGGAATGGGAAAGTTTTTCTGGCTAACATTAAGATTCCTATAACCAGCATTCTCAAAAAATCCATTAACCGATAGTCGCTTATCCGTCCAAATCTTGAGTTCTTCCGAATTCAATTCTCCGCCAGATTCTGTTCCTGTAATTGCATCAACAACACGGCTAGCGGGTTCATTATCAGAATCTTGAATCATTTTATAAATATCTTGCTCTGAAATCGTCCCCTCTGGAAGAATACCAGCATCGTATTGTCCATATAA
Organism: Planktothrix tepida PCC 9214; assembly: GCF_900009145.1. Lineage (NCBI taxonomy): Bacteria > Bacillati > Cyanobacteriota > Cyanophyceae > Oscillatoriales > Microcoleaceae > Planktothrix > Planktothrix tepida. The sequence goes on from NZ_LN889815.1 coordinate 79,842, forward strand.
AGCAACTAACCAGAATAGCTTAGAAACACTAGCTGGAAAAATAGGTTGATCATCAGAATAGGAAGCATAACCACAACAGTTATTGGGATAACTTAAGTTAACTAAGCTAATGGATAAGTTATGGGTTGATAAACCTTTAGCTTGTATCAAGGCTAAAATCTCATCAACAATTTGTTGTAATTTTCGATCAGTTTTAAAGGGAGGAGGGTTTTTAAGGTTATAACTGAGTTTTGAAGAATTAGAAGATGCGACAGATGTGGGAGGTAGAATAGGTGGCGATAACACACTATTGATTTCTCCCTGACCTTGTAACTCGATTGTAAATGTTTGATCCTGTTTTGACTTAGGAGGATTAATCACTAGGATGTAACTCCCTTTTTGAGACAATTCTTGTTCCAGAAAACCCTGTAATTTCAGTGGACGATTGTTAGGCTGAATTAATGTAGATTGAACACTGGTATCCATGACTAATTTTTGACCTACACCACCATAAAAACGATAGCAATTGGCAGATTCAATTAAGATTTCTTGAGATTGGTTTGGCATAAGATTTAAGTCTTTAAATGTTTTACATTGGCTATTTGTATTACCCAAATTTTGAATCCAAAAATAGAGTCCGATAATACTCAAGATTCCAGTAGGAACTGAATAAAGAAATAAGTAAAACCTCAGCCTTTTAGGAGAATGGATTTTACGTTCAGGTATTTTTTTAGGCATTATTCTGCTCTTTTATAGTCGTAAATTTTCCAATTTCCATTTTCTTGTGAGAAGAAATAAGTATAATTCCGGGTTGATGAACCTGATACGTTATAATCAATCCCATTAGGGCCATAAAGTGTTCGATCTTCATATATACGAACAGTGAGGGACGGTTGACTTCCTGAATCAGAAAAAGAGATAACTTCAGTAACACGAGCATCTTTGTAATCGTAACGAGAATTATTTTTTTCTAACCAATCAATTGAACCATCGGGTTTAGTAATATCTGTATAAAGTGGCCCTGTCGTGTATTGATTAACTAATTGCCGATTAAAGGGGGGAGCAAAGATTTTAGATTTAGAACCTAACCAATTTCCAACTAATTGAGCAGCTTGATTCTGACTTAATCCACTACTACTAGAACTTGATGAAACAGAAGGTTGAGGAACACTGGTCGGAGATGAAGTTGGGTTAACAGGAGAAGGAGTAGAGGCAGCTTGTAAGGCTCCTAAACTCATCTCTAAATTAAATGTTGTAGCGCCTTTGAGTGCAGCAACTTGAATGGTATATTTTCCATTTTTGGGTAGTTCAACCCCCTCTAAAAGAGTTAAATCTTGTGTAAAAATCCAAATACAAATATCATCTTTAGTTTGATAACTTAGTTTTTGACCTGCTTGACCTTCAAAAGTATATCCCAGAGATTTACCAGATTTGACTTGACCTGATTCTTGGGTTGTTCCTGAAGTTGTTAATGTAATCGGTTTAACATCTTTTTCTTCTAAGGAAACAGAGGGTTGTTCAGGACAATCACCGGAGATAGAATTAGGAGTTTGAGAAATAGAAGGATTATTACATCCAACGATTGCAAATAATAAAACTGAGATAGGGAGTTTTTTCATGGCTTTAAAACACTAAATAGAATAGAAGTAAAGAGTTCATCCTAAAATTACTTAAGTTCTAATAAATTAGGTTCACCGACTATAGCTCCATTAATTTCTGTTCCTACAAATTTTGCGAAAGCTTTAGCTCGTTGTGAATCCGTAAAGGAAGCAACTTGAATCCAAGCAATGTTAGTTTTTTTATTGCTTCTTTTTAAAGCATCTGTGCAGAATAAAGCACGGGCTTTACTGAGATTTGCTTCACTATAGGGAATTTTTACAGGATAAAATCGAACTGGATAGGCATTCGGATCATTGGGTCGAGAATCACCACAGGACACTTGAGGAAAATCTGATTTAGAGAAAGAATAAGAGGAAGGAATTGGAGTTGACTGAACAGGTACAGGTTGAGGAGGCGGAACAGAAGCAGAAGCCGATTTAACATCTAAACCGATTTCTATATCAAAGGTTTTGGAACCTTGAAGCGTAGTAATTTGTACAGTATATTTACCATCTTGAGGTAAGCTTGTACTGGTAATTACTTCATTGTCTGGGCTATAAATCCACATACAAATTCCTTCCGTTGTTTGATAACGAAGTTGTTGATTTTTTTTTCCGATAAAGCTATAGCCTACGGCTCGACCTGTTTGAACGATTCCCGATTCTTTTATCTGCTGACCCTCAATTGAAATGGTTTTCACATTTTCAGGAATTAATGTTTCATTTGGTGTTTGAGGACATTCCTTCATAGTTGTTTGTGCCTGAATTTGGCTAAAGAGTGGAGAATCACAACTTGATAGAATTAAAGAGAATAAATAGAAAAATATTCTTTTCATGAATTTCTCCTAACCTTCAAAGGCTTCTCGTTTTAAATGTTCAGCCCATAACCAAAACGGAACAACGCCACCTCCAATTAAAACTATAAAAATTACCAATAACATGATCAGGCGAGTCGGTAAGGGAAGCGATCGCCCAAATGCTGTGATAGTATAACCTTTAGGTTCAGATTCTACAGATTGAACCGTAACTTTTACATCATGTTTAGAACCTCGTTCTGCATTGGGTTCACTGTAGGTAATTTGATATTCTCCTAGCAGAGCATTTAGAAATAACTTCAGTTTTTCTGCAACCGTTTGAGCATCGGCAGAAAACTCAGAAACGCCTCCAGTAATTTGAGCAATTTCTGCTAAACGGGCTTGATCAACAAATTCTTCTTCTGGAACTTTTTTATCTCCTTTTCCAATATCCCTACGAGTTGCAGCCCGTCCTAAGCCATATTTCTGACCCAGTTGTTCCGGTGTTAAACCATAACCCAAAGTATGAACAATAATCTGCTCATTCCGCTTTAATAAAGCTCTGAGATTTTCAAAGTCTTGTTCTTCATTGGCTTTGTTATGATAGCCATCAGATAAGAGAATAACAGATAGTCTAGGTTGAGGTTGATTAGGATCTTCAGGAATTGTAAAACGCGGATCGGCATCATTGGCTAAAAATCGAATGGCACGACTCAACGGTTCATAAATATTCGTCGAAGCGCAAGGTGTTTCACTGGCTAAAAGATCCAGATAGTTACTGAGTTTGTAATCTCCGGCTGGAAAAAATTTATCTAGGTTTTTTTCTCTGACCGGATAACCTTTTTCACAAGCAGAGCCAGGATCGCCAAAGGGAACAATAGACACTTGTGGTTTGGGACAGACTTGATTTTTAGGACAGCGTTCTGCTAGAGCATTTGTAAATTCTCGAACCGCATTAATCGCTCCGTCAAGTCGAGTTGTTCCTCGACTATCTTGTTGGTTCATACTACCGCTATAGTCCAACAAAACAATAATCCAAGCCGGAGGCGGAATCGTATCTTCGGGGCTTTTCCAATCTTTACTGCGAAATTCTAAGGGTTTATTATCAACCGTTAATTGAAAATTCGTATCTTGCAGAAAAACTTCCGGTTTGTCATTGGCATCTTTAACTTTAATCCGAACCGTAACCCGATCCTCATTAACAAGTGGGTTATCAATAATTTCAACGGTTTTAACCTGGGCTAAACTGGGACTACTAAAGTAACCTGCTAGTAGAATAGATACACTAAGCCTGCGTATCCAGAAACCGATTGTAGTAGACAAATCGATAGATTTTTTCATCGTTAGAGGTGTTCTGGTCTAGTGGATAAAAAGTCAGCAAATAGTTATGCCGTAAATGAATTTCACGACGAGATCCTAGACGATCTCCATTAACTTCGATGGTGTGATAAAACTTGGGGTTAGGAACTAAAACCGCTTCACGGGTTTTAATTTCTAAATCGGCTGCGTGCAGAGGTAAACCAGGGATACGAATATTCGCTTTTTCAGATGATCCGATTCTAATTTTACCCTGAGTGGGTAATTGAATCGATAACCCTTCTTCAATTTCATCGGCTTCGCTATCGCTGACAAATTTCAGTTGGGAAGTATCAATCCCAGGATAGGATTTACTGTTAGTATTTGCGTTGGGATCAAAATCTTCATATTTTGGCCCGGTGTATTCAAATCCGGCTCCGGCTCTCAGGGCTGCCATGTAGCTTGGAGAAGTGGAAATACTAAATACAAAACCAAGCAACATTCCCAGAATAGAAAACCCAACAGGATCTTCAATGCCTTTAAAAGCGGGGGGAAAAGCGCCAATTTGTCGCAAAATTTCAAAAATGAGTGCTGCGGATAAACTGGCAATGATACTACCCGTTAAACTGGTTAATAACCGTTTTCGGTAGCGTTTGCGATCGCCTGCTTCTATGCTATGCCATCGCCAAGTGATGCCCTCAGCTAGACCAATAGAACTGCCAATTAGCAGCCAACAAACGATTCTCAAAATTCGAGTATCAAAGCGAATCTGAGGCAGTAGAACAATTTGAGAAATTCCGCCCGTAACTAAACCAGACAAGATTCCGAATCCCATAGCAATCATAACAGGAATCACGGCAATTTGCAAGCTTAATTTTGGTCGAGTGGGACTACTAATTAAAACTTCTGTTAAGACCATTCCAATAGCCAAAGAGGAGGCAATGCAAGGAAATAACACAACTTCAGGAAACTGTTTCAGCACTCCTAAATCGGTTAAAAAGATTTGACCGATATTCCAGCCAATTAAGGCGGAGGTAATTCCAGCTAGGATGTAAAAGTAAGCTCTCATTGTCCTTTTATTTGTGATTTACTCTGCATTAATTATTTTAATTGTGCTTTTATTTTATTCGCAGTGTCACCGTCTTTATCAATAATTCCATCGGCTAGTAAGCCATTGTTTTTTTGATATGTATATATAGCATTAACCCACGTTTTCTTTTTTTGAGGGTCAAGATTTGTTATAGAATCAGAATTTGTATTTTTTAAACCTAGAATCTGCATAATTTTCTGTTCATCTTGCTTATTGACACTTCCATCAGCCTTTTTAATAAGGTCTTCAATTGCTAATTTTGTCCTCTGATCGAATACATTGACTGCCTTAGTCTCATCTAAACCTGCTGGAGGTTTATTAGATTGAGTAGCTGAAGGGCTAGGGGGATTAGGTGGATTTGTTGGGTTATCTTTTTTCTCTATGGGATTACTAGACGGAGGCGTAGGAGTAGGTGAAGGTTTAACACTTACTGTTTCTGGTTGTTTATCAGCCTTTGCTAGACCAACCGTTAACCCTGCACGAAAACCCAATCCTGTAAATATAAATAAAATAACTAAAACCGACCAAACTGGTACTTGCATAGGAAATTCCCCACATTTAATGTTTATAAGTAAAGTTTTTTTGAAAGCCAAAAACAATTTTTCTCTTTTAGTTACTTTCCTTTTTAATTGAATCCCATAAAAATTAGGATTACCTCCATTTTGTTTAGGCAAGTTAGAAATTATTTTTTTAGAAATTTTACCTTTTCCATAAGCAACATAAGAAAAAAATGCAGCTAATTCTGGTGGTTTTTCTAACTTTTGAAATAAGTCAGCTAACGGTTTGTAGTATTCTATTTTAGGTGTATAATCATTTTTCCAGAAAATGCTTAACTGTTCTAAAATTGGTTTCCATCTAGGATGAATGTTATGTTCAAAAGATAAATTATTTTTTCCCTTTGTTCGGAGCATTAATTTCAAATCACGCTCTAGCTCAGGAATAAATTTTTCGTCATAATACTTCTTCCAAAGTCCATTCGGTAGTTGTAATAACCAGACAGCAACCTCGACTTGTTCAGGATGTTCAAGTAAGCTAGGAATTAGGATTTTGACCCCCTCAACTAGATTGTTAATTAATCTTGGAGTTTGATTAGAAACTTGTCTGAGAGCATTGATAATTTCAGTTTGGAAATTCTCAGAAGTTTGATAATGATCATCCTGTTTACCCCGCTTAGACATCCAAATTAAATAGTCCGATAACATCTCTGGAATTAAAATGGCTTGCAGGGTTAAAAGCCTCACCATTTGGGGACTATAAATTCCTTGAGATCGCCCTTGAGCCGCCCCTTGACTGTCAAATAAAGATTTCCAGTAATTCTCATTAATTTGGGGATCATTCAAAGCATTCTCTAAAATGAGAATCTGCTCAATCTTGACCTGTTCTCGACTACTCAACCCTTTAATTGCAGACTTAATCGACTGTTCCCCAGAAACATTAACGGTATATTGGGGTGTAATAGCAGTGATTCGTTGTAACAGTTGTTCAGCTTTTTCACTGGCAGGTTGAATTACTTGAAACCGTGTCGGTTGTTCTAACGCTTCCACTTTAAACGCCCAAGAAATGGGTTGATTTCCTGCAATTTGTCTTGCCATTTCATTTAAAATTAGAGGCGCGCAGGGTTGCTGCCAAGGAATAATAATCGGTATAGGATTATCAAGTAACAATTTAAACTCATCCCGTAAATTGATAGGGGATGAACCTGTTTTTGGATAAACAGTTGGACTGTCAATCGTTTTAGCATCATAGGGATTAAAAACCGGAAAGGGGCGTTGATTAATAATCCAAGCTAAAATATTCCCCAGATTGCCAATTTCTTTACACAAAAAATAGCGATACATCGAAGCACCCCGTCCCCGATCATCTCGACCTTTTGTAACAACAGCAATTACTGACCATTCCTCACCATTGTCCGATATTTCACGACCAATAACAGCAGGTTCATCACTAGAAGCTCCCTCTGCAACAGCAAATTCTCGGTTAGTAATCGCTCTTTGAACTGCCACAGGAATTTGAGCAAGGGTTCTATTCATATATTCCCCTGTAAACCCCCGCGAAACCCAACCCGTGCCAACTCTTTCAACTTGAATTCCGGTGCTAAATTCGTGAATTTCAATCACTGATGGATTCATAATTTTAATCCTTATCTAAGTCTTTGTGACGATCGCCTGTGCAGAGCCAATAAATGGGAGCAACTAAACCGAAAGGTCGCCACCGTTTCGGATCTTTAATAATAGAAGTTGTGCCATCGCGATCGCGGGTTAACCGTTTAGAATTGGGTTCAGGAAATCGAGTTCCTAACATTCCAAAGGCAGAAGTTGTAAAATAATCGACTTGACCTCCTCCCATATTTTCCCAAGCTTGTAATTTTCGATGAACTTGCGGAAATCGCATAATTGCTAACTCTCTAGGTTTATGGCGATTTACCCACAATTCTGATTGTTCACATTTAGACATAACAAAGGCAATTCGTCGCTTACTCATGCCAATATCTGTCCGATCTAATGCCATCAAAAACTTATCTAAGCCATTGGCATATTCAACATCTTTCCGATGGGTTGTACCATCCACCAGAAACATTATCCCTGATGCTTGTAAACAATCTTCTAGGTAATCTTCTAGTTGAGAATTTCCGGTTTTATACAGTAAATCGCTGAAAAATTCCCCCGCATAATCTTTACAACTAATATTAAGCTTAACCAGTTGCGATCGCAAGGTTGCTTTCGCATCTTTCCACGAAAATTGACCTTTCAAAACAATACTTAATGTGTAGTCTTTTACCTCTTGCGCCATTGCATTTAAGTCAGTGGGTTCTAGTTCTAACCCCTGTTCTAAAATGTTTTGAGCTTTGGTAATCAGTTCATTTCCCGCCTCTCCAACCGGAATCACACTTTGTACTGGACTATTGGGATCAGCATTTGGCCAATAGGCTAAAGAAGCCATATAAGCTGTTTTGCCAGAACCGCGATCACCTATCACCCGTAACACCGCATCTTTATCAATCGATTGGGGTTCCGTTGAACCTTTTTTCGGATTTGTTTTGAGCCAATCTAGCATGATTTTCTATCCTTTTTTACTCAGCCAATACAGAGGGTCAATCATGTTATAAGGATGCCAATGGGAAGCCTCCCTTAAAACAGAAGCTTTGCCGTCTTTCCCCTGTTCATCAACTCGGTTGGGGCGAGGATCAGTTCTTCGGAGAACTCCAAAGGTTGATATTGCATAAAACCTTAAATTTTTAGAATGAATTCTTTCTTTTAAAGTCGCTTTAGTATTCGGTAAATGAACTCCAAACAAATCAATTTCAGGTTCAATTCTTCCTGGCCAAAGCTCTCCTCGTTCACACTTACTCATGGCAATTGCTAATTTTAAATCGTTGAGCCGATCATTAACATCCATGAGGTCAATAAATCGATTCATTACCCGATTATAAAAATTATCAGTTCCCTTTTTCCATTCCGGTAATAAAATTAAACAACCTACAATATCTTTCATCAAGCATTCCTTAATGAATTCTTCATGAATAGAATCCGATTGGTTAGGTTCAGCAATTTTTTCTTGTTTAGGTTCAGCAATTTTTTCAAACACTTCCCCTGGGTAATCTCGCACATTCAAGTGAAACGATTCTGTTTTACTGAAGATATTCTTTTTGATTTCAATATTAAAAGAATAAATGGGCAAATTATAAACGGATTGAATTGCATCCCCAATCACGGTGGGTTCTACAGATTCTCCTTGACAGATAATATTTTCTGCTTTATCGGCAATTGCCCTAGAATCATCATTTAGAGGTTGCAGGTTAAAGTTTTTTGATTTACTACTCAGTCGCTTTTTATAAGCTAAAGCGGCTAAATAGGTTGTCTTTCCCGAAGCTCGTGGCCCAATAATGCAAATGTTGCCCATTTTCACTCTCCTTTTATTTAGCTAAAAAGCTTCCAAAGTAAATCCAAGGAAGTTCTAATAAATCTCGATTTTGAATGCTGGTAATAAAGCATCTGACCGCTAACCCCGAAACTTTTTTATTAATTTCTTTGATTTGGCTTTGAATCGGTTTAAAATATTTTTGAAAAATATAATCATGTCGTTGCTGCCAGTTCATTCGAGAACGGTTAGGAATATAAGCCAGTTGGCTTGCTTCTTTTTGCAAATCACAAAACAAATCTGCTTTATTTAAACAAAGAGCTAAATGGCGAATTTTGGGACAATCTTGATGGAAGAAATCAACCCATCGATTAAACCGATTACACCATTGTTCTTGGGTAATAAAGAGGTCAGGATCATAACCTGGTTTAATCAATTCTCGATAGGGAGGAACAATTAATAAAATCCCCTCACTTTGGCGCAAATTTTCTAAAAATGTCTTCCACTGATCAGAATTTTTAGATTGCCAAGTTTTGCGCCAGATTTCACCCGGAGTATCGATCCAGTCCAAAGAAATTTGCTTAGAACCCGTTGGGAGAGTGACTTGTATTTCTAAAGTCCTTTCATAACTGGCTTGTTCAGCATCAGTTGCCCTTGTTCGTTGATGTTCGTGATCAAATAGGAATCCTTTCAGATATTCATAGTCTGGACTGATCACTTTGACATAATTGCCACTAGGATGAGCTAACTCCATTGCTAAGGATGTTTTGCCCGTTTCGCGATCGCCAATGTAAATAACTCCCACTAACATTACCTCTGGTTTTCAAGTCTGGACTACACTCTGGCTAATTAGGGCTTCTTGTTATCTATTAATTGAAGCCTTGGAATTTTACGCCAATCTTGAGATTTCGTTACAATAATTCACAACATTTTTTTATCCCTCCTCATTTATGTTGAATAATCAGTTAAAAACGGTTTATCACTAGGGGTTTGGGACGCACTCACTCGAACTAAAGCACTACGTCCACTGGGTAACGCTGAATAGGGACGATTACTAATTTCCCGAACGCCTAAAACCGGAACTCGTTCATAACCGATGTTGCGTTGGTTCTTAGGACTGAACCCCAAAACTCCCTGTGTTGACATACTCATCACCTGCCTTTGATATTCACCGAGTTGTTGACTTAACCATTCAGCCGTTTTATAACTGACATTTTGTAAAAAAATTTGGGTGCGACAGTTATTCAGTGCGGCCATTGTTTTTTCATTAAATTGATCGATAGATTGACACATGATAAAAACTCCAGCTTTAGCATTTCGGCCAATAGCAGTCAATTCTTCATAATCAATATTTTTTAATCGTGGAGCTTCATCACAAATAATATAAGTCGGAGTCCAATTATGGTTGGGATTTCTCATCCGACGATACATCACATTCATTACATAACTAATCATTACACCTGCTAAGGAAGAACCAAACTTTCCATCAGCTAAGGATTGACCAATAACCAGGGTATGTTTAGAGGTTCCATTTAAAGCAGGAAGTAAATAAATTCCAGTCTTTCCATCACAAATAGACTTAACATGGGGATCTTTAAAAGGACTCAATTTATTTTGTAAAAAGCTAATATCTAACCCAAACCGATCATCAGGAAGGGTAAGATAGGAACAGAGATCAGAAGCCCATTGATTAGCTTGGGGGATATGATTTAATAAAGCTTGTACCCCATCCCTATCCATGATTAATTCTGATAAATAACTGGGATCAAATTTAATCACATTTTGCCGTCTAGCTTCTACAACTAAACCGAGAAAAGCAGTAAGCCATAGAATATCTCGTTTCCAAAAAGCAGCATTGTGATCCGTTTCTCCAAAATTACCATAAATCGCTTCAGCGATCGCTCGAATTTCTCTTTCACTCCCAAATTTTTCTAGTTCCTCTAAAAAGTTCCAGACCACTCGTTTTCGAGCCGAACTTAAATCCCAACAGAGTAATTGTGATCCAGTTTTCGCAGCTAGAGTTGTTAACCGATCTGTTAAAAATCCAGCGGCATCAACACAAATCAAATTTCCATTTTGCATTAGATTCTCAGCCGATTTTAGTAATAACTCGGTTTTACCTGAACCTGTTGGCCCTACAATTAAAACGTGCTGATGTAAAAAAGAGCTAGGAATCCAAACATCATTCCCTAAATTAGCTTTGTTACCTTTCCATCTCAGAGATCTCCCTAACCAAAAGTCGCCATTGCTGTGATGACTGTTCGCTAAACTGCTAATTTCTTTTGGGTAAGCTGTTTGTGAATAATCAAAAAGTTCCCGATATTGAATTAATGGCTTAAGAACTTCTCCAGGGCCAAGAATAACAATATTTTTACGGTTGATAGAAGTCCCTACAAACTTCAAGCTTTCCCCTGTTACCCAACCTAATCCTTTGAGTAAAAGTCCGAGCAGTTGTACCACAAGCCAGCCCAAAATTTGGAAGGTAGATGTGATGATCTCGAAAATAAATCTTTCCATTGTTTTCTTTCATCCAAACCATCGGAAATATTAATCTTCTAATGGGCAGAAGGACTAGAGGATGAGGGGGAAGAGCCAGGTATGGTTCCTGAATTTTGCTGAGTGGTAGACTGCTCTTTTAATTTCGCCAACCTTTTTCGGCCGTCATCCATAGAAGTTGAAGATATTGGCGTTTGTCCTGAAGCAGATTGAGAATTAGGCTTTGTTTTCAGAGCGTGGAGCAGTTGTTGAGCAGTTGTTGGAGATGAGGAAGGACTGGGTGTAGTTCCTGCTGTTTGTTGAGTAGACCGACTTCCTCCTTTAACAAGCTCTGCATTGTCTTGTTCAATTTGCGATTGTCTTTTGTTATCAATGCTACTCTCTGAGTTTGGAATCTCAGTTTTTCGAGAATCTCTTCTTGGTTTTTCCATAGCTTTCTATCCTTCAAGCAAGTTAGAACTTGATAAAAAAATGATATTTCTGATTCTCAGGCAATCTAAACTGATGTCTATATTTTATTATCGGCTAAAAGCTGACAAAATCTTCAAAAAATTTCTCATTCAAAAGTCTCTGCTTAAACGGCAGAAAAATGGCATCCCTAGCTAATTTGAAAGGGTGGTGATTTTTCCAAGGATTCTGAACACTACGCTCCAAACACCTGTGTCCAATAGTAGTTCCAATTTTCAACACCCGTGTCATTTGCTAAATAGAAATAGCCAATGCCTATTTCGGTATAATCAGGGTTTAGCAAGTTAGCGCGGTGTCCTGGGCTATCAATCCATCCTTGTACAACTTCTTCAGGTGTCTGATAACCAGCCCCAATATTTTCACCAACAAAGGAAGAGGGGTATCCTTGCTCTTGGGCGCGGGTTGAGGGAGTAGAACCATCTAACCCAGTGTGACTGAAAAAGTCTTCAAGTGCCATATCCTCACTGTGTTCCTGGGCTGCTGAGTTTAACTGAGTATTTAAAGTAAGAGGCTGTAAACCATTCTGGCTGCGGAAGTTATTGGTTAACTCTAAGACCTGTTGTGTAAAATCTGAACTGGGGAGACTAGGAGGATTAGGGGGATTAGGGGGATTAAGAGGATTATTATCAAGCTGCAATGTAAATCCCTGGCCAATAAAATCTCCTGAATTTAACTGGGATGGAGTAATACCATCAAGGAGTGCTAATTCTTCATTGCTTGCAGTCACCACAAGGCGAGTTTGAGTGCTACCCACAGCCTGCACTTGCACTTCCCCAACATTATTAGGCAACTGAATTAAATCAATGCCTGGTTCAAAATCAGTAATGAAGTCACGACCTTGACCTTGTTGTTGCAATAGAAACACATCTTTGCCACTACCTCCGGTGAGGGTATCCGCACCTAAATCTCCCGATAGGGTATCGTTTCCGCCCTCGCCATTGAGGACATCATCGCTTTTACCGCCAAACACACTATCAAAGCCATCACCACCATTGATGGTATCGGCTTCAAGATTGCCAAATAGAATATCATTGCCATTTTCTCCGTTGAGGAGATCTCCATCTTTACCACCAAATAAGGTATCAGCACCCTCACGACCGGATAATTGATCAAAGCCTGTGTTGCCTAAAATTAAATCATCATCGCTGGAACCGAATACGGTATCATTGCCATCGAGGGCTAATACGCCTCCAGGATAGCCGGATAACTGCCCTGGAAATAGGGAAATCATTTCTGAGGAATCATTTCCCACTAAAGCGCTAATGGAAAAATCTGGAATTAAGCTCATAGTTAGACTCTGGGGTTTAGTGTTTAAGATATTTAGAGAGTTTAAATTTTCCGTTCAGGATAAAGTTAACTCTAAGTTTTCCCGTGACTGTTGCCGCACTTGACCTTGCATGGCAGCGTGTTGTAACTGAGCAAAGGCATTAAGTTCAGATGCTCCATATTTTGTATTTTGCAACAGTTGTCGCAATTCTTCTTCAGCGTCTTGGGTTAAGTAGCCCATTTTTAGACTGTGTTGAATGACTTCACAAATTTTGCTCATTTGTTGAATTTCTCGAACTTTTAAAACAATTCAATATTCGTCTAAGAATTAGGAGGCAGAATAGGAAAGCTTTTAACTCCGCACTCCTTTGGATGATAATTTTGTCTGTTTTGGGTTGATTTATTGCCAAGATGAACGTTGAGAAGTCATTCCCATTAAACTCAAAATTAATAAGCTAATTGCTAAATTAGGTTCAGGAACTTCTTTCGGTGGGGTGGCTTGAGCGACTTTAATTTGGAAGGCTAATTGAGATTGAACGGGGGGAGTGCCTTGCCAAGTCATGGTAGATTCTCCTGTGAGTTTAAAACTATTCATAACATCAGAAATTCGCAGAATATCGAGTCCGCCTGTATCAGCAATAGCATGGGATTGAGCATTGAGAGAAATGCCATCAAGTTGCAGGTTACTCAGGAGCATCGAACTTCCGGGTTTTGTGGCGCGGGTGCGAAGAAAGAAGTCGGAAAAGGGATCGGTATAGACTTGGGTGAGGGTGCGATCGCCAACGGTAAAATGAACTAAGTGAGAAACGGCATCATAAAGGAGTTCAAAGGGTTGAGCAACTCCTGAGAGCCAGTTAAATTGGTCTGTGACTTGAGGATGACCGGGATCGGATTCGTGTAAATTCAGTTCGTGGGTGGCAGTGGCACTGCGATCGCCAATTCTTCCTTCTGCAACAAAGGCAATATCTTGCATTAAAGCATTCATTTCGCTATCGGAGGAGAGATGGTTTAGGGTAAAAGCTTCTACGGATGGGGTGCTGAATCCTAAACCGAAGGTGCTCAGGAGAAATGGAACCAGAAATTTTTGTATTTGCATGAAATGAACTCCAAAATTTCAAGCACCTGACCTTGTTATTGTGAGTTTAAAGGTCAGGCTAGGGCAGATTTAACCGAGTTTGGGGGTGGGGCGATTTCCTCGTCGTAGTCGAGAGCCTCCGAAAACTAAGCCCAGAGCGAGGAGAGGTAAAACAGTCGAAGGTTCTGGGACGGGTTCGGGTTCAACGGCGTTGAGTTGACTGACTAAAGCGACTACATCGTTATCACATTCGGGGGCGAGGTGAGCCGTGAACAAACCATCGGGGAGTAAAGAACGGGCGACACTGAAGGCGATAGTCTGAGTTCCTGTGGCTCCAAATTGAGCAAAGTTTAATCCTAAACTGCCAATATCGGTGATCAGATTGACATCACCAATTTTGTTTCCAGAGGCGATGACGTTTTGAATGTGGTGATTTTGGTTAAAATAGGGGTCTTCTGCCCCTAAGTCACCGATGGTGGGGTTGCCGCCATGACTTCTGATCCAGTTGTTGTAACCCCGTAAACTGGCATCCCACAACAGTAAACCGTTTTCTTGAGCAACGCTTTTGGCGGTGACGTTGTTATAGAGTCCGAGTTCAGGGACTCCTGAATCATTATTCGCCCAGCGAATTCCCACTAATTGAGCCGCATTACTGGCAGCGTCTAAAGCTTGTCCTGTAAAATTCAGAAGCAGATCACCCCATCCAATATGGTCATCCTGGGCATAGCCATCGGTTACACCTCCGGCAGGTAAGTGGGTATTAATGGCAAAAATCACTTCATCGGCGGTTTGCTTCATTGCCATGCCGTACATTTCGTAGATGGTATTACCGACGTCATAGCCTGACATACTATCGTTAAAGGAATCAATGCTGTAGTTCCAATCTCCTGACAGCGTAGCAGCACGAGCAGCTTGGGGAGACAGAAAGGGAATTAAACTAACGCTGGCGGAAATTAAACCCAAAGCCAGATTTTTCAAAGGTTTGTATGCCATATTAATCGTGACCTCACGGCTGAAATAGAATAGGTTTTGAGTCTTGTCGTTTTTGAGGAATAAAGAAGCAATTGATTCCGACATTGGCAACTCAATTTCGAGACTCAGTTTGCCAAACAGACGGAAATATCAATACTTCACTGGTGCTGTGAGACTCACACCCATCAGCAGTCACAGAGGTTTGATTTGAAATTTATGGAGCCATCAAAATGACGAGTTTTAGATGAAATCCTTGAATTTTAAAGCCCTAATTTCAAGGGTTTAAGGAATTAGCTTTCCAGGTTTTGACGTCTTGATCGCTCAACACAAAACGATAATAAGTTGAACCTTTAACAATTACCCGAATTTTGTCGGACTTAATCCGTTCGCTTTCGATTTCTAGATGCCCAAAACCAGTTTCTGTCCAAGTTTCCAAGAGGATGTGGGCAATGCGATCAAAAACGTCTGGGATTTCAGAAGGTGATGGGGGGATGCTATGGGGATAGCCATTTCCATCTGGGAGAGGAATCGGCGGCTGGGTTTGGTGCATGACCCTAGAAGGTTGGGTAATGGTTACGAGGTTGTGTTTCCGTGTTTTTAGGAAAACTGAACGGGTTTACAACTTATACATAAGTATATTATATTAATGTATAATACCTGTCAAGGGTATTGAAGTTGAATTTTTCTGATCCGATTTGAAGCCTTGAGTGTCTCTGGCTTCATTGATGTTCTTAGAATGTTAAGAATAAACTCGTGTAAAGGTTGTATAACTCGATTGACTTCCCTAATTCCTTTTGATTTCTTAAAAGCAGTGGCAGCGGAACATGGTTTGTCCGATGCTGAATTTGAAGCGTTGTCTTTGGCATTGGAGGGTTACTCAACAACGGATATCGCCACTCAGCTTGACTTGAGTGCGATCGCCATTAGAAAGCGCTTGGGGGAGGTGTACAAAAAGTTTCAAATTTCCGGTTCTGGGCCGGGGAAGTTGGCGGACTTGAAACATCAACTGCTCTTAGAGTTTCAGTCCCATCCAACCACCCCAACTCTTGAAGCGAAGCATCCACGCCAGCACAGCCAAATTGACTGGGGTGAAGCACCGGATGTACCTGTGTTTTTCGGGCGCACGGAAGAATTAACGCAATTGCAGCAGTGGATTACTCACAACCACACTCGTGTTGTCACAGTTGTGGGGATGGGGAAAGTTGGCAAAACAGCTTTAGCGGTGAAACTAATTGAACAAATACACTCTGACTTTGAGCGGGTGATTTGGCGCAGTTTGCGTTATGCTCCACCTCTGGAGGAACTGTTAGGGGAGTTAATTGGAAGTTTGTCGGGTTCTTCTAAACTTCCCCCAGGAACAGGAAAACAAATTTTTCGCTTGGTTGAGTGTTTTCGTGGATCTCGCTGTTTAGTGGTGTTGGATGAACTGGAAAGTTTATTTCAGCCACAAGAACTGGCGGGAACTTATCGACCCGGTTATGAAAGTTATGGGGAATTGTTGCGACAAGTGGGGGAATTGGCGCACAGAAGCTGTTTGATGGTTTTGAGTCGAGAGGAACCTTTGGAGATTGCAGTTCAAGCGGGAACGACTCAACCGGTTAAAGTTTGGCGACTTGGCGGGTTATCTGAGGCTGAAGGACAACCCCTGCTCCATTCATTACTGGGAAAAGCCAGCGTAGAAAATGAGAAGGTGATAGAGTTAATTCGAGATTGTGGGGGTAATCCTTTGCTGTTGCGGTTAGTAACTCAGAAAATTCAGGAGTTATTTAATGGCAATCTTGATCGGTTTTTTGAACATCATCAGCTTTTCTATGGCAATTTTCAGAAGTTGGGTTGGATGGGGGAGTTACTCAATTTAGTATTTCGAGAACAGGTTGAGCGACTGTCTGCTGGGGAAATCCAAGTTTTGAATAGGTTGGTGCTGTCTGATGAAACGGTGTCGCTGACACAGTTACAATCCCATGTTCAAGTGTTTGGCGATCGCACGAAACTCTTAAATACCTTAGCGTCTTTGCATCGGCGATCGCTTCTACAACAAATCTCGGAGTTGGAAGAAGTTAAATTCAGCCTCAACCCCATGATTCGTCAGTACATGAGACAGCATCTCATTGAAACAATTTGTACTTTGATTACCCATAACCCTGACCAATCTTTAGAGGAACTGGGGTGTTTAGGAGTATTGGGTTTAGAAAAAATTCACACTCAGGAGGAAGAAAAAGACTTTAAAAAGAATGCTTATGAGCGAGTGGGAAGATTTTTAAACCAAATTGGGTATCAACAGTATATGAAAGGAGAATTGATTAGTGCGAAACTTTACCTGAGTTGGGCGCTTCAGTTTCATCCGAATTTAGCTCCGGCTCATTTTAACTTGGGTTCAACTTATGAAAAGTTGCAGGATTTAGAATCAGCCCAAATTCATTATGAAAGGGCAACGGAAACTGAAGTTAAAAAAGCAAAATATTCGGCTCTCAATAATTTAGCTCGATTACAAATCTTGGAAGGAAATTATCAAGCTGCAATTGAATTAATTGAGCCAATTTTACCGGAGGTTCAAGATAATGGAATTTTAACAAGCCTGTACAAAAATTTAGGGTGGGCTTATTTTCACAAAAATCTTTATACTCAAGCTGAAAAGTTTTTAGTTGAAGCTTTGGAGTTGAATGAAAGTTGTACAGCCGCTTATTTGTTATTGGCTCAAGTTAAGGTGGCTCAAGGCAAGAAGCGACAAGCATTAGTTTATTGGGAAGAAGGATTGAATTCCCAAGTTGAAGAAGGTGGATTCAGTCATGAACCTTGGAAATGGCCGGAAATTGAAATTTGGAAAGGGGAAGCTCGTCGCTATTTACAGATGGGAAAATGATTCGATTTTGGATTAAATGTAGGTGTCGGGTGTCGGGTTTCAGGGGTAGGGGTTAGAAATTATAGAATGAAGTTGAAAAAAACAAATTATAAAAAATGGGCGACTTCTTGAATTCGTGAAGTCTACCCAAAGCGTATAAGAACTTAAAAATTAACAATATTAAGGGGTAGGAACTGTGTCACAATCATCATCATTTTCCCCGGATAAAACATTAAAAATTGGCTCTGAACGAGTGGGTTCTGGGTCAGATTCAATCAGCTTAGTGGTGCATTTTTTTGATGTGATTTCACTTGATTTAGGGCTTGATTCAAGTTGAGCGAAGATGGGATTGAAAAGCAATGCAGCGACGAAGAGTGTTAAAGCAGTTTTCATTGACAGTTCCTCCAAGTTGTGGATAAGTTTTTTGTTTGTTCTGCTTTTTCTTCGTCAACAACTCAAAACTTTATGCAAACTGGAGGAATCTAAAAAAAGGGTAAAAATTTAAAACCATTAGATCTACAGTAATCTGTGTAGATTGGTGAAAAATCCTATAGGGGTGATGTCCCTCCCAACCCAGATTCCTAGAGGGTTTGGAAGGACACCACCCCTACAATAAAATATGACCATCAATTTAGAATTGTTATATCGGGAGAAATGTTGAATTTTATGCGTTTGGAAGTGTAAATTTTGTTAAACTCTCAACAGCTTCAGCAAGAAGCGTTCAGCACCCAAGTGAAGCCAGATCCCTTAATCATCAAAGCAATAGAGTTCTAATGAGTGACTTTGAGGAGACTAACCGATGAAATTATTGCAACTCAGTTCTATCGCCGTTGTGTCATTTTTCTTAACCTTTTTCAACGACATTCAAGCTTTGTTTTCTCTCAACTCCCTTTCAGAAAATCCTAAATCCTTAATTCATGTCTCCCCTGTATTGGCTCAAACTGCAACAGATAAAAAAGCAGAAGCTGAACGAGTGTTTAAGCAAGCTATTGAACAGTTTAATAATCGTCGATTTCAAGCAGCTATTCAATTTTGGGAACAATCGCTGAAGCTGTATCAAGAAATTGGTGATCGCAACGGTGTAGCGAGTTCCCTTAATAATTTGGGAAATGCTTATTGGAGTCTAGGACAATATCAAAAAGTCATCGAGTTTAATCAGCAGTCTCTTTCAATTCAACAAGAAATTGGCGATCGCAAGGGTGTCGCTATTTCCCTCAATAATCTAGGAAATGCTTATTGGAGTCTGGGAGAATATCAAAAAGCGATAGAGTTCTATCAGCAATCTCTTTCTATTTTTCAAGAAATAGGTGATCACAACGGTATAGCGAGTTCCCTGACCAATCTAGGAATTGCTTATTTGAGTCTGGGACAATATCAAAAAGCGATAGAGTTTTATCAACAGTCTCTTTCAATTCAACAAGAAATTGGCGATCGCAATGGTGTTGCGAGTTCTCTCATGGGTCTAGGAAATGCTTATTTGAGTCTGAGAGAATATCAAAAAGCGATAGAGTTTTATCAACAGTCTCTTTCAATTCAACAAGAAATTGGTGATCGCAATGGTGTAGCGAATTCCATCAATAATTTGGGAAATGCTTATTTAAGTCTGAGAGAATATCAAAAAGCGATAGAGTTTTATCAACAGTCTCTTTCAATTCAACAAGAAATAGGTGATCGCAACGGTGTAACAAAATCCCTCAATAATCTAGGAAGTGCTTATTGGAGTCTAGGACAATATCAAAAAGCGATAGAGTTTTATCAACAGTCTCTTTCAATTCAACAAGAAATTGGTGATCGCAATGGTGTTGCGAGTTCTCTCATGGGTCTAGGAAATGCTTATGAGAGCCTGGGAGAATACCAAAAAGCGATAGAGTTCTATCAGCAGTCTGTTTCCATTTTTCAAGAAATAGGTGATCGTAATGGTGTCGCAAAATCCCTCAATAATCTGGGAAATGCTTATGAGAGCCTGGGAGAATACCAAAAAGCGATAGAGTTCTATCAGCAGTCTGTTTCTATTTTTCAAGAAATAGGTGATCGCAATGGTGTAGCGGGTTCTTTCAATAATCTGGGAAATACTTATAACCGTCTGGGAGAATATCAAAAAGCGATAGAGTTCTTTCAGCAGTCTCTTTCTATTTTTCAAGAAATAGGTGATCGCAATGGTGTAGCAGGTTCTTTCATGGGTCTAGGAAATGCTTATGAGAGTCTGGGAGAATACCAAAAAGCGATAGAGTTCTATCAGCAGTCTGTTTCTATTTTTCAAGAAATAGGTGATCGCAATGGTGTAGCAGGTTCCCTCAATCGTTTGGGAATTGCTTATGAGAGTTTGGGAGAATATCAAAAAGCGATAGAGTTTTATCAGCAGTCTGTTTCTATTTTTCAAGAAATAGGCGATCGCAATGGTGTAGCAGATTCCCTCAATAATCTGGGAAATAATTATAACCGTCTGGGAGAATATCAAAAAGCGATAGACTTCTATCAGCAGTCTCTTTCTATTTTTCAAGAAATTGGCGATCGCAATGGTGTAGCGGGTTCTTTCAATAATCTGGGAAATACTTATAACCGTCTGGGAGAATATCAAAAAGCGATAGACTTCTATCAGCAGTCTCTTTCTATTTTTCAAGAAATAGGTGATCGTAACGGTGTAGCGAGTTCCTTGGGTAATCTAGGAAATGCTTATTGGAGTCAAGGACAATATCAAAAAGCGATAGAGTTCTTTCAGCAGTCTCTTTCTATTTTTCAAGAAATAGGCAATCGCAACGGTGTAGCGAATTCCCTTAATAATCTGGGACTTGCTTATAGGAGTTTGGGACAATATCAAAAAACGATAGAGTTCAATCANCTTTCTATTCGACAAGAAATAGGCGATCGCAATGGTGTAGCAGGTTCCCTCAATCGTTTGGGAATTGCTTATGAGAGTTTGGGAGAATATCAAAAAGCGATAGAGTTTNAAGCGAGTTCTCTCAATAATTTGGGACTTGCTTATTTAAGTCTGGGAGAATATCAAAAGGCGATAGAGTTCTTTCAGCAGTCTCTTTCTATTGGACAAGAAATAGGTGATCGTAACGGTGTTGCATATTCCTTGGGTAATCTAGGAATTGCTTATCGGGATATAGGACAATTGGTAGAGTCTGAACAGTGGTTGAAAGAAGCCATAAAATCCCATGAATCTTTGAGATTTGGTTTGAAAAATTTAGATAAAATATCAATATTCGATACACAAATTGGTAGCTATATTCTTTTGCAAAATGTTTTAATAAAACAAAATAAAATAGAAGAAGCCTTAGAAATAGCAGATCGCGGCCGTGCTAGAGCTTTAATTGATGAATTAGCGAAACGTTACCTTAATTTACCGGAAGAAGCTATCGAATTTCCTCCATTAAGGATAGAGCAAATTAAACAAACTGCTAAAAATAAAAAGGCTAATTTAGTGATCTATTCAATTATATTGGATAAATTTAAAACACCACAAAATCTCATAGAAATCAAAGAATCAGAACTCTATATTTGGGTTGTTAAACCAACGGGAGAAGTTCATTTTAGACAAGTTGATTTAAAACCCTTGTGGCAACAACAGCAAACAACGCTAGAGGAAATTGTTTCTAAAACTAACGTTTCCTTAGCAACAGATGGTATTTATCGCAGTGACGAGCCAAGATTTCCCCAAGTTGGGGATTTAGTCCGCTTGAAAGGTGATGAAAATCCCGAAATTTACCCGTCTCGAATTATTGCGGTTAATCAGCAAACTCAAACCGTTACCGTTACTAATCCCAGCTTTGCCCTAAAACCCCAGGAAAAGCCGATCTCAGATATTATCTCCTATGAAACCTCTCCCGTTGCTTATCATCAAGGGTCACAGCTATTACATCAATTATTAATTGAACCGATAGCAGATTTACTGCCGAAAGATGAAAATGAGCGAATTATTTTTATTCCTCAAGGTGCTTTGCTGTATGTTCCTTTTGCCGCATTACAAGATCAGCAAGGCAATGTTCTCATCCAAAAACATACGATTTTAACTGCCCCTGCGATTCAAGTTTTAGCCATTGCTCCAGATCATCAGTCTACAGGAAAAAATGCGCTGGTTGTCGGTAATCCCATCATGCCTAAAATTTCTAATCAAGTGGGAGAAACCCCAAAACCGTTATCACCTTTACCGGGATCGGAACAGGAGGCAAAAGCGATCGCCCAACTCCTACAAACCGAGGCAATTTTAGGGAAAAATGCCACCGAAACAGCTATTATTGAAAAAATGCCCCAAGCCGATATTATTCATTTTGCAACACATGGGTTAATTGGAGATTTTACCGGAGGGGGTGTTCCCGGTGCGATCGCTCTTACTCCTAACCCCAGTGCTTCATCGCCGGATATTTGGGGGTTGGATGGGGGGGATGGGTTGCTGATGGCTGAAGAAATCCTCAAGTTGAAATTGAAAGCAAATTTAGTGGTGTTAAGTGCTTGTAGCACCGGACAGGGACGGTTGACGGGGGATGGGATCATTGGGTTATCGCGATCGCTGATGACAGCCGGGGTTCCCAGTGTGCTAGTGACGCTCTGGAAGGTCGATGATGACAAAACCGTTACCTTGATGACAGAGTTTTATCGTCAGTTACAACAAAACCCAGATAAGGCAAAAGCGCTACGAACTGCCATGTTGAAACTGTTGCAAACCGATCCCAAACCCCAATATTGGGCAGCGTTTACCCTTATTGGAGCACCGGAATAGGGAATGGGTGTCGGGTGGTTTTGCATATTTTTGGAGACTGTCGCCGAATAAGTATTTGTAGAAAGGAGAAAGTTCGTTGTTGCGCTTCAGCGCCAAGAATTTTCGCGCTAAAGCGCAACAACGTACCTGGCTATAACAAAATAATAGGGGGGCAACATTCATGAGGACGCGACAAGATGTATTGCAGCAATTCTCAACGTTTTTGCAGGTTGATGATGTTAAAGATTCTCTGGATGGGGGATGGTATTCTTCACCGAAACTGCATCAAAATATGAGAAAACGCTTGGACTTGGATGGAACCGGAAAAGCGGAATATTGGGCTAAACAAATCTTGCGGGAGACATTACAAAATGTACAACCTTTAGCAAAGGAACACCTCGCGGCTTATTTGGAGGAAGCAGGTTATCGGGTAACATTAGATATTTGTCATAAACTTTCAGAATATCAACTGCGGCGGGTGGATTGTTTTTTAATTGCTAGAGAAGCAACGAGCCAACCTGAGAAGCTATTTAAACGGTATGATTTTCAACGCAGTGGGGTGAAAACCTTTGCCATGCTTCCCCTTCGAGATGCAATTTTAGCAGAAGTACGGCGAGGAAGAGAACAGGATAAATATTCGCCGACGGGGTTATTGCGATCACTCAGTTTTATTCAATTGGAAACAGTATTAAAAAAAGCTGGAATTTCTCAACCCGAATTCAGTCAATATGTGCTGGTGTTGAGATGTTTTAAGGACAAATATATCCCCACAACAGCAACAGGGAGCAAAACCTTACAGCCACCCAATGCTCAACAATTAGAAGCGATCGCACTCTATTATAACGAGTCTCGTCAACCGCACCAAAAAGCTCTCACGGGTGCAGAAGTCAATGATTATTTAGAAAAATGTGTACAACTGATTCGCAATTCTAAAGTTCGTACTGTTTCTTTTGATAATTTATCTCCCAATTGGGAAGAAATTATTAAACCTGATAAGTTTATAGAATTGCCAACGGAGGAAGAAGAACAAGAACACGCAGAACTGAATCAAATTTTATCACAATTTTTGGCTCAACTTCCAGAGAAAATACAGAGGGTATTTGAGTTATTCTATGGACTGGATATTAATCAAGGTGATCTGGTTAATTTCCTGGGAGTTCAAAAGCAATATGAAGTTTCTCGAATCTTGAAAAAATCCAAACAAACCCTGTTAACATCTTTTGCTCAATGGAGTCAGGAACATTGGAAGATTACCCTGAATTCTCAACAGCTTGCGGACTTAGTTAAACTGTTGGATAGTTGGTTAAAACAACAGTGTTCTATTCGGTTTACCCGTTTATTACAAAGGACACTTTTAGAAACCTACTCCCGTGAGATCCTGATTTTACAGTTAATATTTGGTCAGCAATTATCTTTAACAGAAGTTACGGGAATGATTGAGCTTTCAGAAAGCCAAATTCAGGCTAAGATTAACGAAATTGAAGGGACGTTAAATGAACAGATTAAGGTTGATATTGAAACTCGCTGTTCGTTTGATTTAACAAGTATCAAATCAGGGTCTAAAAAAGTCGCTAGTTTCGTTAATCTTTACTTACAACAGGTGCCTTACGCTCTATTTTATTCGGGTTTGGGAGAGCAATATTATGACCTAACCCCCCAACCCCCTTCCCTGCGAGGGAATGGGGAGTAATGGATCTTTTTAAATCTCTTGGAGATTTAATATCAAAAATTCTTCTCCCCTCGCCTCGCAGGAGAGGGGTCGGGGGAGAGGTCAAACCTATTTTATTGGAGACTAATATCATGTTCACAGTTCAAGATTTAATTGGCTTACATCCGAATCAAATTTGGTTAGAATTTACTGACAAACAACGAGAAACTGCTTGGCAAAATAGTCGGTCTTTTTCTCATCCTTTTTCTCAATGGAATGCTTATCTAAATCAATTGGTTTTAAATACAATTATCCCTGGTTTACAACAGGAATTAGACTTAAATCCGGTAATTTGGAAATCCGATAGTTTAGCGACCTTTTGGGAAATTCTTAATGGAACTAAACTGTTAATTGAAAATCGGTCTTTAGTGATAATTCCCAGTGAAACCTTAGATACGGAAGAATTTCGGGTTCCCCAAGAATGGGTGGATATTCCCAGTTGGAAAGCGAATTATTATTTAGCAGTTCAGGTTTATCCTGATAATGGATATTTGCATCTTTGGGGATATACGACCCATGAACAGTTAAAAAATCAGGGGGTTTATGATGAGTTGGAACGGGTTTATGTGCTTCCTAAAGCGGATATGATAGATGATTTGAGTGTGCTGATGGTAGCTCAAGACTTGTGTGAGGAAGAAACGGTTTTTGTGCCAATATTACCAAATTTAACAGCAATTCAAACACAACAGTTATTAGAACAATTGAGCTTAAAAACCATAGAAATTCCTCGGTTAGCGGTTCCCTTTGTTCAGTGGGCGGCGTTGATAGAAAATGATGATGTTCGAGAACAACTTTATCAACGGCGTTGCTCTCCTATTATAACACAAATTCAACAAACTATATCCCATTTATCCCAATGGTTAGAGGGGTTTATTGCTTCTGAATGGCAGGATATGGCGATATTTTTGCAGCAAAATCGAATGGCGTTTCGGGGGGTATTTCGTACAGTGAGAACAGAAATTGATCCTGAACAAGTGAGACAATGGGTTGAGATTCTTCAGGGAAATTCGGGGGAAGGACGGTGGAAGATAGCGGCTCAAAATTTACGAGATGTCACCCCTGGAAATCAACAAGTGATTGCGGCGTTAGTGGAGGTTTTGGGGAAAACAACGGATGATGAAACGCGCTGGACAGTGGCAGAAACGCTATGGACACTTGACCCAGAAAATCCGGTAAGTCGGATACGAAAAGTTAAGGATTTGGGAATGGAAATTAACGGGGAATCTGTGGCCTTAATGGTGGCGGTTTTACCGAAACAAGATAATCGGTTAGCGGTGTTTATACGGTTATATCCGATGGGGAATCAACTGTTTTTACCGCCTCAAATTCAGTTAAGGGTATTGGAAGAAACGGGGGAAATATTTTTAAGTGCTGAGGCGAGAGAACAGGATAATTTTATTCAGCTTAAGTTAGGAGGAAGTCGCGGTGAACGGTTTAATGTGGAGGTGAAATTCGGGGAAAATCAAATTACGGAGGGGTTTATAATTTAAACTCTCAGAACTTACGCAAGACTCCCGAATTTCTGTCATTCTGAATTTCTTCTGTCATTCTGAGCTTGCGAAGAATCTCTACTATCTCTCAAAATCCCACAGAGATCATTACTCACAAATTTCTGTCATTCTGAACTTGTGAAGAATCTCTACTATCTCTCAAAATCCCACAGAGATCCTTCACTTCGTTCAGGATGACAGTTAGGGTGTGTAAGTCCTGACTCTATTAAATAGAAAACACCGATTTTGAGTTAAGATTTATTGCTTTAAATCAAGTTTTTTGTAGGGAAGACGCGGGGGAATTAGTGTCAACTTAAGCCTAAAAGCCTTGAAATAAATTTCAGGCTAAAAGCTAAAACCCGTTAAAACGGGTTAAGAAAGGCAAGTATATAGTTATCTTTAGATAACTTTAGCTTTCAGCCCGAAATGCAAGTTCAGGGCTAAGTTAACACCAATGCGCCCGCATCGCCCCTACAATAGACACATCACCCAGACAACATACTCCTAATAATCGCTCAATTTGAGGAGACTAACCGATGAAATTATTGCAACTCAGTTCCATCGCCTTTGTGTCATTTTCCTTAACCTTTTTCAACGACATTCAAACCTTATTTTCTCTCAACTCGCTTTTGGAAAATCCTAAATTATTCATTCATCTATCCCCTGTATTAGCTCAAAGTTCAACCGATAAAAAAGCAGAAGCTGATCGACTATTAAAGCAATGTAGTGAAGAATACAATATAAGTCAATTTCAAGCAGCTATTCAATCTTGTGAGCAATCCTTGAAACTGTATCAAGAAATTGGCGATCGTCTGGGAGAAGCGGTTTGCCTCATGTTGTTGGGAGGTGTTTATAGTAAGCTTAAACAACCTCAGAAAACTATCGAGTTTTTTGAGCAGTCTATTCCTATTTTACAAGAAATTGAAAATCGCAATGCTCTACAGACTTCTCTCATCGTTTTGGGAATTGCTTATGATAGTCTAGGAAAATACCAAAAAGCAATAGAGTTCTATCAGCAGTCTCTTTCTATTTCTCAAGAAATCGGCGATCGCAACGGTTTAGCAACTTCCCTTAATGGTTTAGGAAATGCTTATGATAGTCTGGGAGAACACCAAAAAGCAATAGAGTTACATCAGCAGTCTCTTTCTATTTCTCAAGAAATTGGCGATCACAACGGTGTAGCGAGTTCCCTGATGAATCTCGGAAATGCTTATAGGAGTCTGGGAGAATATCAAAAAGCGATAGAGTTCTATCAGCAGTCTCTTTCTATTTTTCAAGAAATTGGCGATCACAACGGTGTAGCGAAATCCCTCAATAATCTGGGAATTGCTTATGATAGTCTGGGAGAATATCAAAAAGCAATAGAGTTCCATCAGCAATCTCTTTCTATTTTTCAAGAAATTGGCGATCGCAACGGTGTAGCAACTTCCCTCATGAATCTGGGAAGTCCTTATAATAGTATGGGAGAGTATCAAAAAGCGATAGAGTTCTATCAGCAGTCTCTTTCTATTTTTCAAGAAATTGGTGATCGCAATGGTGTAGCGAAATCCCTGGGGAATCTGGGAACTACTTATTGGAGTCTGGGAGAAGATCAAAAAGCGATAGAGTTCCATCAGCAGTCTCTTTCTATTTTTCAAGAAATTGGCGATCGCAACGGTGTAGCGAGTTCCTTCAATAATCTGGGAAATACTTATTGGAGTCTGGGAGAATATCAAAAAGCAATAGAGTTCCATCAGCAATCTCTTTCTATTTTTCAAGAAATTGGCGATCAAAATGGTGTAGCAAATTCCTTGGGTAATCTGGGAAATGCTTATAGGAGTCTGGGAGAATATCAAAAAACGATAGAGTTCTATCAGCAGTCTCTTTCAATTCTTCAACAAATTGGCGATCGCAATGGAGAAAGGACTATTCTCAGCAATATAGGTTTTACTCTTTCCCAACAAAACCAACCCGAATTAGCAATAGTATTCTATAAACAATCCGTCAATGTAACAGAATCAATCCGCCAAAATCTCCGAGGACTTGACCGTAATTTACAACAAACTTATCTTGAAACTGTTGCCGATAGCTATCGCCGTTTGGCAGATTTATTATTGCAACAGGATCGAATTTTAGAAGCACAACAGGTGATTGACTTGTTGAAAGTTCAAGAATTAGAGGATTATTTAAAAAATGTGCGGGGAAATGCTCAAACAGAACAGGGAATTGAACTGTTACCCGCAGAACGGCAACTCTGGACTCAATATAACGCTTTACAAGAAAAAGCGATTCCAACGGGTCGAGAGTTAGCGCAACTGCGAAAAATTACCCCCAATAATCGGACAACTATACAACAACAACGCATCGAAGAACTGGTGAAGCAGGAACAGGAAATGACGGCGCTATTTAATCAATTTTTAGCCAGTCCTGAAATTCAAAAAATTGTGCAAAATCTCAGTCGAGTCACGCAGCAGGAAAATATTAATTTGCGTTCCTATACCCGTTTACAAGAAAGTCTCAGTAATCTGCAACAAAATGCGGTAATTCTCTATCCGTTAATTTTAGAAAATCGCCTAGAATTAATTTTAGTTACGCCTCAAAGTACCGCACCCATTCGCAAAATTGTTAATGTTAAACGGGAGGTGTTAAATCAAGCCATATTAAACTATAAACAAGGATTAAAAGGGAATCCAGAAGATTTTAAAGAAACGGCTAAAATTCTCTATGATTATTTGATTAAACCCTTAGAAAAAGATTTAGCCGACCTGAAAACCGAAACCCTGATCTATGCACCCGATGGACAATTGCGTTATCTTCCCCTGGCGGGACTTTATGATGGTCAACAGTGGTTAATTCAAAAGTACAGAATTAATAATATTACCGCCAGTTCCCTCACGGATTTTACCCTACAACCCCGAATTCAACCCTTAGTATTAGCCGGGGCATTCTCTGATATTAAAACTCACTATAATTTTAATGTTGGTGATCAGCCCTTTGAATTTACAGGGTTAGAATTTGCCGAGGATGAAATTAACAATATTGCCGCAACCATTCCCAATACCAAGAAACTGCTCAACCGAGACTTTAATCGCAATCAAACGAATATATATCTCGGTGATTATAATATCATTCATTTTGCAACGCATGGCTCCTTTGTTGTCGGTTTACCGGAGGATTCTTTTATTTTATTTGGAGATGGCGATCGCGCTTCTTTACGCGATATGGCAACTTGGGATTTGAGAAAAGTTGATTTAGTGGTATTAAGTGCTTGTCAAACTGCATTAGGCAATAAATTAGGCAATGGGGAAGAAATTCTCGGTTTAGGATATACTATTCAACAACGAGGAGCTAAAGCAACCGTTGCCAGTTTATGGACAGTTGATGATGCCAGCACTCAACAACTGATGAATATTTTCTATCAAGAATTACAACAAGGTAAAAGCACAGCCGAAGCCTTACGTCAAGCCCAAATTGCCTTAATTACAGGCAAAGTTACCCACCCAGATGCCAATAAAAATATTACTCAACCCTATTATTGGGCAGCATTTATTATTATCGGAAATGGCTTTTAAACTCCGTGGAACAGGCATCTTGCCTGTTCAATCTTAAAAAGATAGCGAGCGAGGACGCTCGCACTACGGTTAATAAAATATAATCTTGGAGAATAAAATGGCAAAAATCATCACCCTTAAATTAAATTCTGGTAACTTACAAAGCGGATTTTCTGTTAATTTAGAGATTGCTCAAGAAGGAAAAGCTTCTCATCATCAAGATCCGGGTAAATTACCGCCAGCTATTGATTTATTAAACGCTTATAATTATTGGCATTCTATCTATATTAATTTAGGAAAATCCCCTCGCCTTGATGCTCCCGAAGAACAAGTTAAAAACAGTTCTTCACCCGAAAATTGTCAAGAAGCCGCTAAACTTGTGATCGATGCTCTCAATATATGGCTCAACTCTAAAACATTCCGTTCCCTGCGAGATGCTTTATTAATTGAATTTAATTCAACTCAGCAACCCATCCGAATTATTATCCAAACCGATGATATTACGACCCAACGTTTACCTTGGCATCTTTGGGAACTTTGCGAAAAATCTCCTCAAGTTGAAATTGCCTTTTCTCGTCCCAACTATCAACAAATTTTACCTCCATTTAAACGCAATAAAATTGTTAAAATATTAGCAATTATTGGCGACAAAACCGGAATTAACCCCGAAGCTGATTTAGAAATTTGGAACCAATCTGGAGCGGAGCTTCACTATTTAATTGAACCAAAACGAGAGGAAATTACGGATCAACTTTGGCAAGATGGATGGGATATTTTATTTTTTGCAGGTCACAGCTACACCCAAAAAGAAACGGGAATTATCAAGATTAATCCTAATGATAGTTTAAAAATTAATGATTTAAAATACGGCTTAAGACAAGCAATTTCTAAAGGGTTGCAACTCGCTATTTTTAACTCCTGTAATGGCTTAGGACTCGCTAGAGATTTAGCGGATTTAAACATTTCCCAATCTATTTTTATGCGAGAACCTGTTCCTGATCAAGTGGCTCAAAAGTTTTTAGAATACTTTTTAAACCATTACACTCAAGGAGAATCTTTATATTTATCCGTTAGGAAAGGACGGGAACAATTACAAGGATTAGAAACTCAATTTCCCTGTGCAACTTGGCTTCCAGTTATTTATCAAAACCCCGCTATTATCCCCCCAACTTGGGAAGAATTACGTCAAGGAAGGCGAAAACTCGATATAGTTTTACCTGCTCATGTTCTGCGCTATTTGCATCCGGTAACAGTAGCAACTTTAGGAGTATTTTTATGTATTGTAGGAATGCGTTATTTTGGCTTTTTAGAACAGTTTGAATTAAAAGCTTATGATCATTTTATGCAAATTCGACCCAATGAAGGAAAAGATGAACGGTTATTAGTTGTTACCGTTGATGAAGATGATATCGACTATCAAGATCAACAAGGAATGCAACGTAAAGGTTCCTTATCCGATGCAGCCTTATCCCAAATCATTGAAAAACTAGAACCCTATCAACCTAGAGTTATTGGGTCTGATATTTATCACAATTTTCCAGTTGATTCTAATTATCCCAAACTTGCAGAATTTTTGCAAACTTCTTCTAAATTTATTGCTATTTGTAAAGATAGCGATCGCAATAGTAACTCTTCAGGTATTAAACCCCCTTCAGAAGTTCCCCTAGACCGTTTAGGATTTAGTAATACTTTAAAAGATCAAGATGGAATTCTTCGCCGTCATTTCTGGTATATGACTCCACCTATTGACACCCCTTGTCCAACAGAATATTCCTTGAGTTTACAACTGGCATTATCCTATTTAACTCAAGAAGGAATTAACCCCGAAGTCACACCCCAAGGTGATTTAAAATTAGGTCAAGCTATTTTAAGGCGTTTAGATTCTGATTTAGGGGGATATCATCAACTGGATACCAACGGTTATCAAATGTTGTTAAATTATCGTTCGGGTGAAATTGCAAAAATCATCAGTTTAAAGGAACTGTTAACAAAACCTATCGATCCAAATTTAGTTCGGGATAAAGTGATTTTAATTGGCAATATTGCCCCCAGCTATAAGGACTATCACGAAACTCCCTACACTCGCAACTCGACTTTACAGGAAAAAATGCCAGGAGTCTTCATCCAAGCGCAAAAAGTCAGTCAAATTATCAGTGCAGTCAAAGAGGGTCGTCCGTTGTTAACAGTTGTACCGCGATGGGTTGAGATAGTCTGGATATTGGGATGGTCTTTTATAGGCGGTGTTTTGGCGTGGCGGGTACGTTCTTCGGTAATATTCTACTTTACAGAAGCGGGAATTTTTGTTATTTTATATGGTGTCTGTTTTATTGCTTTTCTAGGAGGCTACTGGATACCGTTAGTTCCATCAGCATTAGCATTTCTAGCTACAAGCGTGAGTGTTCGGAGTATCTCTATTAAGTAATTGCCAATTATATGAAGTTTTCAAACCCGCTTTTTCTGGGAGTTCTCACTTTAAACTTTGTAGTCAGTGGGTTAAGCCAAGCTAACGAAAACTATCAACAATCTCCACAAATGTTATCACAAACTCTTAAACAGCCTCTTCACTTCAAACTGCCCGACAGAGGAGCCCCAGGAAACCGCAGCGATGACGCCGGAGGGCGTGGAAAATGTGGGAAAAATAAATTAACTGCTTTAATTCCTCAGAAAAATTTTGGTTATACCACCTCAAATCGCCCAACTTTTTGGTTTCATTTTTCCTTCTCAAACTCATTATCCTTAACCGCAGAATTTAAACTATTTGATGAGCAAAAGAATAACATTGTTAAACTAACCTTACCTATCAAACCTGGACTGATTCAAGTTAATCTCCCTGAAAAAGATAATCTTCTTCAAACAGAAAAAAGCTATGAATGGCAATTTACAGTCATTTGTGATTCTAATGACCCCACTGGTAATATTACCGTCCGGGGTCAAGTTGTAAAACAAGAAATTAGCCCAGATTTACAACGCCAAATTCAAGGAAAACAAGGACGAGATTTAGCGATTGTTTATGCAGAAAATGGCATTTGGTTTGATGCTTTAACAATTTTAGCACAACTCCAACAACAAGAACCCAATAATTCTATTTATCGGGAAGATTGGAACAGATTATTAAATAGTGTTGGTTTACAAGATCTGTAGAGACGTAGTATACTACGTCTCTACAATGCTGCTATAAAATTAAGAGCGACTTTGAGTTAACGCAGCGCGAAGATTTGCAGCATCCACCCCTTGCAACGGAATAGAACGGGGATCAACTCGATGATGAACATCCCCACAAACAGGACATTGTTCTTGAGATGTTGGCGTTAACCAAACACTTTGAAACGCATATTGTCCGTCTGTATTGTCAAAAATAGCCGGATAAAACCAATAATTCGGAACCATTCCCAACGTTAAATAATTGAACCCGGCTTGCAAAGCGGGATCTAAAAATCCCTTTAATTTCGCTTCGGCATTTTTCGGCAATAATAGCGACAACGCCAACTTCACAGCCACACTGCTGAGGTGGTGAATATCCGCCACTAACGCCACTTCCCCCATCACCCGTCCGTTGCTGCCATAGTCGCCATCGTTACTGACTTTTCCCATACCCGTTTCAGCTTGATGGCGATGATGAGTAGCACATTGGTAGCATGGCGTTTTTCCCGGTACAGTGACAATCACTTCCCCCCCTTCCGCCGCTTGGTAGAGTCCCACAAACAAAGCAGGTTTGCCGTGAAAATAAGCAAAACGGTTGAGAATCCGTTGCGCTGCGGCATCATCCGTTGTGGCAACAATTAAATCCGCTTCTTGTACCAAAGCGTCAAACTCTGCCACCTCATACCCGAATAAGCTCTTTTCCTCTAACGTCAACTTCACCAACGGGTTAATATTCAGCAACCGCCGCGCCAACGCCTTGACCTTCGGCTGTCCAATATCAGCAATCTCATAATTAGTGCGGCACAAATTCGCAGTTTCTACCACTTCAGGGTCAATTAACGTCAGTTCCCCCACTCCACTGCGTACCAACTGTTCCGCTACATAGGAACCTACTGAACCCGTCCCCGCAATTAGTACCCGCTTTTGGCTAATATGCTGGCTCAAAAGTCCTGTACTGCGGGCAAATAAAGCTTGTTGCAGTTCTGTTGTCGCTTGTTTGGGGTCAGCCCCCGAAAAGTAGCCACTCCAGCAAGCTAAAGCTGCGGTTTCGGCGTTGGTGGTGAGACCGGACTTTCCCAAAGGGCGAAAGAGTTTGCGGTAGGGGCCATGACCTGTGATTAAGCCAGTAACAGCCACCACTAACCGTTCTTCCGGTGGTGTCACCAATAACCAAGGCAGTTCCACCTGTTCGGTATCCTGTCGGGCTAAAGTCGCTAATAAAATCGGAGGAGTCGTCGGATAACTTTCACTAAAGATAAACAGCAATTCTAACCCGTCGAGGGGAAGACATCCCGCCAGTAGGTCACGTCCTTCCATCGGTGTCGTAAAAATAAAAGGAGGTTGGGTGCTACCTAAAGCACGCTGCACTCGGTTTAAGTCATTTTGTACTGTAGTCGGAAGAGGCGTTAAACGGTTGTGTTGCATTAGGGATAACTCCGCTTCTTGAATAGACTGTACAGGTAGGGTTTCGACGCGAACACCGTTGCCTTGGCGATAAGCAGCATAGAAAGAGATTTTTCCTTGACCGAGAGCCAACTCATGGGGACGCAGGGGTTGATTTGGGGTTACTAAAGTCACAATGGGAGCGACAAAAAAAGGAATATGGGGGTTGATTTTGAGTCCTTCCCACATCGCTTCTTCATCTGGCCCAGATGGACGGTCATAACCCCCAGGATGGGAGTGAATGACCCCTTTAAACTCCAGGTTTTGTTGCAGTTCCATCTGTTGCACCCGTTGCGTGAGTTGGGGTGAAGGCAAATAACTGGCTCCACTGGTTTGAGCCTGATTATCTAAGATGAAATGGGTAATAACGGCTTGACCAATTGGCCCCAATAAAGCCCCACCCCGTTCAGGAAGATGCAAGCCAATGTCTTGATAAATTTGATGCAGCGCGTTTTTTGAAATTGAGAGCATAATTGTTGGGGTTGAATTGTTTTTTTTTGTGAGATTTGTGGTGGTTTAAGCTGCAACCGAGTTTCTTCTGGAATAATCCTGAGAAACCCGGTTTTTGGAGCGTTATAAGGGGAAGTCTCCGGTGCGGGTGTAAATACTGAAACCCGTTGCCCAGAGAACGGATTTGGCATAGGCTTGTTCTAAGGTTGGATAGCCGTGTTCTTCGTTGAGGCAGATACACCCATTCGGAAACAGATGCCCATCAGCCGGACTATAATGCCCTGCAACTTCTGGGAAAAGTACCATCACTTGATAAAGACTGCCATCGTTGAAAATAAACATGGTATAAGCATCGCCAACTTCGCTGGTAATGTCATACACCCAACCCGTCACGCCATTAACGGTCATTTCCTGGGCGGTGGGTGGCAGTTTCTGAGCAACCACTTGGCGGTCTTGCATTAAGGTAGCGGCAAAGGGTTTTTGAGGCACTTGGGACAGTTTCCGTTCTTGACCCAGTTGGGGGTTGGTGAGGATATTACCATCATTGTCTACATAGACAGCGCGGTTAGGGGAGGATGGCAAGTCAATGCCTTGTTGACGGCTGTTCATCACACGGTTACGAACTTCGTTTAAATCAACTTGACGGATCATAATCACCTTTTGATACGGTTCTATTGGTTTATTCGTGCAGGAGTTTGGGTTTTATGCAGAGGTGGCTTAGAAAAGTTGTTTTTTTGTCGCGACCTGATGTTTTTGCCCACAAGTTCACTATCGTTTCGGAAAATAAACGTTATGCAGATTTGAAAGAAATTTTTGGGGTGCGATCGCAATTTGCTAGAAGGGCAAGGTTACTATAATATTTCAGCCAGATGCTACTATAACTCAAGTTACTCATTTTCTGTAATTTAGTATAAATTGATGACAAAGGTAAATTGAGTTAAATATTGCGATCGCTGAATCGCATAATAAGCCATTTTCAATCCTAAATAGGGGAAACTTTCAGTTAAAAGCTGCATTCCTAACTTCTGTGATAAAATTTTACGAGAAGCCTGATTTTCTAACATTGAGAAAGCAGCGATCGCTGGAAATTGCATCACATTAAACCCATACTCTAAATTAGCTTTAGCAGCTTCCGTCGCCAAACCTAGACCCCAGTAAGGTTGATCTAAAATATAACCAAATTGGGGATAGGGAGAGCGTTCATTTAGATAGAGTCCAGTGCGACCAATCAACCGATTAGAGGCTTTGTCAATCATCGCAAATTGACCAAAACCGTATTGTTTCCAATGGTTAATATAACTGTTTAATTCTGTCTCTGTTTCTGATAAGGTTTTCTCCGTTTTACTGACAAAACGCATGACTTCTGAATTGCCATAAACTCGATAAAGCTCCATTAAATCTTCACCATTAAAGGGTCTGAGGAATAAGCGTTCTGTTTCCCAAGTATTAGGATAGTAAGAGTGAGGTGTTAAAGTGGCAATACTTCCGGCAAATTTCCGATTTCTGGGGTTAGTTTCCATAAGTAGCTATGCTTGGTTAACTAACCCTTCATCGAGCTAAAAAACAAGAATTATGCAGCAATAGAAACTGGGTTTCTTTACAAAACTTTTGATTTGAGTCGAGAGATAACATGAGAAACCCGGTTTCTGGGTACGTTGTTGTGCTTTAGCACTATTATTTAGAAATGCCCTGTAATGAATCCCATGTTGGGGGAATTTCTGCCGGATTTTGACAAATAATTGGCAACCAAGACGCACAGGGAAAATCTTTTTTACCTACAATCTTTATCCACCCTTCCTAAATCATTTTCTAGTTCCGGCTCAGAAATTTTTTCTAAAATGTGTCTCATGGGAATGCCTTGGTTAAAGCCATTTTTTACAAGACCGATTTGAGCAGATTCAAGATTTCGCAGAGCTTCAGTTTCCGGTCGAGCATGAATGCCAATTACACAACCATGTGCATCTATTAGTGGGCCACCAATCATTCCTTCACGGCTATTACTGTCGTAGATCAAGGTGTAGCCATTTCGTAATGCTCTGGGCAGACTGACAATTTCTCCCTCAATAAAATGATAATATGATGGTTTTTCGCTGCCATCAATTTGTGACCAGCCTGAAAGAAAAACTGCTGTGCCTTCCCTTGCTGTATCAGAATTTGCTAAACGAGCGATGGTGTAATTTTCATTACTGGTAAACTGCAAAATAACTAAGTCTATATCAGATAGGTTTTTGTTTATCTTAGCAGGATATTCTTCTCTGTCTACCGTAACAATCTTGTATTGATCTTTAGGATTAACTACACTTTTAGCAGTAAGAACATAGTAATTATTATCTTTCTTTGCAAAAATAACTCCCGATCCTTGATTTTTACCCTTAATTGAAACGGTATTATTTTTCGCAATTTGATCGAGGGTCGCTTGATTACGCAATGCCATCACTCCCATTATCCCACCCAGGATAATCAATCCTGCCGCGCCTATGCAAATTTTTCCCAAATAACGTTTAATCCAACTTTGATTAGATGCTTGCTCTGTTTGAGGTTGAGTTGAGGAATTTAGTGTTTGTTGGTTTTGGTTTAAATTTTCAGATGGCATTTGTTGCAATTCGTTCCAAGTCGGAGGTATTTCTGTCAAATCTTGGAAAATAACTGGCAACCAAGTAGCACAAGGAAAGTTTTCCTCTAGATGCTGTAAACTTTCTCGTGCTTCCCTTAATGCTAAATAAAGTGATTTTTTATTGTTAACGAATTCCTCAAGAAAACTTTTCAAAAATTCATGGGCAACCTTATCTGGAATCGGTTCGCGCATAATAATTATTTGAGGAATTTGTAAAAGAGCTAAATTTCTAGCTATTCCTAATCCCTCGCAAGAATTAAAAATAGCTAACTTTAAACCATGCTCAACTGCTTTCCTAAATGCAAATTCCAAATTCTCAATTCTTTTACCATCGATCTGACCTGTTTGACCATTCACATCCGTAGAACTGTGACCTGCATAGAAAAATATATCTGCTTTATATTCCTTCAGAGCCTTGTTTAAATCTTCTATTCTAGGATTTTCTAGAAAATGCAAATCTGCAATATCACCTAGATGCTCTTGTAAAAATTCTTGATCTTTTTCTGTATTAATCTTGTTACCATCTTTTCCAGTAACACAACCAAAAGTTGCTAATAGCCTAATTTTACCTTGACGATCAAATAACATTTGTTTTAGTGCCGGGGCATGAGTTCTCCGACTCAAACCAACATCAGCCTTGCGATAGTGATCGAAAATGTCCCACAGATGCCAAGGTAACTGCTGCAACTCTATTATGTCTGTCTGAATGATGACCCGAATTTCCTCTGATTTGCTTAACTCTCGTTGTAAGCTATCCTTAATTGTATGAAACGCTTGGGAATTTAGCCATTCATTTAACCCGGCTTTTAAATTTTTACCTTTTTCAATTATTTCAGGTATAGAATAATTCGTAATTATGCCATTTGATGCACGACTAGGATCAGGCACTTGACGGCGATACGACTCCCGCCAGTCTTTATAAAGTTCTGGAAGTTCGAGCTTGGCAGGCAATTTACCTGGTACTCCAGTAGTGTGAGATTGCCCCTCTTCCCCGATCCTAATGGTGACTGAAAAACCATGTTCAAAATCACCATCTCCTATTTCGATTACAGCTAATTTACCCATTGCGTTTCCCCGGTCAATAACTAGATACTCTTTGTTTTCAAGTGATATATAAACAAACCTTTGGTAGTTAAGGTTTAAGTTTCTGGTATAGCAGGAGCCAAGAGGGTTAGGACAATTTCCGAGGAGATAGTAGGGTCAATTCAAGAATTGACCCTACTATCATCCGTCCTAACATTTTTGTCCATTGCTATAAAAGGATTGCCAGCAATCGAGGTTGGGGACGACCTACCGCTTATTTTATCATTTGACTAGCAGTTATATCTCAGTTATTGTAAAGATTGATATTACAAACAAGTTTTAAGTCCCGGTCGGGGGCGGGATTTATGAGCAGGTGCAAGATGTAAATTAGGTTAGTTCACTCCAGTATAGCCAATAGGCGAGTCAACCAAGAAAAGCGATCGCGCTCTCCAAAACCTACCAGTATCATCCAGCGCAATTAATTCCATAATACCTCAGTACAGGGTTAATATCCCTAACGATGAATCATCAAACAATGTTTGAATATCATTAATATGTGTTCTCAGCATCGCTTCGATTTCTGAAGTTGAGCAGTTTCCACGTCTGATCCAAATGATTTTAGGCGGAAAACCACGTAACATCAAAAGCTCATTGTAGTCGCTATCTTTGGTAGCGATCGCAAAACCATTATTTTGTGCATAAATCCATACATCACTATGCCTGAATTAATAATATTTGTCTCTCCCGATCTGCTGCATAGCTCAAACAAGCTAAAATATCCTCTTGAGTCAGATAAGGAAAATCATCAAGAATCTCTTGATAAGTCATTCCTGATGCTAGATAAGATAACACATCGTAAACTGTAATCCGCATTCCGCGAATGCAAGGTTTACCACTTCGCATACCTGGTTTAATCGTGATCCGTTCGTGATAGTTCATATTGTATTCAGGTGTTAAATCAATCTGGACAAAAGGGGTGTTATTCGACATCTATTCTATCACATCAAGTCAGGAAAAATATCTACAAGTCGAGACACCAGGTTTCTGAACAAACTTTTGATAAGAGTCGAAAGATAACATAAGAAACCCGGTTTCTGAACCCTGTAGGAAAGTCGAGAAACCGGGTTTCTTGATCAAGCTTTTGATAGGAACCGAGAGATAACGTCAGAAACCCGGCTTCTTAATCTAACTAGGAATTTGAACCCCCAAACATTGCACCAAGAATAGCCGCACCGATAGCTACAATTCCCATTGTTCTTGTTGTTCCCATCGTCGTATCTCCTAACACATTGCCTTGGGTATCAATTGCCATATATTGTTCCCCATTAGCGCCTCGATAGCAGATAATAAATCCATCTTCAGCCTCTTGATAACCGACATACTCAGCAAAGGGGTGATACTGGGCAACGATTTCGACAAACATCCGGTGCATAACGATTTCAGAAGCAGCCATCTTAAAACTCCTCATATTTTGGCTTGATGACTACTAATCGTTATGAGAATTCAAAGTTATGCGGAGCAGGTGTCAGGTGTCAGGTGTCGGGTGTCAGCTAGAATACTTGACTTGTAAAGAGCATAGTCGTTATTAAAGTCAAACACTGTTCAGGGGACTGCTAGCAATCGAAAGTCATATTAGGACATTTCTGATACCTGTGAGCCTTAATGATCAAGCCTTCTACACCCGAAACCCGAAACCCGAAACCCGTTATCAAATCATAAAATTATCCGTGATGCTTGCTTCTCCTAGTTCTATCTTGATACTAAATCGTTCTCCTGGTTCCCCTTGAAATTCTAATTGAATCCAATTATCAACACTGCGAGAAGTAGCTTCTAAAAAAACTTCCCCAGATTCCTCTAAGATAATTAATTTCACATCAGGAGGTAGATAAGCATCTTCCCCATTCGGATATAATCGCGCGATAACTGTTCGTTTTTCTTCTGATTCTACTTGATATGCCATAACCAAGACTAAGGGATAGTCTAAAAGTTGAAATTGCCAAACTTTACTGACACTTTCTAATCGATCTTCTGTCTCTGCACTGCGAGAACGGGGTGCAGCCACAAACCTTAAAGAACGATTTTCGGGCAAACTTTTTAAGAAAATTTCAAAAGAAAGCCAATGGTTCAACGATTCTTGATTGGGATCTAACCAATTGTTTAAATGAACAAAATTTACAGGAAGCGTGTTAAATTGAGCATTAATCATTGGTTGAGGTAAAGGTTGATTTACAACGTTAGTTTCTGATAAAATATCAACTTTATCCTTCCAAATCTCATCTAACTTATTCATTAATTCTTCTGCTAACTCTTGCCATTCA
Organism: Planktothrix tepida PCC 9214; assembly: GCF_900009145.1. NCBI lineage: Bacteria > Bacillati > Cyanobacteriota > Cyanophyceae > Oscillatoriales > Microcoleaceae > Planktothrix > Planktothrix tepida. The sequence continues at coordinate 119,992 of NZ_LN889815.1, forward strand.
TCATTATTGAAATTATCCTCTCGGTTCCCTCCACGCCAAGCTATATCTTCTTGTGCTGCACTCGCTAAAAACTTACCGCCAGCATAGCGCCATTTATCTTTAGGATGGATGCGATAAATTCGTTCAAGTCCAGCAATAATTTCTGTTATAGGCTGTTCTGCTAGTCGGATTTTAACTGTCTCCACGACCTCATCATCACTCTGAAAAAAAACCAAAGCTGATTCGAGTCGGTTTAGATAATCAATAAATGTTTCTAAAGGAAGAAAACTATCAAGAGAAATTTCTTCCATCATTTCTAAAGCATTAACCGGAGGGTAAAATCCTAATAGGGTTGCTTCTCTTGATGGTTCATCAATTTCTACAACAATATAACCAATGCGATTTTCCCAAGTGTCAACGGGAATATAACAAAATTCATCTTCTGGTAACACAGGACGACATTCTATTTTGCCAATTCCTTCTATTTCTAAATCGGCGATATTCATTAACGGCTGCATCACAGAATTTAGACTATCAGAATTTTCTAAATCTGTCTCAATTCCTAAACATTCACAATAGGTTTCTACGGCATAAACCGCAAGGGTATTCAGATAAACTTGTTCAGCTTTCGTCGGATTTTCATATTGACTTTTAAACGACTTAGCTAACTTACAAGCTTTTGAGGTTATAGGAACTGTAAACATTGAACGATTTGTGTAAGTCATGGCTGTTATCTCCTAATTGTTAATCTCTGTTTCACTATGTTTTTTACTTTTTCTGGTTCGAGTCTTGGGTTTTGTCATCAGTTTAAAATAACTGATAGAATCTAGGTAAAAATAAATCAAATCCTTGACATCAATGCGTAATTGTTGTGCTAGAAGTTTCCAAGAAGGAACTCCGCCTAATCGAGCCTCAATTATCCCTTTAAAAGTGATTTGAGAATAACCGGGCATTCTTCTTTTATTATACTTCCCTTCTAAATCATTAACAATTTGTTCGATAACAGGTTGTGGTAGGGCTATTCTAGCTTCTAAATATTCTTCAAGAATGGGTTTAAAATAATAACAGGCACGAGTGTAAAAAGAACTAATTGTTTGTTGAGCATAAAGTTTCTTTTTTTCCTCTTCTGTTAAATTTCTATTTCTGGTTTTTTCTGTTTCTATGATGGCATGATTGAAATGATTGCCAATTTCTTGTAAGGTAGCATCCCTGAATTTTAAAATAGCAATGGCTCTAAAATCTTCTTCAGGGAAATTTTTAATATGCTTTCCTCGGAAAATTCCATCTGGATCTTCGTAAATTAGTTTAATCTGCTGTTGAGACAACCCTGAATCAGCTTTATCCTGAATTTTATCTAATCGCGTCTGAGCTTTAGAATCTTCTTTTTGTTTTGCATCCGGCGCATCGGCTGAAACCTCTTTGGTTCGCTCTCGGATAATATCAATAAAGCGAAATTTTATATAACTAGCAAACCAGTTCCAAAACTTGAGAGGTCGATAAAGTTTCTGAACTTCAGCACAAAAAGTATTCCAGGCTTGTTGTAAATCTATTTCATTAGTTTGAATGCTGTTGCAAAAATTTTCACAAATTTGAGATAGATGTTGGGCTTTTTCCTGCGGATAAGGTTTAACAACAATCATGCCGTTTTTCTTTTTTGGGTAGTCGTGCATAAGCAGTAATAGGATTTTATATGACCCGCTCTGGAGCAGAAGATGAAAGGCAAAAATCATTACTTTTTGAGCACTAGCCTTTTTTGTTCGTCTTTGAATAAAACGATTCCGAAATTTATCGACTTGGTTTTGAAACTCTGAATAAACTTCAGAATTTGGCTGTGATGGTAATGTTTTGCAAAAATTCAGCCATGCTGTATATAGCTGAGAATCAACTCCTTTTTTATAAATATCAATTTTCGTCAAAACTTCTGTTTGAGCTTCCTGTAAAACATCGGGCCAATCTTCCTCAAAATCACCTTCTAATTTAGACCCATATATGTTACGACAGCTGTTTTTCAAGCCACCTAGTCTGCGCCTTGCCTCATCATCAGTAGGCTGTGGTGGTCGGCGTCTTGACGGTAACATAATATCCCATAACTCCTGTATAACTCTACGCCTTCTTGGAGGGTCATTAAAATGTAATTGCGCTTTTAATACCAACTCTTCAAGCTTTTCATCTAATGGGTGCATAGTTGAAAGGTCAAGCAAAAAAGGGATGCTGGGATTATACCCGAAAAGCACCCCTCGCTTAATCTTCTCTCAATTCTCTTAAGCAATGTCGCTTCTCGGTTCGTCGTCTTCTTGCCAGCGATCATATCCCTCATGATACCGCTTCTGAACTTCTGTCAGATCTTCCTCGCATTGCTTGATCTGGGTTTCATAACGGTGAGCGATTATTTTTAAATCTTGCTCTAAATTGGCTTTTAATTCAGCCGTTTTTTGCTGTACCCAAATCGCTTTTTGCTGTTTAATTTTTTCCTCCTTTTCCTTAATTTGTTGGGGACTCAAACCCGTCAGATTAACTTCAGGAATGGGGAATTGATTCGGCAGATTATTAATTTCAGCACGATGAGCGAATAAACGTTGTTCAACAGCTATATCCCGTTCTTGTTCTAACTGATATTTGCGATCGCGAATTTGATTAATATCATAATCTGCTTCAGCCATTGGTAAGTTCTTTAACCGTCCGCTATCATCTCCTTCTGCAACGAATTTCACTAAATAATCAATCCGTTGTTCCTGGGCAATTTCCATCGTCAGCAGGTTGTGTAATTCTTCTTCTGTCATTCCTACAGGGGGAAATAAAGCGGGTTCATATTTGTTCATTAAATCAGCAAATTTTTCCGGTAATTCAAAGTGATCGCTCTGAAAAGCGGCAGCAATCCAAATTAATGTTACGGGTAAACTAGCAGCAATTGCTTCAATTAATAATCCTCCGGGTAATCCTAATTGTGCCACAATCCAAAAATTAATGGTGAATTCTGCTGCACTTAATGACCCCGCTAAAACTCCATCAATCCAGAGTTGTTTACCTAAATTTTTGCCTTCAATTTCTTGGATTAATGCGGTTTGAATGCTGTAGTATAATTCTCCTAATTCATTAATAAAAGATTGGGATTCTTTTTGCTTAATAATGCTACTCAGTGCTTGATTTGTGCTGTGAGCTAAACGAGCTTTTGTTGTGACTTTAGTTGCACGGTCATCAACAAGAAAACTTGCTAAAGCACCCCCAGCCATTGCCGCAGGTAACGCCATTGACCCTAAACGAGAGGTTAATACTTGGGTTCCGGCACTAAAGGTTAATGCACCAATCATCACAACAACAATTTTAGTTGCTTTTTTAAAAGAGTCGGAGGGTTGACGTGTAGCGGTGGGTTTTAAGTCATCAATGCGAGATTCTGCCACACGAGATTTACCCGATCGCTGCTGTCGTTCACTCATTTTAGCACGAAGACCTTTTGGCAACCGGGCGATAACTTCTTGGGGAAGATGTCGCCAACTATCAACTAATTGATCAATTTGAAACTGTTTTTGATGGTGATGAGAATAATTAGAACTCATGATCAATACTCCTTAATGACTAGCAAATGTTTGAGAGCGTTAACGATTAGGTTTGATCGATTAACAATTATTTTGTTCTACCTTACTATCGAGAAAGCTTTTAGAAGTTATGCAAAGATTTTACCTGTAGCAAAAATTTATAATTTCCGCCCGATTTCAAAAGCTTTATTAACACAATTTGAAATATCAGCAAAGGAGCAGATTTCGGCGGAGGTTTCCTCAGTTAGAAGTGTTCTCAGTTGATGATTAACATTCGGGTTTTCCACCATCAACATAATTGTTCCTTGATCGGCTGTAATTTGATGTACTAATTCTTGAAGGCGTTGATCATCCGGTGGGGGTTGATTCGGCCCTGGTTCAGTATCCTGTAAGGTAATGGTGACAACAACCGGGTTATAATTTCGGCGATCGCGCTCTTTTTTAATGAGTCTGTTAACGTCTTCTAACAGTAAAATTAGTGAGGTGCCGGGTTGTTGGTTTTTAATCGGACGTTGAGCTTTATTACACTGACCCAAAAGCGATAAACTATTGAAAATCGAGATATTTTGAGTAGTAACAGGGCGATCGGCAAAAGCAGTGGTAATGGCAACATCACCAGGTTTATACTGTTGAATACTGGCGCGGCAATGTTGTTGTCGTTCTAAGCTATATTTTTCAGCAGAATCAGAACTATCATCAGCGCGAATATGGATAACTCTTTGGGTTGTATATTCAATCCAAAGGGTACTACCAATGATCCCAATTCCTGCTATAATAGCTCCTAAGATTAAGGGGGATTTCCACCAAGGGAGATTCTCAACTGGGGGTGAGGGTTGATAGTGACGACGGGAATAGGTGCGACTCATAACAGTTTTCCGAATTGGTATATTGCTATATCGCACGCAACTGTTAGAGTTATGCAAACGTTAGTTAGGTGTCGGGTATCGGGTTTCAGGTGTTAGGTATTTTATGAAAAGAGATGAAGCGCTGGCAATTTTAGCGAATCACACAGAAGAATTAAAAGCTTTGGGTGTGAAGTCTTTAGATTTATTTGGTTCGGTCGCACGGGATGAAGCACAACCAGATAGTGATGTAGATTTTTTAGTCGATTTTTCCATAGAAGCGAGTTTATTTGACTTGTTTCGGGTGCAACATTTTTTAGAAGATATTTTGGGGTGCCCCATTGATTTAGGGACACAAGATGCTTTGAGAGAACATTTACGACAACCTGTTCTCAAGGAGGCAATTCGTGCCTTCTAGGGAATGGTCAATGCGGATTCAAGATATTCTGGAAGCGATCGCTCGCATTCACAAAACGACGGAGGGAAGGGATAAGCAACGGTTTCTTATGTTAATCCTGAACAAATGAAACCCGCCCAATAAACCGGATGATCAAAGGGATATTCTTGATTACAAAAATCTTTTAAACTTTCTTGAGCATTAAAATTTTTAGTTGCAATTCGATTCCAATATTGATATTCTTTCTGGCATTGTTCATATTCTGGGGTTCCTTTTGATTGTTTATCTCGCTCTGCCTTAGCTTGTTGTCTTTGGGCGTTAGCTTGGTTAAACTGTTGAGTAAAACGAGCTTCTAACTCGTCATGATATTGATTTTTTAACGTTTTTTTCGTTAACCCTCTTAACTTAACCTGAGCCATTTGTAAAGAGACTGAACGGTTATGACCCTGTTTACGATTTCTATAATAGAAGATAGAAAATAACGCCGTTGCTAAGTCATTAACTGCCCATAACGTACTCACGACATTTCGCGCCCCAGCACAGAGGAAACCTGTTGATAACGTTAGAATATCATCGGTGACTTCGGCAACCCCTAGATTGGTTTCGCAACAGGATAGAAAAATATCCGATAACTGGGGAAGTCGCCAACCGGGGGTCATGATTTGCCCTAATGTAATTGTACCATCGGCTAAGATTAATCGAGATTCTAAGGGACTATCTAAATCGCACGACGCATGATGACTAGAATGGAATACCTGAACTTTTTCTAACAGGTTGCGGTAGTTTTTAACCGTTCCTTGTTCTCGACCTTTTAAACGGTTATCATCGGGAATCTTATAAAGTTGAGCAATTTTTTCTCCTTCATAACTTGCACCCGGAAGCGTGCCGTCGGGGTTTTCAACGGTTCCATAATGTGATAGATTGAGTGGGGGTCGTTCTTGACAGAATTTCAAGATTTGGCAACTGGGAACATAACGCAGGCGGAATTTATCTCCCAAATATTTAGAATTTTCTTGAACAGTTGATACCGGAACATTATCGCTATGGGTGGTTTGATTTTGGGGTTTTTCTAGTCGCAGAAACGAGTTAAAAATTTGACGTATTCCTCCAGGTTGTTGAGAGGATGAAGACTCAGAAGCATCGGTTAAAGGTAACGCAGCAAAGGGAATTTGATGCCAAAACATATGGGGAATAATAATTAATTCTTCAATACCAGAAAGATAGGTGTTAATTAAGGTGTTGAGGTTTAACTGTTCGGCTAGATTTTGTAAGAAATCGCCCATTTTTGCTTCCCAGACTTGATTGGATTCTAAATAGGGAATTAACCACTCGTCAACCCCTAATTCTCGTAATTTTCTATAACTTAAATTCTCGCAGGTATGGAGTTGGGGCGGTTTGTTTTGATAGAGGATAAAAATGTGGGTTTGGTTGGTGGTGGTGTAGAAATTTAGAATCGCGGTTTTGGGCGTTTCAATTAAACCTTGAATTATGGTAAAATCCAGAGGCTCGACTTTAATTTGTCTTGATAACACCGGATCACGACTGCGAATTTGTTCCCAGAGTTGCTGTTTTTCCTCTTCTAATTGTTCAATCGTGTCTTTACTGAATTCAACTGCTTCTCGCTGGTGCTGACGACTGACACTTTCTACTAAGGTTTTATTCCCATCAAATTCTCGCCGTAAACGTTCCCGTTCTTGATCAATCCGTTGTTGCAGAAGATCATAATCTTGCAAATACTTCTGCACTTCTGGGGAAATTTTACCGTCAGCATAAAGGTCATTACTTGCCATTAAATCCACTAACCGTTTAGATCGAGAACGTTCTGCATATTCAATGGCTTTATCAACTTGATCGAGATTAATATAACACTGGACAATATTATGATAAACTCCCACCGCTTGCGCTATAATTTCCTGTCTTCGTTCATCCGTTATCGCCCAACTGCGACTAATTTCGACTGCTCCTATTGCCTTTCTATATCCTTCTATAGCAATCTCCCACAACTCCGCATTAAACGCCGTATTTCCTAAATTATTACCCGACTGTAAACAATCTAAAGGAAACGCTTCCGGTGTTCTAATTTCTAATGCTAACCGAAACCCTTTAATCGCCCGTTTAATATTATCAGCTTTTTCCCCTTTGATTCTATCAGAATAGGCAGCAGCCAGACTATTTTGAGTCATTGCCCATTGTTCAGGAAAAGCTTCACGGGTATAAATTTCTAAAGCAGCTTGGGAGCCAACGATTGCCCGTTCAATATTATCAGCTTTTTCCCCTTTGATTCTATTCCAATAGGCAAGAGCTAGATTATTTTGAGTGGTTGCCCATTGTTCAGGAAAAGCCTCACGGGCATAAATTTCTAAAGTCGCTTTAAAAGTGGCGATCACTTGTTCAATATTATCAGCTTTTTCCCCTTTGATTCTATCATTATAGGCAAGAGCTAGATTATTTTGAGTCATTGCCCAATCTTCAGGAAAAGCTTCACGAGTATAAATTTCTAAAGCAACTTTATAGGCTGTGATCGCCTGTTCAATATTCCCAGCTTTTTCCCCTTTGATTCGATTAGAATAGCCAATAGCTATATTATTTTGAGTCCTTGCCCAATCTTGAGGAAAAGCTTCACGAGTATAAATTTCTAAAGCAGCTTGAAATGCTGCGATTGCCTGTTCAATATTATCAGCTTTTTCCCCTTTGATTCTATCATTATAGGCAAGAGCCAGATTATTTTGAGTTCTTGCCCATTCATAAGGAAATGCTGCACGAGTATAAATTTCTAAAGCCGATTGAAATGCTGCGATCGCCTGTTCAATATTATCAGCTTTCTCCCCTTTGATTCTATTCCAATAGGCAGCGGCTAGATTATTTTGAGTCATTGCCCAATCTTCAGAACAAGCTTCACGGGTTCTAATTTCTAAAGCCGATTGGGATGCTGTGATCGCCTGTTCAATATTATCGGCTTTTTCCCCTTTGATTCTATCCAAATAGGCAATAGCTAGATTATTTTGAGTCCTTGCCCATTCATAAGGAAATGCTGCACAGGTATAAATTTCTAAAGCCGATTGGAATGCTGTGATCGCCTGTTCAATATTATCAGCTTTCTCCCCTTTGATTCTATCATTATAGGCAAGAGCTAGATTATTTTGAGTCATTGCCCATTCTTCAGGACAAGCTTCACGGGTATAAATTTCTAAAGTCGCTTTAAAAGTGGTGATTGCTTGTTCAATATTATCAGCTTTTTCCCCTCTGATTCGATCCTTATAGGCAGTAGCCAGATTATTTTTAACCGTTGCCCATTGTTTAGAAAAAGCTTTACGGGTTAAAATTTCTAAAGCAGCTTGGTAGGCGGCGATTGCCTGTTCAATATTATCAGCTTTTTCCCCTTTGATTCTATCAGAATAGGCAGCAGCCAGATTATTTTGAGTCATTGCCCATTCTTCAGGACAAGCTTCACGAGTTCTAATTTCTAAAGCAGCTTGGTAGGCGGCGATTGCCCTTTCGATATTATCAGCTTTTTCCCCTTTAATTCTATCAAAATAGGCAGTAGCCAGATTATTTTGAATGGTTGCCCATTGTTTAGGAAAAGCTGCACGAGTATAAGTTTCTAAAGCCACTTGATAGGTGGCGATACTAATCTCTAAATTTTTCTTGCGGTTTCCTAGAGGAAACTGTTGGATTAAATTCGCAAAATTGCAAATATCTGCTGCAATGTTGTAAGCCGTTTCCCTAGAAACTTCTTTAAATGTAGCTGTTGCCCAGTTTGTCAAAATATTGGCTAAATTTTCATCGAGTTTATCGAGGTTTTGTTGAAATAGGGGATAAACAACTTGAGGATTTCCTCGACTATCTGAAATTGCTTGCAAAACTTCTATTAAAAAATTATAATAATCTTCCGAGAAGTTCCTGTTCCCAAGCCAAGCTGATAATTTTTCTGCTAAATTGATTAAATATTCTGCTTCCTCTTGTCTTCCGTCTTCCTGCAATTGTGAAGATACTGCGAATAAAACCTGTAGGAAATCTTGATCCAGTAAGTCTTGATTTTTCTGTAAAATTTGGGGTTGTTCGCCATTAGGACAGGCGAGGAGATTTTGAATTAAAGTCAGATAGGCGTTGAAGCGTTGTTCGTTCATGTTGGGTGTGTGGAACAGGCCATCTTGCCTGTTAAGTAGGGTGTCAGGTGGAGATCAGAAACCGGGTTCCTAGCCACTATTTTAGGGTGAACAATCAGATTTTGTGCAGGAATTCGGTTTCTATTGGGGTGAAGAAATCAGCCATTTTTAGATAGGATTTTAAAAAGGGTATCATAACTTTAAATGGATTTAAAGGAGGTGGTTTGGCTTCCAGGGGTTTGAGAACGACTGGGGTTGAAAATTTGAATCGAAACCAAGAAAAGAAAAGCGAATAAAATCATAATCAAAACTCCCAGAGAATCGAAAGATTCAGCATCTCGAAATCGCCGTTGACAAGTCGAACAANCACTTTAACACTAAAGCGATCGCCTAAGCTATAACTTTATATGGTAGTCAAAGCCGAGGTTAGGACATTAATCTTCTTAAACCAAATCCGCCAACAAATCCGTGACTTCCCCCTGCTGATTTTTCCGATTATCGTCATAAATCATCAACGTATTCAAATCCGAATGGCGGCTCAATTTCTGCACCTTCCGCACATCCCCATTCGTTGCTTCCAATGCCGCTGTTATCCCCGAATGACGAATCCGGTGAGGCGATAACGGTTTATTAATCCCTGCTTCTCTGGCAATTTGACTAACAATTTTATAAACCCCTGTCCCCGTAAGTCGATGACCGTAACTCGCTCTATCCAAGGCAATAAATAAAGGTTTAGAGCGTTTCAATTCTCGTCTCGCCACCAACCAATCTTGTAGAGCTTCCACCGTTGGCTTTGATAACGTTACCGTTTCCTTCTGCGTTCCTTTACCCTTCCCCAAAATCTTGAGTGTCTTGCCCTCCAAGTCCAAATCCTCAAGATTAGCTTGACATACCTCTTCCCGCCGCAAAACATTATCCCACAACAACCTTAACAAAGCATAATCCCGCTTCCCTTTTAATGTACGACGATTGGGAATTTGCAACATCCTCTTAAACACCACCGGAGGAATTCCTGTCGTATCACGATAAGTTTTAACCTTCTCTCCCTTTAATTCGGCTAACGTCCAACCACATTGTCCAATCCGATAAGCAAATGCCACTAATGCTTTAATCGCGGCTAAACGTCGATTTATTGTTGCTTCTGATAACTTTTTGGATAACAATTGCTGCTTATAACCCAATACCAAACTTAAAGCTTGTTCCTTCGATAGCTGTAAAAACTCAATCACTAACTGGGCGGTTGGTTCTTGATGAGCAACTGCCCAAAAGAAATCCTTCAAATCCCGATTATAAGCTTTCCGAGTATTCTCAGAACGTTTTGTAGCTAATAAATCCTCCATCACATTGCGTTCAGCTAATGTCCTAGCAACAGAAGCCGGAACAATTTCAACAGCAGAATGAGACGGGAGGGTGTTCATAGGGATTATAGAGTGCGGAGTGCGGGGTGCGGAGTGCGATTTAGATAGAGTTGAGGAATACAAAAATAGGATTTAGGTTTAATTTTATCCCAAATTTTTGGTCAAACACTTCAACAAGAAATCGAGGGGAACTAAATCTCAACCAGAAATTGAGAAATTGACTGCTGTTGAGCTAGCGTAGCATACTTGCTCTCTGCCTCAATTAAGTTAATCTCAGGTTCCTTGCTCAAATTAGACAAATCCTGGTAAATCTCGTAACCTTTCCTCTCTGGTAAATCCCAAACAACCAGTGTAATTTCAGACCAAAAATTTAAGGGCTCAGGTTTGACTAAATCTCCAATGACTCCCAAGCGAGTTACCCCATATTTAGAACGCAATAGGGTAGCTGCTTGACGAGCCAAATCCCACCAAACTGCTTTCCGTTGGGCATCTTGCTGTCTCAAAGTTTCTGTTTCTAATAACGCGGTTACCCACTCAACGGGCGACAAGACCTTTAAAGCATCTGCTAAACCGCATGTCATCAGTAACATCCCAATCAAGTTGCGGATGCCTTCTTTACCGCCAATTTGGGGTTTCCCGTCCCAGAACTCAAACTTGGCTTCTGGACACCAAGCAATATACTGTTCAAAAGAAATGGGTACTGGCTCTAACTGCAATTGCGGATTAAATGGTAAACATCCCCAATCTAAACCATTCTCTACGGTTCGCAGTCTTCGACTTTCTGGCTGTGTACCTTCAATATAAACAATTGGAGGGTCTTGGGGCCAGCGATACCAGTCTTCATCTTCTCTCCACAGATTGTCGGGGAGAAACACTAACCCCGGTACGCTCTGCGGTCGGTAGCATCCTGATGGGTCAGGGGCCATTCGCTCATATTTTCCGTCGATTAAGTGCCAAAATTCGATTTCTTTTCGGGCTGGATTGAGAATGATGTATTCTGGTACTCCACCTGCGGCGTAATAGTCTCGTTTGATGATGCGGTCTGCGTATTCATGTCCGGGTCGCAGCACTTCGAGTACCATTTCGGCTGGCCCTTCGAGGTAGTATTCTCTAAGTGTGTTGCGCGGCGGCCCTAAAAATAAGAGGATGTCTGGGGTGAAGCCATTGTTGCCTAGGCGCATGACAAAATCACGACTGAATGATTGCCCTCCTAGTTTTTCTGCGATTTCCCAGAAGGAGTGGCTGATATAACTACGGATGGGATTGTGATAGTTTTCTTCTCCTCTGGAACCGGGTAGCAGGTCTTGGGGTTGGTAGGGGAAACTAGCCGCCCAGGTTTGTAAGGTGGTGGCGATGGTTTCTGTACTGTCTAATCCGGGCGGAATCGGCCCGTTATAGGTAAGACGGAGAGCTTCTAACCAGTGTTGTATAGGAGCTAGGGCGATGGCGGCACGCGCTCCCCATCCGGTGAGAATTTGTTTGAGCAGCAGACGGCTACCAACTAGGGTATTACCGACGATTAACTTGGATTCAATTAATTCTAGTTTGGCTTCTGGGCCGGCATCGATAAATTCATTGAACAGGTTTGATGTCATTGCCGCATCTCCTTGAATATAAACCCTTGAAATTGTGAAGTTGTATGAGTGAGTTGAAACGTTATTGGATTGTTGTCCACTATGAAACCGAGTTGACGGCAGAAACGGAGTGGGATGCTTGCCATAATATTCGTCTGGGCAATAGGATTGTTGAAGAGGCGAGTATTGCTGCCCAAGAGATTGCCTTTAATGCCGATATCAAAGCGTTGATTAGTCAAACGAGGCTTACCGTTCGTAAAGAAGCGGCTCTGGCTATTATTCTTAATCAACTCTACCATAAATTACAAGATTTTTCTTTACTCGCAAATGGGCTACCGCCAGAGATACAAGCCCAGGTGGAGGCACTATCGATTGAACAACTTGAAGACTTAAGTATAGCTGTCCTCAATTTTAACTCTTTGGAAGATCTAAGTGCCTATTTGCAGACTCAAAACGATTAATCATGAATGAGATCATGTCGAGATGGGTGTACCCACTTTAGATATTATGATTGGTTTTCATTCCCCATTCAAACGCCAATTTCAAATGAAATCATTTAAGTTATACTATTTTTATTCGTAATTCATGAATCAAGAATATTGCTGACTCGCTCCCGAATGAAATCGGCTCAAAAACCTCAAGATATCGTCATCTTGCTCAAAGTTCACTGTTTAGATTCGATGTGGACTTATGATGATTTGGCAAAAAGTTTAAAGACCAGTCCTTCTGTCGTGTATGCGGCTTTACAGCGTTGTGAACAGTGCCATTTGTATAACAGCAAAAGAAGGAAAGTGTTAAAAGCGGCTGTGGAGGAATATCTTATACATGGTTTAAAATACGTTTTTCCGGCTTATCCTGGGGCATTGGTACGGGGTATACCCACGGCTCATTCTGCTGAACCCTTGAAGGGTTTGTTGATGACGGATGATCAAAATCTCTATGTATGGCCCTTTACCAAGGGGAAGGTCAAGGGTCAGGAAATTACGCCTTTATATCGCTCTGTGCCGGAAGTTGTGGAGGCTGATCCTTTATTTTATGAGTTATTGTGTTTAGTGGATAGTTTGCGGGTGGGTAAGGTGCGAGAGCAAGAATTGGCTGCACAGGAGTTAAAAAAACGGCTATATGAATGCCTAACTCAGAATGCTGATTGTCAGAGCATCTTACCAAACTAATTGCACAGGATAACTTGTAAACACGCTATCTCTAGTCACTATAGATGAGTGTCAAGCAAGATTTTCAGGGAGCGTATTCCTCAAAATCTGCCAATGGCTCATCAAAATCATCCGACATAATCACCTTACCCTTAGCACTGCCGAATTTAGGGATAGCTCCCACTCCAACAAGCGGCACAATTAGGAAAGCTGCTCCATCACTGCGTGTGATTACAACTTCTTCTCCGCTTGCTGCTTCTTCAATCAATTCTGCTAGTTTTGTTTCAGCTTCTTTCAAGTTAACGTGGTGCATTGATATTCTCTACCAAAACCTGATGTCTTGAATATAACTTTCACGCACTCCGCACTCCACACTCCGCACCTCGCACTCCGCACTCCGCACTCCGCACCTCGCACTCCACACTCCGCACCTCGCACTCCGCACTCTTGACGCACTCTTTGTAGATGAAAAACTCGGCTTAAGATAAGACGTATTATCTTAACCTAACTTCCTTAAGAGATTACGCCACAAGCAACACAGCTTTCCTCTGTTGGGGAAGGCTGTTTTCACGCTCGCTAAGAAATTAACAGCCGGAAAGCCGAGGTAACGTTAAAACTTTTTCCAAATATTCCAGATACAGCAGTTGTCGAGGCGTAAATTCTAAACGCTGTTGCAACNGGCAATAGCAGCAACTCCTCCTGTAATATCATAAGGAATATTGTGGCATTCAAAAATTGGGTGAAGAATTTCAGCCAGACTAATGGAATCTTGAACCCAAGTCATTTCATCTCCGGTGGGAATATAATGTTGTGGACAATCTTCACCTAACCAAGCTTGGGCGAGTTTTTGAGCAAATTCTGGTTCTTTTAAATCAAAAAAGCGTTGGCGGAAGCAGTTAATAGCAAAGCGACGAGCATTTTGGTTCATCGAGCTTCCCATCAACAGTCGCTGTTCGGGTGTTCGTTGTTTTAAGAGCCAGAATCCTAATAAATCGGCTTCAGGTGTTGTATCTGAAGATTGAGGTTGATAGCCCGGTTTGATTGTCAATTTAGGAAGAATTGGAGCCATAAGATTAAATCGGTAGCTAGGAGTTATCAGTCAGAATTACAATCAATAGTTAACGAAGTCATTGAAAGTTATTCTTCAGCTAAAGCTTCTTTATTTTCAATAATAAACCATTCATGATAGACGATAGAAACAAATAAATCGTCTTCTTTAAGTCGATCACAAATTGCTAAATATCCCGACATAAAATCATCATCAAAATAGGTAGTATCTTTTAGAAAGAGCGTAACTGAATTTCCATCTGCACTCCAAATCGTTCTTAAAATGGTTAGATTGTCATGCTGAGATTGATCTATCGGGAGGAGAACTGAACGACCCTCAATTTCAAGAATTTCAACGGTATCCCAGCGCAAAACAGATTCCCAACTTTCAGGGCCTTCATGTTTTTCAATGATTCTATCCCACTGCAAAGTTTTTATTTTTTCTAGGGTTTGTTGTGATAACTCTGAAAATTTCATAGTCTATAGATATGAATCGGTGACGAATGTTTTGAGCTAGATTTGAGGAGAAAAAAGCACAAGTCGTCTATGCCTAACAATTCCTCTCCTTTATTCACAACACAGCCAGAAAACAGTCTTCGGGAGAAACTGCTCCACTCAATCTGGCTACACAAAGACAAATACTGTTATTTATTTGAACCCGATGGCTCTTATCGATTGTTAAGCACAGATCGCCGTGGTCAGTACACTATCTTACCCGATAGTCGCTCGGTTTTGCTGGCTTGGACAACCGATCCCTTCACTGAAACCCTGCTTATACAAGAAGATGGCAGTTTGTTCATGAGTGGGAGTGCCTTTGTTGAAATTGGGACACGCTCCGAAGCGTCCCTCTCTGCTAATTCTTCGATAGAAGCTAATACAGCGATTCCTAACCCCTCCCAAAGCTACGAGTTTGAAATCGATACAGGCAAAATGCCCAATTATGGAAAGCTCACCCTGGAGGGTTTGCAAGTCAGGCTAATTCGTACTGGTTATGGCGGAAATTTTTTATCTGAAGACGTGCGGGAGTTTCAGTCCCACGAGGAAGCAGAGGATTATTATCACTCCACCCTCCTCAGCTATGACCCTTACTATTCATGTCCTCCCGTCTACTTGGAACTTTCCGACGACCATTCCCACAAATTCTATGAAGTCACCGTTAACGCCTTTGATGTCATCATTCGCTATGGACGCATTGGTACAAGCGGACAAACCAATCGCAGCACCTATAACAGTCTCCAAAAAGCTCAAGCAGAAGCTCAGAAGAAAATTAATGAGAAGCTAAAAAAGGGTTATGTGAGATTGCGTCTTTCTAGCTCATCTCTCCTAACCCCAATCACAGAAGAACCTTCCCGTCAGGAAATAGCTCACCCGACAACTCCAGTCATGGCAAGCACCCTTCAAGCTAACCAAGAGGCGTGGTGGCAGGCTATACAACTAGGGGTGGGTTCCACGGTGACAATTGTTGCTATCTCCAATAGTCCCTCCTTTTCGTTCAACCTGATGACAGGACAAGACTTCGCCTATCACTTTAATCCTCGTTTATCTGAAGGGCAAATTGTACAAAATACCAAGAGCAGACATTGGGGTCTGGAAGAGAGACTTTCCTTACCCCTAGAGATGGGGTTAGGTCATCAGTTTACATTAACAATCACGGTTCAAGAAACTGAATTTGTTGTTGATTTGAATAACGTCTTTCTGTGTCAATATCAACATCGCATCCCCCCTGGGGAAATTAATAGTTTGCGATTAATCTGTGTTCAGGGAAATCTGCAAATTTTGTCCGTTCAAATATCTCATCTCAAGGTTAAAAATACTCGTCTTCACTCAGACCTCGACATTACCCGATTTATCCGTCCCGCTTGGAAACCAGTCGTTACTCAAGGGGATGGTACTCTCCTCGCTTCTAAGTTTTGTGGTCGCCCTTGGTTAGCAGCAGAGGAACCCTGGCCGACTTGTCCTTGTTGCAGCAAGCCAATGCAACTGTTTCTGCAACTGAATTTGGGTGAGTTACCCGAACCTGTGCGTGAGGAGTTTGGTACAGGTCTACTGCAACTGTTTCACTGTATTGGGTGTAACTCGGAGGCAGATTATGAATTGGGAACCATTTATTATGGTCGAGTACCCTATTTGATTAGAAAGGTTAGGATTCGTTTAGTGCAGCCAGTGGGAAACGGTTCAACTCCTCCTTTACCCGAAATTAATGGTGAAGCTTATGGAACGCATTTTCCGGCTCTGACGATCACTGATTGGCGAGAAATTGAAGATTATCCTGATCTTGACGATTTGGTGGCGCTAGTTTATGGCTTTGAGCAGGTGCAGGAGGATCACTTTTGGGATGAGGTGGTCAGAAGGTTAGGTTTGGATGACTTAGATGAATATGATGAGGTATACCCCACTGATAACGGCGATAAACTCGGAGGCTATCCGCGTTGGGTTCAGGGGATGGAGTGTCCGGGCTGTCCCGTTTGCCATGCTCCGATGCGACAAGTGTTTCAACTGGCTTCGCGTAAAAATCTTTCGTATATGTTTGGGGATATGGGCATTGCTCATGTCCTTCAATGTCGAACACACAAAGACCAGTTTGCGTTTGTTTGGGCGTGTGGCTAAGGAAAATAGCAGAAAGAAACATTTAACTCAATCCTAACTCACAGGTTGAAGCACAATTGATTGGGAAAATTTACAGTAATTATGATTAGATTTTTTTTGCCTTTGATAATATTGCTTAGTCCAACTTTGTTTATCCTTTGGGGTGCAATTGTGCGCGTTGGGTTGACCTGGAGTTTGCTGTTGATTCCGGTCGGTGGAATTGTTGGGTTTGTGTTGATGGCGATCGCTGGAGCTTGCTTTTATGACTTCATGATTAAGCTGGAAGATCGGGAAACAGGCCCACCTGAATCGGGAGCGATCGGAGCCGCAACAGGTCGAGCGATTGTATCGTTCATTTGGATGATTTTATTGGGTTGGATCGGTTCAGGACTTGGTGCTTGGTTAGTTACAGGCTATTGGGTTAAGTAGCGAGTTCCATTATTGACCCTAACTCGATATTTCCTAATTTGGGTAATAGTAGGCTTGATCAAGCGGTAAGAGACATTTCCAATAAAAAGAACGATTTTAAAACCTCCTGAATCTCAATGGGTAATACACGGACTAATACCCTAAATAACTGGCACAAAGTAGATAGGGGAGTGTTAGCTAAAATCAATTTCAATGGCTTCATACTGTAAACCTTAGTAACAGTCATTAAATCACGAACCACCTCAATTGTGCTTTCCTCCGCCGTTATTTGTGTCCCAGATTCTAAAGTTTGAGCAACCGCAGGGAGATAAACTTGAGCTATCCATTTGAGTTCTTCTGGTAAATCCAAAAGTTTAGTTTTGCTATTAATAGCTTCTAATAACAAAATTAAAGTTTTTTTGACTTGCTTAAAACCCCCTAATGATGAACACATTTGACTAATTCGTCCCTGTGTAACCCCCACCAATTCAGCAACTTGATCAATCGTTGTTTTCTTGCCACCTTCTATTAAATCCCACATAGTCGCTATAATTCCTCGTTCAATTTGTATCCCTTTCGAGGCGGCTTCTGGTGCATAATCATAAACCTCTTCAACAGTAACCGTTGCACCTGGAAACGCTAAACGTAACTGTAATACCGCAGCATTATCTAAATCAGCCAAATGATAGACGTGCAATTGTTCATTCTGTCTCAAATGAGCACGAAGTCGAGCATCTGCTTGAATGAGTTCAGCCCAAATTTTACGATATACCCAGGCTCCATATTCTCCTGTTAATTGAGTTGGCTTTCTTGACTGTCCTGTGAGGGCTTGCCATTGAGCCGCAAGTTGTCCTAAATTGGGAATGGGTAAACCAACATTTAAAAGAATTTGAGTATTAAGAAACTGATTAGAACCCCTTGTATCTCGATGCCAATAACCCAATTTTTCTAAAATAGTATGGAGTAAAGGTTGATAGTCTTCTGTAACTGCCTTATGATCATTAACAGCAACTCGTTGACCTTGATGACGATAGGCGATCGCCTCTACAGCTAATTTAATTCTATCCTGTTGGGTTTTTCGTCGTTGTTTTCCACAATGTCCTAATCCTCGAATAATATGAATCTGTAAATTAGGAATCGGTTGTTGACGTTGGCGAATTTCTAAGATCTGTGTCGAAGCGATCTTGAGATTTCGGGCTAAATCTTCTTTCGTTTGAGTCGCATCCAGGAAAATTCTAAATCCAAAAGAGTTGACAATCTCTAAGTGGCGTTTCCAAGGTTGGGTAATGCTTAAGGTATTCCCAACAACTTGCAAACTAATTTTCCGATTTCCACAGAGAGCATTAACAAGGGGAGCTATCCAATTTAGGATCAGATTTTCTTCAATAACTTGTTGCTTTTCCTGCGGAGTCATTGTTCCATTTAACAATTTATCCAGGTTATGTCCTAACAAACGATAGCATTCCTGTTTGAGGTCGTGGAGAGAGGGAATTTCCCAATCTTCACCGATAATATGGGTAGCAACAGGTTCACCATCAATCATTTCATAGTGATAACGAGGTTTTCCCCAAACATCGTTAGTTTTTAACCAATCGTCTGCATACAGTTCCCAAATTTTATCGTTAAGTTCTTCCGGTGTGGGTAATACTTTCATCAACTCAAAATGGCTCATTCCATAGCGTTTATTTTGAGAAGATAAATCTTTAATGGCTTGATAAACAGAACTTAAAATAGGACGCAATGCTTTAAAGATACGGAGATCTTTTGCAAATTGTAGTTTTCCCGCCGTCCTCTCAATATCTGCCAAGGTTACACTCACGGTTTGAGTGGGATGTAAGTTAACTCCTGACTCCTCAATAATGCCAATGTCAGTTTCGGCTGGTTTTGACATTGAGTGAATGTCAGCCCGAATTAACCGTTCATGGCTTAAGGTTTCCCGTCGTTGATTTAAGAAACTGCACCCATGTAAGTGAGGACAACTTTGGCAGATGGGAGAATCCTGACCGCCAAAAACAGTTAAATTTCGTTGTGCTGTCAGTTCAAATGTGCGAGTTTCAGGACAGTTCGTGGGAATAGTAGGGGCTTGATATTGCTTAGAAAATTTCCAACGTTCTAAGAAGGGATTTCCCATTGCTGTTTTGCGAGTGGTGTCTTGAATTAATCCTTCGTGTCTCGCTTCGAGATCAACATAATTTTGTTCAAGGGTAATATTAGTGGGATTTCGATGGTCAGGGGATAGATAAAAAATCCGAGTTTTATTATCTTTATTGTTTAGGTCAATATCAAAAGTTGATAAATTAATTTGCCCTGCATCATAAGATTTTCCGTAACCTGGAGGAGTGGAATCTTTGATGGTTTGATAACCCTTATTGTATGCTTCTTTAAGGAGTGTTAGACGTTGCCCTGCTTCAAACTGAATACTGGGTGAACCGATTTGTAACCAATCTTCAAACTCAGGTAATTTTCCGGGTTTGTAGTTAATTTGAGAAAATTTGGGTGGCTGCCATTTAACTATGGCGCTGGTAGAGACAGGAAATTTTGCCTCTGGATTTTGGGAAGGATTTTTAGGGAGTTGCGGTGCAAATCCTGGTGTTACCGAAGGTTTCTTGAAAACTTTGGTAAAAAAAGTTTTGAGGGTTTGGGTTAACTCAGTTTTGAGTTGAGGTAATTTAAACCGATTTTCCCACTCAGTAGCCGAGATGAAAGCGTTTTCACCGAAGGCTATCCTTTCTTCCCCTACTGTGACATCCCATTCCGAGTAAGGGATAATTTCTGTGGCGGTATCTGAGGTAATTTCATCAACATCAGGATGTTGTTTGGTTTCCTGACCCCACCACTCAACCCATAAAAAGTAACCCCAAGATTGCAGGAGTTGATAAAGATGCCGATACTGTCTCAGGACATGGGGATTATTTTTAGCACCTCCATCAGGAGTCAGAATGATTCGTTGGGGTTGGAAAATTTCAAGGTAACAATTAAGCAATTGAGGACTGCTGGTAAATTGTCCTCCGGCTGCACCCAAATAGTTTTGATGTCTGCGGTGGGCAGCAATCCAAGGTTTGAGAATTCCTTCAGCGAGTCGAATATCCCGTTGTTGGGGATTAACCCAGACACATTGTAGGGGAAGTTCACCTGTTTCTTGAAGGTGGGAGGTCACAGCATGGGAACGATTACGATTTTGCGGAGAAAGTAACCATCGATATTTGCTGTTTACGGTGTCTCGAAGCCGAATTTGACCGCCAATAATTAATCCTTCTGGGTTGAAGATGGGGCAGAAGTAACCTTGATGTTTAACGGTTAGATGTCGTCCGTCTACCGCCATACCAGGAAGTTGAGGAGAGACGGGTTCATCGAGTTTGACTGTTGGAGAAACGGAACGAAACATTCCCCGGCGAATTTGTTCAGGGGATAACCCTCGACGTTCTAAGTCTTTTCGGTCATCGGGGTGAAGGCTAAGTTGGTTCAGAAGTTGTCGGAAGTTGCGATCGCGCTGTTGCATCGACAAACTTTCTGCAATCCCTTGTTTAATGGCAAGTCGTTCTAATGAGCGTTCTTCGGCTTGTTGGCGTCGGAGTATTTTGTCTTCTGGGGTTAACTCGCCAGGACGTAGGGGTACATATTTTCCCCATAACCCCCCTTGAGAAAGTCCGAGAAACCGCCAACCGTCAAGGTCAACGGCGCTGTTCATGCACAACACCAGGTCACTATCGGGGAGGATACGACACTTGCCTTTAATGTCGTTACAAATCGGGCAGGGGTTAGACCGTTTACTAGAAATGAATTTAGCCAAAGAATTCACCCCCTAGAAGCGTTGTTTTGGAGGAGTAGGGGTGTGTTATTGCCAGTTGAGCAGTTAAGGGGCGTTGATGGCGTTTAAACAGCCTGTAGTGGGTTGAGTAAGGTTTCATAACGAGACTGGGAATTGAGTTTTCCCATACTACCGCCCTGCTTTTTTTGGCTTTTTTACCTCGCGTGGATCAAGACTGATCAAACTGATCAGGCTTGTAACCATCGCTAAAACCCTTACTGTATAAAGGTTTAAAATTTTTTAGGTCACAGCATGGGAGGATAAAGTCACAGCATGGGAGGATAAAGTCACAGCATGGGAGAATTTAGAAAATGCAAAAAACGGGCTAAAGCCATATAAATCAATGGTTACAAGTTTTGTAACCATGAGGAAGGCCGGAGCAAATTTGCAGCATAGCGACCGTAACCTGCGTTACTGGGGTAGTGGCGAGTAATTAATGGGTAACAGGATGGGAGTTTTGTGCAAAGCTAGAGACGTAGCATTTGACCTGAAAATCAAAGGATGCCAATCGACGAATTCATTTGTGGAGTAAGTCGGAGGAGGGATTGATATCACTAGCTATCTTTTGAAGGTTAGAATCAATCAGAGTCAATCACCTAATGATCTAACTTGGTACTGTGGGTGTACTAACTTTTTTTCACTTAAGCTTTTTAGGGCTTACTATAATTCTTGATTTTTAGGAATATTTTAAAAGCCTATTCTTCCACTTGCTTTGCATAATCATCTTATCAATTTGTACTGAACACTTGAGGAACAAGCTTGATGTAACTACCGTTATAAATAACAGTTTTTTTGCCAAAGTAGTTTTTTATTAAGTTAATTAATTCTTAATAAAGATCTTCTTGCTAAAGCAAATAAGTTGCTATAATGAGTTGAGTTCAGAATATAGTTTCATGAATGACTCCCTTTTGCAACGAGTTACTCTCGATCTAAATATTTGTCATGGCAAACCTTGTATCCGGGGCTTGCGTTATCCGGTTGAGTTTATTTTAGAGTTACTGAGTTCTGGGATGAGTATTGAGGAAATTTTAGCAGACTATGAGGACTTAGAACGGGATGATATTTTAGCGGCTTTACTCTTTGCTACTCGCTTAACTCAGGTAAAAAGTATTTATAATATTGCCCGATGAAGTTTCTCGTATTAGATTAAAAGATAGGTTAATTTTGAGTTGGATTAATTATTTTCTCCGGCTTGCTTGAGGGCGAATTCAATTACAGTTGTACTTAATCGAATTCCTTGGTTAATCATTTGTTGAATAGATTGTTTAATTGATAAAGGGTAGCCTTCCTGCTTGGCACGTAATAAAATCCCAATGGAACCTGTAACGGAAAGACCGCTTAATCTAGCAATTCGCCGTCCAACCGATTCATCAATACAAACGGTTGGGATATTTTCATTTAAGGCTAATTGAATAACTGAGGCTTCGCCAATGTCTAATGAGTTGAGGAGGAGAGGAGAAATATTCAGAGGGTCAGGCTGTTTTTGTAGCCAGTTAGCAGCAGTAAATTCGGCAACAGCAAAGTTACTAGAACCGCCACTAAGAATTTCTTGGCAGACTTCAAAAGGAACTAATACTTCTGGATAAAGAGATTGCAAAATAGTTAAGTCACCCAAAGCAGCGACAAGGGCTATTAGCGGGGAGGTGTTATTGACACTCCCCAGCCTGAAGGCGTGGGGATTCTTGGTTCAATGAAACCACTTAATCAAAGTACCTTGCAGTGCTTTAACCAGAGGTGGGATTCTCCCCAAGCGTAAATTCGGATATGCCCTACCCTATTCGCATGACTGCGAGTTCTTTTTTGTTTAAAAACTGGTCGTCTAGTTCCCATGAATCTTTTACCCACTGCTGGGGAAAACTAGAACTGTGCAGTAGAACCGCATAGATTTAATTGTCAAGGTTCAGTGCGCTTTACCTTTAGGCAACTAGGTTTTTAGACAGGTTATTTACCTTTCCTGTTATCCGAAATGGTAGCACGATTGGATGTCAATAGACAACCCANTTAATTTTAGCCATTGAGCCGTAGATAAAGTATCTCCTTGTGCTGGAGAAATGCTAAGGTGATACACTGGCTTTTTGACTCTAGGATTAGTTGCTGCTGTGACTCGAAACGCCTTGGCTAAATCGGTTAATTCTCCATATGCACTCGCTACATTAGTCATCATCAATTCAGCATTGGGCTTCTCCATCACATAGCGCAATACTCCAGTAAAGTTAGAGCCACGGGTAATGTTGGCAATCATAAGGACACCTGATAAATTTCTGACAGTAGTTGGGCAATGGCAACCGCCCGTTCACTTATATCAGGGTGGTTGGTGCTGCGCGCGATCGCACTCAACGCACTCAGTTCCTCAACAAGCTTTGACACCAATATAGAAAGAGTTGTCTGTGAGGAATGAGTCGGAGGGCGAGGTAAATTTCGCTTCAAACTACAACGCCGCAGATACTCAGAGATGGAAACCTTGCACTCTGTTGAATATTGCTGCAACAAAAGTAACTCAGCTTCGCTAACGCGCACATCAATTCGTTTGAGTTTAGACTGATTGGGAAATTCAGTTGGATTTTTCATAGCCTTAAATTAGCCAAGATTTTAATGAACCTAACTCTAACTTTAGATATACATCTGTACGGACAATCCTATTGCTTGCTCCTTCAATTCTTCTCGTAAAACATCAAGCTTTGTCTGAAACTGTCGTGAGTAGAGGGGGAGTAATTTACGCCCAAATTGTAGTGAACTTTGAGTAATTTCTGCACTCATCCTCACCGAAAACTAGGGCGAAACTAAAGAGAGTGAGTGAGAACAAGTGCAAAAGAAACTCAAAAAAGTGCAGAAACTTATATCTAAAGGCACAAATAGGTGCAGAAAGATCTCGTTAAATTTAGAGTAAAAATACTGAATGGGAGTCACAGAGGTATGGAAAAAAATACAACGAGACTCATCAAAATTTGGGCGGATTTAGGAGACTCCTCCCTCAAAGTAATCGTGCAACTTCCTAATCATCCCCCTCAAAAATTAATGATGGGATCGAGAGTGGTGGAGTTGGATGATTTTCAAATTACTCAACATCAAGGCAGTTTACTCGTTAAAAGTTATCCCCAAACCGATGCGTGGATCAGATTGGGAACACAATACTATGCAGTGGGGAAACTGGCTGAAAAATATGCGGTAGATGCGACTCGCTCATCTGAACAAAAACAACCCAAGCAAATGACTGCCATTCCTAAGCTGTTGGCGATTTCTGGGGTAATACAGGAACTCTACGATTTACCTCCTCGATGGGAGTTAGATCTCATCTTATTATTGCCTTATCCAGAATATAAGTTTGCCATTACTCCTGAGAATGATTTAAAAACTGAACTCACTAAGGCACTATCAGAGTTTGAGTTTCGGGGAAATCGCTTGCGGATTAAACTGCACGATTTAAGCTGTAAACCAGAAGGTGCTGGATTAATTATGTTGCGTTACCAAGAAGAAGGGGGTGCAGATTGGCTATTAAAAAATAAAGCTGTGGTGTGGATGTTTGGCGAACGAAATACCAGTTTAATTGTTTATGATCATGGGTCGGCTTTGGGCTTTACCAATAACCTCGGTTTTTACAATTTAGTGGCGACGGTGCAAACTTCGAGTTTGGGACAATCAGCATCGGAGTTAACAACTGTTTTACTCCAAGTTGGCAAAGATTTATCGATTAATAATCCTCTGATTCAACGATTAGCTACAACTGATAAAAGCCAGAAACCGATTGAATTGGAACAATTGGTTAAAGCTATGACTTCTGCGAAGCGTCATTTGTGGCAACAACTTTTCACTTGGGCGACACCCATCATAGAAGATGCGTCGGAATTAATCATTGCGGGCGGTGCTGCCCCTTTATATCTGGATGATATTGAAGCTACATTTCCTTCTATTCCTTTATATAAAGCGATCGCTCTGCCTTCACAACAGACAATTATGCCCCCCTTTCCTTCACCTCCTAAGCCTCCTGAGTGGGATGATGCTAAGGCTGCAACTTATCGGCGCAACTGGGGAGATGTGGAGGGCGAAAAACGTTATCGCAGTTGGTTAGCTGAGTGTGATGAACGACAGAATTTGAATTACTCACAGCAACTTGAACTAATGCAAGCCACAATTGCTCAGGGAGATGCAGCGCCTTCAGCACAACTTCAAAAGAAAGCGACTCAGATGATAGACCAACTGGAAAAAACATTGTTTAAGTCGGAGAAATCGACTGAGTTAGAATCTTCAGACTTAACTCGATTTGTAGATATTTATGGAATTTGGAAAGGTACAAAACATGAGCAAGAGTAATCAGAAGCGAGAAAATTTAACGTTAAGATTGCAACCTTTTGAAGATACGTTGGATGCTCAAATCTTACATTACATTAAGCGTGATGGTGTGAAGCAGCAGAACCAAAAAGTATGGCAAGCTCTCAGAATGGCCTATGCAGCGATCGCTTATCTGGAAGGGGGCAACCTCACGGCTCAACAATTGCGACAGTTAGGATTGGATAATTTCAATGCTTTATTACAGCATGCTTATTATGTTCGCCAATCTTTGTTATTACCAGAAACACCTCAAATTTTGATAGAGGATAAAAGTCAAACTGAGGATTATGTCAAGTCTTCACAGGAGGAAGAACACAAGCAAGAAATTTCACAATCTGAGCAAACTTTGTTAGAAAAGCAATCAGGAGAGTTATTTTAAATTAAGGAGTTGGTTATGAGTCTAGTTGATGGAGGTAGGGTAATAGGGAATGGGCAATAATGGGGAGGATTTTAAAACGAATGGGTCAAGTAATTTTGGAGGGATAATCTGGGGTGTTTGATAGTATTTGCAAGTTCCTTGCAGAAAATTTTTCTGAAGATTTAGCGAGTTGGTTATTGGGTTCTCCAGTAAGGTTGACTGAGTTGAGTCCTCAAGAGTTATCTTTGGAACCCATTCGGGCTGATTCTTTAATCTTACTGCAATCGGATGATTTGGTTTTGCACACAGAATTTCAAACCGAACCTGATGCAAAAATTCCCTTTCGGATGCTAGATTATCGAGTAAGGGTTTATCGCCGTTTCCCCAATAAGGTCATGCGGCAGGTGGTGATTTATTTGGATCAAACCAATTCTCCTTTAGTTCAGGAAAATAGTTTTCGCTTAGAAAATACGTTTCATCAGTTTGAGGTGATTCGTCTTTGGGAACAACCCCCTGAACGATTTTTGAATGTAACAGGATTGTTACCCTTTGCGGTATTGAGTCAGACGGATGATCCAACAATGATATTAACTCAAGTTGCTGAAGTGATTGAGGAAATTACGGATCAACAAGTTCAAAGTAATCTTACGGCTGCTTCAGCTATTTTGGCAGGTTTGGTTTTAAATCAAGACACAGTGAAAAGAATTTTACGGAGTGATGTTATGCGAAATTCAGTGATTTATCAAGAAATTCTGGAAGAAGGAAAACTAGAAGGAAAATTACAAGGCAAAATTGAAGGGAAAGCTGAAGGAAAACGGGAAGCACTCCAAGAATTTGCTTTAAATTTATTACGAAAGGGCTTTAATATAGAGCAAATTGTTGAATTAACGGGATTAAGTTTGGAGGAGATTCAGTCTTTATAAATGGGAAATGGGGAATGGGCAATAGGGAATGGACAAGAATTAATGGTTATTGTGTTAAGCATAATTGTTAGTTCAATAATTTCTTTTAAATTTAAGGAAGTCTACCTAGCATTAGTAAGACTTCCTTAAATTTAAGAGAAATTAACAGGAACTCTAATAACCTTTACTCGATGGGGCATTCGTTGAATATTTTTGAGAGTTCCTGGGGAATTATTTTGAATAATAGCTAAACCAAAATCTGCCTGTGAACACATAATGCGATCGCGTTCACTGTAAGAACCTTTGATTTGTACAGTAGCAAACCCTGCATTGTTTCTAGGAGACTTACCAATATGAAAAACTTTAACTTGATGATAATCCGCTTGTTTTAGGTAAGTTTGTACTAAAAAATCTGTCCCATAACAATCCCCAATTAAGATAATAGCATTAAGCTGAATTATCCGTTGAATTGTTGCAATTGCCTCTGGTGGAAGCCGTTTCAAACTTCGAGAACCGCTAATAACAACTTTTAACCGTTGATTGTACATCATTGTATGTTGCACCTTTCAAATCAAAAAAATATCCTGGCTGTTGTTGAATGAGCCAGGATAACCGAGAACGATTAGCAAATAATGTTGACTTGATAACCTGCCATTTCTAAACAGTTTTTAACCCCCTTCCAAGTTAAACCAATCTGAGGAAATAAGGGGATTGTTAAACTACCTGTAAACCCATAAGAAGCTTCCTGTCTGACAACAGAAAATTCAGCTTGTTGTAACGTCTTGATAGCTCGTTGAGATAAAGAGCCAACGACATTAGCAGCATTATGAGAAACGGTAACAGTAATCATTCAATTTCTCTCAATTCATTACTGCAACTTGCTCGTCAGAGCCTTTTTAATCAACGGCTAAGAAACCATAAGAAACCCAGAAAAAAAAACCAACAGGTTATTCCTGCTGGCTAAGTTAATGCTAAAATTAATGATGAGTTAACTAAAAGGGAATAGCGCTGTAATCTGCTGTGGCTTTGCCGTTGCTAGTAGTAGGAATAGGAACAGACTGAGTATTAGTAACTGTGGGAACCGACTCAGAAGCAGGAACCTCAGCACTAGCAGAAGTGGATTGAAAATCGGTAGACTCACCCACAATTACAGTTCTTTCTACGGTAAGCAACATTTGATGATTGGGATGGCTATCATTAGGCTTAAAAATACTCAGCCGTCCTGATAAAACATGAACTGCACCCACTCCGCCCTGATTAAGTGTAACGGCGGCTTCCCCATAAGCTTGAAATCGTAAGGAACGAACTTTAAATCCACCTCGGTCGTAATACTTAAAGGAAGAATCTCCAGAAATGGTTAAAGTACCGTCTTGAGTATGGTTGGTTTGCAGAGAATTAATTCGGACTCTCAATTGTACATTATTCATGGTTTATTTCTCCTAGTTTAAGTTAATGATTAACAAAAGCTTGCTGATTCAAAAATCTCCCGAAATCCTAAAAAGTTCCGAGAGATTTTTTTAAGTCCGACATTTTAAAAGTCACTGGTATCCTTGTCGGAAATTGAAGCGGTAGTGTCAGAATTATCGGAGGTATGAGTGCGGGAATTGGAGTTGGGATTAGATCCTAGTAATTCTAAATTATGGACTCGAATTACAGGTTTAACTCTTTGTTGACCCGTAGTTTGTTCAATCCATTCATCCAGTTTGAGTTCTCCTTGAATTCCAATTAAACTGCCTTTATCTGTATAATTAGCAGCTACTTCAGCAATATTTCCCCAAATTTCCAGCGCAAACCAATCCGGCTCGCTGTCTTTTTTATTACTGCGTCGATTAACAGCAAGAGACAGCTTAGTTAAAACAGCACCGCTCTCGAAGTATTGAGTTTCTGGTTGTTGACCTACACGACCAACTAAGTTAATAACATTGAAGTTATCTGACATACTGTTTTCCTCTTGAAATCTCTTGAAAATAGCGCGACAGCGCCTTAATCAATTTTTAGGAAGTTGATAATCAGTTGTGTTCTTAATGCCTGATAAGTTTTTGAGTGGAACTCGATTCGCTAAAGCACTCACTAATTGATGATGATCTAACTTGCTTCGACCTTCAATATTATATTGATGTGCTAACTTTTTGAGTTTGGTTTTACTCAATTTCAACAATTGTTTTTCCGTTGCTAAAAGATCAGTTATCTGATTAGGGTTTGAAGAAGGTTCTAAAGTAGGCTCAACAGATTCCTTGATGGATTCCAACGTTTGATCATCTTTTAAATTTATCAGGTGATCTTGCTGATCCAGTTCAACGGTATTAATAACAGTTGTTTCTTCATTATCCAGTTTTAAACTCTTTTCCTGTGTTGATTGAGAACCTTCTCCAGCCAGTAGAGATTCTTCATCTCTGTTAGTAGCTTCCTGATTTTTCCCAATAGTTTCTAAAATGGATAAAGCAGGTGTTGGTAAAGCCGAGAAAACAATTGTGGCTTCTTGCTTATGAATGGTAGAGCGAAACTTAGCTCCGGCTTCTCTAAGTTGAAAAGCTAAAACATTGAGGTCACTTAGAGAAACTTTCTGAGTAGGTAAAATGGTAGAATGGTTCATCGTTTTATCTTCAACCGATACTTATCTTTATAGAAAGGCATCAGCCTTTCTTGATTGCTCGGCTAATTTCAATAAGCAAACTTCCCAAACTAACTGATTAGAAGCGCGATGAAGTGTTTGTTTAGCAGACTCCAAAATCTCAATTTTTTTCCGATTACGCTGAGTCCTCCAAAATTGATATTGCCAATAACTTAATAGGCACTTTTGGGATGAATAATCTAAGGATTGGCTAATCAGTTTAGCAGCCAGAAGAAGCTGAGACAGTTTTTGATTAAAGAAAGACAGTTGCAGTAAAGTTGAGTCAATTTGTTGAATTTTAATGATTGCATCCCAAATCTCAAAAGCCTGATTTAGACTGCCTTGTGCCATTTGGAGAATATCAGGGTGTTCACAAATTTGAGAAAATCCATTCATCTGCAAGATTTCGCTCATCTCTGATAAGCTTAAACTTTTAAACGGGATAATTTGACAGCGTGAACAGATTGTAGGTAGGAGAAGTTCAGCATGAGAAGTCAATAAAATAAACGTAGCTTTTCCGGGTTCTTCAAGCCTTTTGAGTAACCCCTGAGCCGCATTATTATTCATCAATTCTGCATCTTCAATGATGATAATTTTAATAGAAGCTGTCAAGGGAGGATAAGCTAAAAATTGATTGATTTCTCGAATTTGCTCAATGCGAATTTGAGGAGAGTGTTTAAATGTTAGTTGTTCTTGGCAAGCACTACTCTTTAAGATCAAATTGCCTTGATGAAGGTAACTCGGTTCTATCCATAAAATATCAGGGTGATTTCCTACCTCGATTAGAGACCTGCAATTTTCTACGGCTTCTGAACTCTGACAATGATGTAGCAACAGGGGGAGAAAATACTTGAGGATTTGTCGCTTTTCCAAATCATTAGAGCCAGTAAATAGAAATGCAGTAGTAACTTGATTAATTGCAATTGCTTTTTGGAGGAGTTGAGTGGGGATTGATTGACTTTTAATACTATTGAGATTAGATATTTCAGAAAAAGGTGAAAATTTGGGAAAGTTAATCAATGACAAAGATTGATGATTTGGCTCGTACATAGTGTGGCATCCTCATGGGTTTTAGCAAGAATTTCTAAGTCTAGTAATTGAGTCAGAATGTGTTGTAGCCGAGTTAAAGAAATAGAAGCAACTTCTTGTTTGAGGTGATAAACTCGATTCGGATTACTCACTCCCGCAACAGCAGCAATAGCACGAGAATCCGTTTCACCTTCATCAATCATGATTTTAACAGCTAACCAAGTGCGAAATAGGCTGGTTAAAGCCGCAATAATCTTAAGAATCGGTTCATTATGATTCAGAAGCGTTGTAAAAACCTGTGTTGCTTTGTTGGCATCTTTTACACAGATAGCTTGAGCAAGTTGGAAGGTATTTGTTGTTGTAATACTAACCCAAGTTTCTACAGTGTGAATATCAATGAATTTGTCTACTGTCACTAACGAAAGTTTCTCTAATTCCTGGTATAATAGGCGAGTATTATTTCCCACAGAGGATGTTAAGAGTGTAGCAGCAGCATGGGATAAAGAAATCTCCATACTGGATGCAGCATTCTTAACCTGTTCTGTTAGCTTTTGGGTATTCCAAGAGGGAATTAAAGAGAACTCTTGAACTGTAGCATATTGGCAAAGTAGTTTAGTAAATTTAAGCCGTTGATCTAATGGAATTAGACAAGTAAATAATAAATGATTGCTTGTCGGTAGATTGTTCAAAATGTGCTTAAACTGTTCTAACAGTGCGTTATTAATTGTTTTTAATTCAGTGCAGTTGGAAAGAATCACTAAGCGTCCACCAGTCCCAACGGGTACAGTGCGGATATCATTAAGAGCAACTTTGAAGTGATCTGCACTAAACGGATAACTGAAAAAATTGAAAGCTTCCCAGTCGGGATGAACAATGCTTTTGCGTAATTGATTAACCTGACGCTCTATCAGATAATCATCATTTCCCCAGTACAGATAAACTGGCATGGTAAAATCCTCCCTTGATAAAAATCAGTAATTAAACTAAAAATTACTTCTGATTCAGCGAAAAAATTTCAGCTTATAACTGATAAGTGATAACTGAATTAGCAACTACTTTTCTGCCCAAGAGTCATAAATCAAACGACTCGGTTCTTCTCCCTCATCCACAGGGATACTCTTAATAAATTGGCTCATGGCATTTCTCATAGCATTTTGAATTGCTGTTGCAAACATTAGAGCTTGATTAGTGCTAACAATGCCATCAATTTCATCATGAGCCATATTGCCAATATGAGCTTGCCAATGGGGATGCTGATCTAAGACAGTTATAAGCTCACCCAGAGCGTTCTTAATAATATCGGCTTCTGCCATTGTCCAATAGGCTGCTGTTGCATCAGGCCCTTTTACACTAAGGCTTTTCTGTTGACTGAACTTCTGAGGATATTTAGGCAGAAATACGCCTCGTCCCGTTAAACAACGGACATAGCCTAAGCCAAATTTGGTGCGGCTTTTAATCTCTTCAATTCCTAAAACAGGAGGCAAAGTGCTGTTAGCTTGTTGAATAATTTTTTGACAAAAATTAGCAACACCTGCATAGGTTTTTTTCCAACCTAATTGACTCGTTTTAGCTTCTTCATCAGTTAAATTAATATTGCCTCCCGTTCGGATAGTTTTTTGAAATGTTTTATAGCCTTGTAGATTTAAGCAACCATAATGAATGGTTTTACTGATAGAGCGCAACATTGCAGCCGTTTTGTGATTCAAGTGGGATTTATCTTTAACCCAGAGTTGGATATTTTCTTCTGTCCAATCTTTCCCTAATCCTTGGATTTGAGCAATTTTAGCAGCAATTGAACAGAAAATTTCTTGACTTTCTGAGTGAAATCGTTCGATTAATTCTTGATCTCCTGATGCTTCACAGGCAATTCGGGTATGAGCTTTAGATAAGTCAGCAATAATTAATTGAGTTTGGGGGTGAGCAACAAAAACAGAACGAATCGGGGGCAAATTATAAGCAGTAAGTTCAGAGGGTAAGTTGCTAGGATTAGGGGGATTTTGTAGGTTGGGATTCTGGCAACTGCTGCGTCCAAAAGCAGCACTATTAATTAGGGTATAACTTCCTCTAACATATCCCTCTGTTAATACTTCTTGAAGATTGTACAGATAATCCAGGTAAGTTTTTGTGGTTTTAATCACTGAAATTAACCTTAATTCTGGGATTTGCCAATATTGGCTTAAAGTATCAGCATTTGCTTGAGAAATTTTAAGCTGAAATTGGTTATTAATGAGTTTGGGTAACTCTTTAGTTGAATAAAGATGAAGAACTGCTTCAGGAAATGTCGTTCTCAATTTCTCCATTAAATCTTGATAAGCACTTTCATACTGGTTAATGACATCGATTAAAACCTCCTCATTCACAGGCATTCCTCGATGAGTCATTTGTGCAAAAGCGGGAGAAGCACTACATTCTGCTAGATAAGAACTCCAAACTCCAATTTCTTTTAATAAGGGTTCAAGTCGCGCCTGAACGTGCAGAACAACTTCAGCATCGTAAGCCGCATAATTGAGTTGATTATGACTTAATTTTCCACCACTTTTATCACCCCACCCCCAATCAGATGTTTGCTGGGTTTTATCAATTGTAATGCCGAGCCTCCAACATACAGAAGCTAAGGAGTGAGGTTTATTGTTAATTTTATCTAACCAAGGATCAAGACCTGCCCAATAGATTTGGCTCATCAACTTTGTATCTTGGATTCCCCGAATTTTATAACCATATTTGACGAGCATCCATTGTTGCTCAAATTCTAAGGCATGACCCACAACTTCTACTTTAGGGTTAGCTAATCTTTCCTGAAAAACTTCCCAAAATCCCAATTGAGATAACTGTTGTTTAATCTCATTCCTTTGTTGGGAATCAAATCCCAAATCAATGACTAAAACTTTGATACCATCAAAAGTTGGAATAGCTAAAGAAAGAATGCGGATTTCTCCTTGATTGGGAAATAAAGCACCGTTAGGTTCTGCTGAGGAGGAAAAAGTCTCAATATCAAACCCAAATTGAGTGGAGTTTTCCCATTGTTTTAATAGGGGAATAAATTGAGGATGATCAAGTAAAACAATTTGAGGTAAAAGTTCTTCTTCGGGTTGCAAGAACAAAGTATATTGATAGTGCATTGTTTAAACCTCGAAAGATGGTGAAGAAAGGAGAAGCTAGAAAATCTTAATCAATTTTGAATGGAAATAAACTTCTCCCTAAAAAACTAAGCCAAAACGGAAACTTTAATTGTTCGCTGTGTTGCCATCGCAAATGCTGATTCTATAGTAGCACGTTGGTGATCTACTCTAGCTTTTAAAGCAGTGCTATTGACTTGGATTGTTGCGCTATCTTCACAGAAACTTGCTAAAGCACAGTGTTGAGATAATAGCACTTTCAAAGAGGGTGGAACTTTAGCCAGTACAGTTTGCCAAACCTGTTGAGGAGGAACTGTAACACCTGAAAAGGAAGCCGGAGGTGAGGTGATGCTATGTGTATTAACAGGGGAGTAGGTGGGTTGAGAACTGGGTAATAATCCTAATACAGCCACCTCAAGCCATAGCCAAGATTGGGTCGAAAATTTGATTTGAGATTCGCAAGTTCTCAAGTGTTGAATGCTGGCTAAAATTCCATTGCGACCCAAAGACTTTGCCAGTTTTTGCAACTGTTCTAGCTCAACTTCAGTTGTTGACAACTCCCTAGGAATTTTTCTAGTTTGAGCGATTAATAAGAGAGTATAGAATTGAGTTAAATTCTGAAGAATAACCAACGGTTCTTTTCCAAAGTTGAGCAAAGTTTGTACTTGATTAATTGTATCTGATTCGGAGTCCAATGCGATCGCTTCAACCAAAGATAGTAATTCCTGCTGTGGCACTGCACCCACTAATTCCCATACCAATTGAGAAGTAATTACCGATTCTAACAAGCTTAGTTGTTCTAATAAGGATAGGGCATCTCGCAATCCTCCAGTTGCTAACTGAGCCACTAAATGGCTTGCCTGTGAATCCATTTCTAAGCCTTCTAATTGGGCAATTTGGTTTAAATGGTTAACCATTGCATCAATAGAAATACGCTGAAAATTATAGCGTTGGCAACGAGAAATAATGGTATTCGGGAGTTTTTGGGGTTCAGTCGTACAGAGAACAAAGACTACATTATGGGGAGGTTTCTCAAGAGTTTTCAATAAAGCTTGAGTCGCAGCACCACTTAATCCATGTACTTCATCAATGACATAAATTTTGTAGCGAGCTTGTACGGGAGTTAAATGCGCCCCTGTACAAATTTCTCGAATTTGTTCAACACCATTATTGCTAGCAGCATCAAGTTCTAAAACATCTAAGGCAATGCTGCTCGTAATGCCTTGACAAGAGGCACATTGACCACAAGGAGAACTGGTAGGGTTTGGATGATTAAGACAGTTGAGAGATTTGGCAAGAATTCGAGCCGAAGATGTTTTTCCTGTTCCTCTTGGCCCTGTGAACAAATAGGCATGAGCAATGCGTCCTAAATTAATTCCATTGCTTAAAGCAGTTGCAATTGCTTCTTGACCGACTAAATCAGCAAAACATTGGGGGCGATATTTTTGATGAAAAGGCTGATACATTGTTTGCAAATAAGCTAAAGTTAATAAAACCCCATAAAGCCCAAATTAAAAAGCAATTATAGCACCCTAAATGGGGTATTGTTTAATTTTCTATTTTGCATTGATTGAGTTTATGGGGGTATGAAATTAAGGAAAGTTTTACATGGGGAGTGCAGCAAGTTCTAGTTGAGAATCTTCTGAATCAGTCTCAGATTCTGAAGCTTCTTCTGGTTCTGTATCTATGGATTGAAATTCATCAGAAGATACTGTTAAAGCTTGTGAAGTCGATGAAAGTGAAGGGGGTTCTGTACTCCACAATTCTACAGGCATCACCAAAACTGTTGCAGTTCCAAGAGAGTTAGCAACTGTGTTGAGTGTGGCTGGAGTATTGGCTTTATTGAATGAAAAGCGTACCTCAGAAGTTGGAATCGCTTTGAGGGCTGGAATCAAAACATCAGCATCGAAACCAATTTCCAAACCCTCACCTTGAATTAAAGCAGGTAGAGATTCTGCCCCTGAACCAATGTCTTGTCCTTGTCCATATAAAGAGATCACTTGCTCAGTCGGATTAAGAACTAAGCGAATAATTTTATGCTTATCGAAAGTAGCTAGACGAGTAACGGCTGCTAAAAGTTGATGAGAACTAACCGTAACTTCATGACTCCATTGTTTAGG
This sequence comes from Planktothrix tepida PCC 9214, assembly GCF_900009145.1. Lineage (NCBI taxonomy): Bacteria > Bacillati > Cyanobacteriota > Cyanophyceae > Oscillatoriales > Microcoleaceae > Planktothrix > Planktothrix tepida. Next base: position 155,243 of record NZ_LN889815.1, read on the forward strand.
AATCAATTGAGTATAATCAGGATAATCCCCTGTTAAAGCCCGACAAACTAAACTAAAGGTAGCACTGGTAAATAGAATTTGGCTTTCATTAAAATGCAGTAGCACTTCAGAATCGGTTAAGTTATCTGTGGGATTTCCTAAGAGTTTTTGCAGTTCTTTCAAAGCAGTTTTGGGGATTGTAATTCCCCATTGGCTTGAGGCAGAAGGAAGGGATTTGCGTTTAGTTTTGTGTTTTTTAGTGGTTTCGGATTGTTGTTGATTTTCATGAGTTGGGATAGAATCTTGAACAACGGCAAGGACTTTTCCATTGGTGGCGGCGAACTCTACTTTGTCTGCTTCTACAGTTAATCTAATACCACTTAAAACTGGCTTCATCTCATCGGTTGTTGCTGCAAATAAAGTGGTTTTTAAACCACGAGCTAGAACAGTAGCAGTTAATCGGATTGCTGGGACTGTTAAGGGGAACTCTGTGGGTAACTGAGGAAATTGAGAAGCTTTGAAGCCTCGGAATGTATAACGTTTACCTGCACTGGTTAATATCGCTTCAGTTTGATTAAGTTCCATCTCAACAGATAGTTCTTCGTCTTTCGGTAAACTAGCAATCAGATTCAGTAAATGTTTAGCAGGGAGAGTCAAAGCTCCCTCAACTTCAACAGGAGCATTAAATTGGGCAGTGATACCTAAGCTGAGGTCAAACGCTCGAACTTCTATTGTTTGAGGAGTTGCTAACAGAAGAACATGAGCCAAAATTGGATGATTAGGCTTAGTGGGTATTGCTCCCATGACAGTATTAAGGGCTGTCGTGAGTTGTTTAGCAGGACAGGAAAATTTCATGGTAATTTTGAAGTAATTAATGAGGGGACATTATCCACCCAACTCATGAAGGATGGATAAAGAAATGGAGTGTTTAATAATCGGGATGTTGAACTGAGGATGCTGAGGGAAGTTGATGCCGAGTATTGGGGTTAGCTTGGTGTTCTGGAATTAGTAAAGGTTGAGCAGGTTGCAAGGCTTCCCAAACTTTTTGTTTGTTTTCTTTGTTAAATCCAACAAAATACTGCTTCCAGGTTTCAAGGGTAGGAACTTCATGAGAAATGACTTTACAAGCAGGGCTTTTCTGTTTCGTACCAGCGAGTTCTCGTGCTGTTGTGAAGCAAAATACACACAAGCATTTAAAGAGATTATTTTTACCCCGAGCCGCCATGCGGTTGGTGATAGCATGGCAAGCCGTCATTTCATCAATAAATTCTTGCCAATGGGTGGCAAAAGTAGCTTGGTTTGCACCACTAGCTCGGTAGGATAGGGGAACTTGATGCAAGGGCTGATTGTTTTCATCAACTAAAAACACCTCAAAATACTGAGTATTCCCAATATTTTCATCCTCTTTGTGTTCAGGTAGGTAGCGTCCCAAAAGCGTAATTTGTTTTGATTCTTTGGTGGCTTTGCGGTCATAAGCCAAGGTCGGAGTTCGAGGACAGACCAACATTCGGGGTGCAGGAATGAGAAGTCCTTGTTCCTCAATTCCTGTGACCTCAAAGGTGTAGGTTGTCAGTAATTTTTCATCGAAGTTCAACCATCCTGCTTTTGCCATTTGTTTGGTAGGGATAAAGTAACCACACAGTTTTGCAGTGGTGCCTCGTAAGGCTTGAATGCGTGGCAACCGAGCATTGGGGTCAAGGTACTGAGGGTCAGCAAATTCATCTCGTTCTAATTCGAGTTCGGGAGTTTCTGTGTTATTCATGATTTCATTAGGGTTAGAAAAATTTGCTGATTCTGATTGAGTCGTTTTATTTTTCACGGGTTCTCCCAGAAATAATTAATAAGGACTAGGGCTGTGTACGGAGTGCATTTTTCCAAGAGGAAAATTGCTAGACTAGAAGGGAAGCTCTGTTTGGGAATTTTCCTGATGTATGTCCGAAAAATTAGGAAGAGAAAAAGCTAAATTGAGAGATTTTAACTGGGTCATCATTTCTTGCTTTTTTTCTTCTTGGAGCAGTTGATGAAGCCGAGACAAGCAACCAATCATTTCAGCAAGCTGTTGAAGAGAGTCTGTATTAAATTTAAGTTCTATATACTCCTCAGAGTCAGAAATTACTAAACTTTTACAGCTTGAGTTAGAAAAAGAATTAATTACACTTGTTGAGGAAACTTCACAAATTAATTGTTGATGAATCATAACTTAAGGGTTAAAAATGCAAATCTACATCACTGTGACCAAGGTGAGAAGCATCCCACCGTTCAAACCACTCTTTTTCTTGATCTTCATTTACTTCATCGTCGCTTAACTTAACATTGCTTTCGATTAAAGGTGATGGCAAGATTGTTGTTTTTTCAATGAAAAAGGAAGATTTAACCAGAGAATCAAAGAAACTTTGGGAGGAATTTAGCATTAAATTTAAGCTCCAATAGATCACAGGAGAGGCGCGTCAGCGCTAAGTTTTCATCGACTAATTTTGTTGAGTTGTTTAACCAGTCGAGTTGCATCGATTATTTTCCATCCTTCAAGATGGCAGCGTTCTTTTGCTTCCTCTAATTCTTGGGAAGTTGTCAACAGCTTATAGCGTAAAAAACCACCAGAAACCGGAAACACATAAGTTTGCCATCCCTTCAGAATTTGTACATAGGAAACTTGTTTAAACACTTGCATGGTTAAAAGATGAAATGAACACTCCAAGAAATGCTTTGAATATTAGCGGTTGTCCAGACTGGTAGAAAAAGCCTGGACAAACCTGATTAGAAAAGATTTCAGTTAGCTTAAACAAGGCGAATATGTTTGCCTCTGGGCAAAACTTTGGCAATCATACGACCCTGCTCATCACAAAGTTCTCCTGATTCAGTAGCAAGAACATCCTCTTTAAGCTTTTGTGTATTTAATTGGGGAAGTTGAAGAACATATTCAGCCGGAAAATCTTGAACTGCAAGTTCTGAATTAATCCAAACTTGAGGTTGACCTCCATTTTGACAAAGGGAAACTTTACACAGGAGTCCTTCGAGTTTACGTCCTCGTTGTTCGCCGAGTTGTTCAATTCTCTGTTCCATAAATCCCAATAGCTTTTCTGTTAGCCAAATAATCCGGGCTTCATCATTTTTAGCTAAACTAGAGATTCGTTTGGCTTCAAGTTGGCGGAACTCTCGGTTAGCTTTTAGACGATTGATATAAGCGACATATCCATCAATTTTCTTTTCTAACTTAGGTTCTAATTGTTGATAAATTTCTTCTGCCATCGCTTTGTCTTCTGGATTTTCAGATTCTAGATATTGACTGAGCAGTTCAAGCTGTTCTCCCAATTCATCTAATGTTTCAGAAATGGGTTGAATGGATGTATTTGCCATTTTTGAACTATTTTCCTTTACGGTTTATTGATGAAGCTAATGCAGGTTCTTGTGTGTCTAAAGTAGGTGGGGAAGGAGGGGATGCTGTTTCAAAAGTTAGGCTTGCTTCTACAATGTCAGCACCAGAATCCTTAGCTAACATTGCCAACATAGCGTCCAGTTGATTAGCTTCCAGGTTAGGTGCTTGTCGCCGAATTTCTTGAGTTTTCACTAATTTCCAGATGGCTAAAGCCTCTGAAGGTGAAGCTTGCTGAACCGCTTGTCGAACCAAACGAATTAGCTTTGCGGTAGCCCGTTGTAGTTTAGCGTCGTTATTTGATGAATTCATGATTGAATTTTGTAGTTCAATTGTGTCTGATAATGGCGCGTCAGCGCTGTGATAATACTGTTGAGTTAAGAGCCACTATTGATTGTCGTTCAAGCAGAGCCAGAATCAGGTGGGTAGCACACCCCCATACCTTACATTCCCAATTAACCCTTGATAGCCTCTGGCTAGGTCTGACAATTGCAGCACTCCCTAATCCTTGCTGTTCAATTGCTATTTTAAATCGAAGGGCGTCTTCTTCTGTGTGAAAACCGAAGTAGGTTGTCTTTCTGTTACCTTTGGAGTCGGTTATTGTCGCAATTCGATCTGAAAGTACATTGAGATGGAAGCCTGAACCTAAGTCAATTTGTCGAGGTAAGGGGGGGTAATGAGAAGAATTCATGGCTTTTAAATTTCAATTTCTGGGATGGAATCAAGATAATTCTTGATAGATATTTTTCCTCTTAAAAATTGAGTCAATGTATCTTCAACAGGAAAGTTATTAGTCCCGTCTGGGGGTGAAATTTTAGAAAGAACTTGTTCGAGTTGCTCTTGAAAAGCTTGATAAGCTTCCATACTGTATGAGCGGCTGACTTTAATGGGATCATTCTCTTCTTGAAGAAACCAATAAGTCATCTGAATTTGAGAAGGCAGATAAGACTCAGTTTTGGCTAGGATGAATAAGTCAAGTTGAGGCTTCCAATCGGTGAGGACGTTTTCTAAATCTTCAGGGCAATGAGTTGCCCAATTGATAATTTCAAGTTGCTGATACCGATAAATGAGTAAGTCAATTTTGGTAGAAAGAATGACATTTTTATATGAAAATTGAAGCAATTGTCCATAGGTTTTCCAGGTATTGGGTTCGTTACTCCAGATTTCAGGAGCTAATAATTGTAGTTGAGAGAACCACTGTTTAAACTGAGGGGTGTTGGCTAGAAAAGGAGCGATAGGAAGTTCCATTAAAGATTGTTCCATCAGGAGACGAAATTGTTCTTCTTTTGGATGACTTTTAGCTTCTGCTATTGCTTCCATATTCTCAAGATTGTTTGAAGCAGCAAGACGAGATAAATCTTCAGCCGTTATCCACATCATGTGAGTTTACTAAAATAAAAAAGGGTTTAGAGTAGAAGTCCAAATCATTGAAATCAATCCCAAGATAAGAAGGGAGTTCGTTGATCAACTAATTGGATAGAAAGTTGAGGAGGAGGACTGGTAAAGTTTAAAAAATCTAATTTAGGTTCAGGAAAGCTAAGATCAATGGTTGGGTCAATGAGAGGAAAATGAGAATTTTTTTGGAGTATTTGGAGCAGATTAATTCCCACGGGTAAGGGATGCGCTTCAAATGAATAAGTATACCAACGCCTACCTAAGCGGGAGGTTTGCGGAATTAAAGTAATACGAGTTAATTGATTGAAAAGGTTCTGTCCTTGTTGAATTTGATAATTGAGAAAAGGACGCAAGGCATCTGATTGTCCACTATTAAGTAAAGCAAAACACCAGTTCATCTGAGGATCTAGAAAACATAAGTTAATCCAGTCCTGTGCCATTAAGTTAGGAAAAGGTTGACCGTAAACCGCAGGTGTTGCATGAAGAATAATTGTATCTAGCGATTCCGAAAGTTCTACTAAACCTGTGGGACTTTCTCGATACACTTTTCCCGATGCTCGATTGAATCGGTAGCGACAAGTTAGCATTATTGGTTCTCTCCTAATATCACTGTGAAAGTGCCAGGATTAAAAACTGGCACTTAACTTTAAAAACTGGTTAATTCCAATACAAATCTCGATGGGATGAGGGATTAGATGAGGTATCAGAAGATTCAGATGAATTAAACGAACTGACAGGAGATGCTAATTCACCTCCGCCATTAATAGCCCACTTTCTCAAAGCATTTAATTCTTCGGTATCCCCTCGAAATTGTGCAGGTTTAGAGTTAATTAAATTAAGCAAGCGATCGCCACTCACAATTCTAGGATGTCCTAAAGCAAATGCTTCTGTGGCAGCTTCTTTAACTACATTACGGATTTCTGCACCCGTCATTGAAATAGAGCGTTCTGCTAATTGTTGAATCCATTGAGCATCTAATTCAATGAGATAATGAGCAAGTTGTACTTGCCAAATTTCTGCTCTTGTTGAAAGATTGGGTAAATCTACATAAAAGACTTTGAAACGGCGCAGCATTTCTTTAGAAAATCCCCAAGGACGATTAGCTGTTGCAGCAACAATTACATCTGTTTTGTTCTCTTCAAGCCAAGTTAATAATGTTCCTATCATCCGAGAAGATGTTCCCCCGTCCCTCTCAGAAGACTGTTGAGACACTTGTTTATCCATCTCATCAATCCACAGTAAGCAGGGCGCTAAAGCTTCCGCTTGTTGCAAAATACTTCTGAGATTTGCTTCACTACTACCGAGTTCTTTACTCATTAGTTTTCCCAGATCTAACACTAAACAAGGAACTCCCCATTCGGCAGCGATCGCTTTAACCGCTAAAGATTTACCTGTACCAGACACACCAATAAAAAGAATATGAGCAGGTTGATCCAGATGATGAGTAGCACGGGAAGTGGCATCAAGCAATGGGAGTTGCATTTGCGCCCAATGACTAATGGCAGGAAGACCTTGCACAGGTACATCGGGGGATGGGGCAAAAGTTACGCCTTTGCTTGCCAAATGCTGCTTTTTAATTTCCAGAATTTGGGTAATCGCTTGGGGTGTAATGCCTCGGTTGGTAATTGCCACCAGTTGCAGTGCATCTTCAATGCCTTCAGTTGTCATTCCTTGAAGAGCGCCAGTCAATTGTCGTTGTTGTTGCTCACTTAGATTGACTTCAAAATCAATGTTATTTTGTCTGGCATTGGCAGATAGAAAAGTAATTTTGTTAATCTTAAGCTGTTCAACTTCTAATTCTGTGGGTAAAGGATTAGATAGTTCCCACACTAAATCTTGAAAATAATGGGGAATATTTAACTCATGATGAGTCAGTATCAAACGATGGGGCGAACGTTTAAGTCCGAAAAATAGATCTTTGGAAAGTCTTAACCAGTCGGAACGGGAATTGCCTTGAGTGACCAATTCAAGGAAATCTTTAGCGAGAATTAAAGTAGGCTGATTATCTTCAGAAATAAGGCGTTCCAAATGTTTAATAAAAGTAATAACAGGATGAACTTCTTGATTAACATTTGGGGTAGCACTCTTGTTAATTTTAGTAATCAGATTTCTCTCAACTCTTGGGGTTAAGTTAAGGAATTGGTTCCCACAATCCCATTGGATTAAAACTCTGTATCGTTCTCGGAGTTCTAGGGCAATTTTTTCAATCAATGTAGGTTCAGAAGCGGCAGGTGTATCCACTGTAACCGTAGCAATTCCTGCTTTGAACAGTAAAATAAGTTGTTCTGTGTCAAACATAGATAAAGAAGTTAAAAGGGAAAAGGAAGTTAAATTTTATAACCAGATTTAACTTCCTAATTAATGGTCAAAAAATAAAGAATTTTCTCACTTACTCTAAATGAATATCCGTTGGTTTTTGAACTGAAAGGGTAGGTTCAAAGTATTCAGATTTGAGTTGAGTTTGAGAACATCCTAATTGATTTAGGGGGGCTGTAATGGCCGTACAAGTTTCTCCTTCGGCATGGAAAACTTCTACTTTTAAAGGTTGCCCTTTGGTTTGAGTAATTTGGATTTGGATGGGTTGAGACATAAATTATTTAAGCGTAAACATCTACTTTTTGAGTCAAAGTTATAGTGGTTGTTCCATCTCCGGTTATCAGTGTTTCTCTTGTCCAGAGATGTTCAGGATAGTGAATATCAATGAACGCTGTATTATGAGCAATTTGCAGTTCTTCTAGGAAATTTTGGACAGTTTTAAAATGTTTTCCCAGTAAATTGCGTTCAAAATCCCAAGGATCAATAACGGCTTCAAAACTGTTTTGTTCAGGATGCCAACGAAAGCCAAGATCTAGTAAGCCTTCTAAGAAGTTACGACGAATGACAACCTCAGCTTGTTGTTGATCGGTTTTGTCGTAATCATTATTAAGCAGAACCGGAACATTATGGCTTTCAATCTCTGAATTAATTCCCACTTTTTCGAGAATTACTTCAAGTGCTTTGAGAAGAGATTGCCGATGAGATAGAGTGGTTTTAACAGTTGAAAAGTGGCTCATGGATTAACTTTCCATTAGGAGGTAAATTATTCCCATTTAAAGCGCATCCGCGCTCTTAATCAGGTATTTAGAGGAATCCTGTTTTGAGATTAAAGTTTGTTGGGAAGTATAACGAGGAGAACTACTACCACTTTCTGCATGAAAGTAGGTAGCAAATCGTCGTAAGGTTTTGGTTAATACCAGTTGGGATAACATTTCTATGGCTTCAGTAGCAACTCGTTGGTTAATAAATAAACTTTGAACATTTCTTTGAGCGATTTCAGCACAAGAAATGGGGTTTTTAGAGAATTCCTCTGGCTGTGCTAAAAGCAGTTCAGGATGTTGCCAACTAGGAGAAGGAAGATGGATACAGAAAGAGGGATTTTTAAAGTCATTAAAGGCGGCTTTAGCATCAAATTTATTAGTAGAACCGATTAAGACTTGTCCGGCGGGTATGCCTTGGCCCATATTTCCACAATCTAACCACCAAATTTCAGGAAAGGGTTCTCTGAAGTAGTAACTCTCATAATCTAAACATTGACTGAGTTCTATTCTTGCGGTACTATTATCAACGCATCCAATGATAATAATTAGTTTTTGCCAAGAACGTTGAATCATTGAAAGTGAGAATTGTTCTGCGATCGCTCCAAGTTTAACCCCATAAGCTAAACTATATCGAACGGCTAAAATATCAGCTTTATTCAAACCAATTTCAGCTTCACAAAAGTTTTGTCGTGGAACATTAACGGCTTCTACTGAATCAAAATCTACAAACACACCTTCAGCCGCTATTCCCCCTTTTTCCAATGCTAAGATGAGTCGTGCCAGCATTGGGACTAAAAATCCGCCTGTTCCTCCACAACCAACTTGAATAAATTGGATTTGTTTGTGAGGAGCAAGGGCAATTGGAAGTGCATTATAGTAAGAATTATCTATCATAATTTTAGAAAACCGCATCAGAAATTTGAGGGGGAAGATTGAAAACCCAATGACTTGGAATTTCCCAGAAGAGTTGGTGGTAAACTCCAATTCTTAACCGCAAAGTGGGTTGAGTAAAAATTGTACCGAGGACTCCATAAATTTTGAAGCCGGATTCTTCTTCATTATCAATTTGAGAAAATGAAGCTTCCATAACATGATGACTGTGAATTTCGATGAGGATATTTGAGCTACTTTCCCAACGAGTTACGCTTAAAAAGTCACGGGTTTGTAATGGAACTGTTAATTGCCAATGGGAATCTTGCCAAGACAAATGAAATAGAATTTCTTGAGGTGCTACATTTTGTGACAGTCTCAGAATTTCTTGTAATAAAGTTTGGGGAACTTTAGGATATTGAAGATGAAACTGTGGAGGAACAAAAGCTAACCCAGGAATTGTACAAGCTTTGAAAGGAGCAATGACATTTAATCCTTCCCGAACACTTCTAAGCATGACACCATTGCCTGCCATAATAAACTCATACATCAAAGCGTTAAAAGGGGGAAGGGTTGGATCTTGAGCGATCAAGTAATTCGCTAGTGGTGGAGTAGTCATGGTTTGATTAGACATTCAATGACTTCAGCAATAGTAACTTTTCGTTTGGAATCCTTGGAATCAGAAATAGCGATTAAGTCCCCCAATAGGTAATGCTTTGTATTAACCAATTTTGCCCATTGCAACCTTATATCTTGAGGAAATTTCCGTGATTTTCCTGATACGCTATCACCATTGAAGGAAGTCTTCATAAATAGATTCCATACATCATTAATAGTTGTTGCCAAGGCAGTTGGTACGGGATTAGTTCCAAAGCAAATTCGACCATTAAAGGGATTAATATTGGGAAAAGGTGCATTGTAAACTTGAGCTTGTGGATCAAACTGTTTAGATTTGATTGCCCATAAATAGTATTGATGGTTAACTCCGATTAAAACTAATCCAGGTAAAGGAATCGAAATCATTTGAAATTGAGAATGATTTTCTAACGTTAGTAAGTTGTGACGAGAAGGGGGAATAAATTTAACAATCCACTGTGCTTTTTGATGGCTGCCAATACGAACAATACCAGGGGAAAGAAATCCTGAATCTATAGGTAATTCAGAGAAAGCATTTCTGACCGCTTCACTGGAAATAAACTGGGTTAGAGTTTGGTTGTCTTTTTGATATCGAATCAGGTATTGTCCCTCTAAAATAATTAAGGTACAAAGAACTTGAGAATTGAGAGAATGAGTGAGAGAATTAATAAGGGTATGAGGATTAAGCGGTGTTAGAGAAAGATTCATCTTTTTGGGCTAAATTCCAAAGATTAATAAGCGTGAGTTGGTTAGCAATTTCTGTTTGTAACCATTGTTTCAACTCCCAAAAAGCCGTTTTTAGTTTAAGGGCTTCTTGCCAATCTTGAGTTAGGATATCAATGTTATCTTGGTTCCATTCAAGGTAAATACTACTTTCTAAGGTGGCATCAAGCCAAATATTCCCTGTACTATGATCGATAATACTCATCACATCATAGAGATAGGATAAAGGTTCTGGTACAGTCTGGCAAAGAGATTGAAGTTTCTGCCAATCAATTTGTTCAACTGTTAAAACATCACTTGGATTAATTCCAAAATGTTCCTTCCAACTTGTTTGAAGGTAACTAGAGTCGTATAAGCAAATTAGGAACTGTTCAATGGGTTCAAATTCATCAATACTAAGTGAATACCAATCAAAGTTTTGAGGAATAAAAGGAATAAAAGAGAGCCGTTCATCTAATTCAAATCCATTTTGACATATAGGAAAAAGCCGTTCATTAACTAAATCAAAAAATTCTAATTCTCTGAGAGAATGAACTGAATTAAAATTAAAGTTTAAAACCGGAGATTTTGAATGATTCCAGTCATCAGGAAAGTTGATTTTATAAAGGGAAAGCAGTATAATACTTTCCCTAAGTTGTTCTAAATAATCTAATCCATCCTTAACTTGCGTAGGAACTTTGAGAGATTGCAAGTAAGTTATTGCATTTGTTGATAATGAAGGGGTTAAAAACATAGAATTGGATAACAACAGGGCTGGGGTGAGGAATGGATTAAATTAGAGATTGTCTTTGAGGTACTGTGAATTTCTATTTCTGCTTGAGCGATCGCTGCATCAATTTCTTCCCTTATTTCAATTAAAGTTTCTACCGTTAATTGACCCTGGAGTTCGGGTTGTTTGAGTTTCCAACTTAAAGCCAAAGCAGGGTTGATGGCTTCCGGTGCTGCTTTGAGAGAGTTAACAAGTGCTACATTTCCCTTAGTGCCAACTTTCTTAACAATTTCAATGTGTTCTTCTCCATCTACCATCTTTCGAGTTAGCGTAGCTCCAGCAACATCTGCATAGAATGGAAGTAGAGTTTTGATAATGGTTTCATCTGTTGCTGCTTGTTCAGGAGACAAAGGAATCCGTTGACCTTCAAGGATTAAGATAGGCATGGTTTTAAAAGAGAGTAAGTTGATGTTTGGGAGATGAAGATTGAGAAGAAACTGATGAGGAAAGTGGAGGGGGTGAATCTACGGAGCGTTTCTGGTAATTGTGTTGGGATTCTTCAAGTTTTTGCTTCTCAAGTAATTCTAGTGCAATTGCTTTTCTTTGGGGAAGTTCATTTTCTAATTGTACCAACATTGAGTTGATTAAATCGGGAAACCTTAATTCCTCAAGGGTTGTTTTTGAAAGAATGGGTGGAGAATTAGAAATTCCCACACCGATAAGAGCCACTCTGGGTTGGTTCAATTCTGTTTTAGGTAAGAGTTGAATGTGAATGGTAATTGTATTACTTTCAAAATTATACTGACTGTCCAAATCTGACATTTTTCACCTTGAATTCACTTAACTTAAGCGCGTCAGCGCATTCTACTGGAGAGATGAAACTGTTTCATCTCCAGTTGTCTAGCCAAGTTAAAAGTTGATTTAACTGTTCATTATTGAGAGCAAACCATTCTCCTGTTTTTCGATAATGGGCAAATTTGGTATGGGCAGCTTTTTCTAATGCGATCGCATCTGAACAAAAAAGAGTTTTAACCACATTTAACGAGACTGCACAGGATGTTTGTAAAGTTTGTAGTCGCTTTTTGAGGTTTGTTGTTCGACCAATTTTATACAAATTACTAACTCCTGAACGAACAACATAGATGTAGCCTCTGCGACTAGACAAGGTTGAAGCTTCTGATAATTTAGCAATCTGCTCATATTGAATTTTAATTTGAATTTCTCCAGCTAACAACTTTTCAGGTTGAAAGGGATAAGAAACAGAAATTAGCTGAAGTTGGTCTAAAAGTTCTAGAGAGCGTTGAATAGCAGAAGAGGAAACGTTGAGAACCTGTGCTAAGGTAGTTAAACGGGTTAAAATGATTGAAGAATTATGGGGCTGATTTTTGGATTGTTTTGATGAGGTACGAAAAGCAATCTCACACAATTCTATCAGCATATTGACTGCTAAATGATCGCAGTAGGCTGTATCTTCTTGCTCTCGAAGGATAGTAGTATACCAAGAGTGAAGAGATTTATCTTTAAAATTCATAAGCTTTTTTTAAGTTCCAAGATGCTACTTGTTTTAAGTGCTTCAAACGGGCTGTATGAGTTTTTTGGCGAGGATTTTCAGCCCAATAGAAATACTTGAGGGATGGCATTAATTCTGAGATTGGATTAAAACTGGGGTGGTAACTGGGCATTAAGTTAGAGAGATAGCCGAGTTCTTGTTTGAGCGATCGCCACCAAGATTGAGCAACTGCTTTCGAGGAAAACCCTACTATTGCTTGATAAAACTTATGATCTGCACTGGTTCGATAGCCAACCTGTTCTGATAATTTGACGAATGGAAGAATAGGGCTAATTGAGTTGTTTTTAAGCTCTAGGTCATCATAGCTAATGTTATTTTCATCCGGTTCCCATCTAATGATAACAGGCTTTTTAGAGTTAAGTTTTAACTCGATAACTTGCCCAAACTTATAGTTATAGTTGCATTCTTTGGAAGAGTTAAGCCGAGATTTGAGTGTAGACTGAACAACAGATGAACTAACTTGATAACCCCATAAACCAACAGTCCGTTTTTTTTCTTCTAGGTAAGATAAGAAAGCATCTTGCCATGCTGTTTGTAAATCTTCACCCAAAAACTGTTCTGCTTGTAAATATTTGCTTTGGATGAAAGCTTTTTTGAGAGCAGATGCAAGATTAGGGGATGAGTGTAGTTGTTCTAAAAGATTCTGGGGACTATTGAGAGCTAGCCACAAGTTAGCCCGAACTTTTAACTCAGTTAAACTTAAATTTTTAGCAGCATCCAGGATATTTTTTGAGGGCAAATCAATCAGACAAGCATAAGGGATTCCGGGGAAATCCTTAAGGGGAAAAAGCCAAGATTCATTTTGATTAAGTAAATGATATCCTGCTTCATCAACGCTTTTTAGCCAAAATAAAGTTTGTGAAAGCTGAATTAACTCACCTGTTTCAGTTATCACTAACGTTCCATTTGGAATTGTTAAAAGAGTTTTTTGAGGAATAAATAAATCAAGCGGTTTAATCTTTAAAGCCTGCAACATATCCCAGGAGTAGCAGAATTTTTCAGAGACTTGCTCAGAATTAGATTCCCACCAGGAAATTTGGATCGCATAATGGGAGTTAGAAATAACCTGTGAGACAACACCAAAGTATTTTCCATTGGTTACAAATGTTCCTTTGAGGAATGGCTCTGTTACTTGATGAATTTTAACAGGTGCTAAAACGCGGCTGACTCGAAAGTTAGGAAGCGATAGTTGAGGCTCTGAAGTTTTTCCCATTAATAAGTTAATCCAGTCAGAGGTAATAGAGCTTGAATAAATCTTGCTTAAATTCAACATAAATATTGTTCAATTCAGTTGATGTTAGAAGCCTGAGCTAACCAGTTCATGAACATTTAGCGTAGTAATGTAGGGTGCGCTCAGTAATTCCAATGCCTCGAAAACTTTCCCATTTGTATTTACATTCTTCCGGTTGATATTTATGGCTTAATTGGCTCCATTCCTCCCAATCAGGAAGTAGAGAATCGCTAATATATTTCAGTGACATTCCTATGAAAATCCATGATTCATAGTCGTCAGCATAGCGAGGATGAATAATTTCCAACAGCAGCTTTGCTTGTTCTACGGTCATAGAGCAGTTTAGGAAGGAAACGGAGGGGATTTTTGGGGGTGATACTCTCTTATATTTTCGAGAAGGTTGGGGTTGGGAAAGTAACTCAATCACCCAATCTGGTGCGATCGCAACTTCAGTTGTATCAGGTCGATTAAGCCAGTGGTAAGAACCTGTAAGGGGATGGGGAGAAGGAGGGAGAACGGATTGATGCCCCTCTCCCCTGAGTTCCAATCCTTCACCGGAGACAGTGGAGATTTTCCGAGACTTAAAGCTTGTTGTTGGGCTGGGAATAGAAAAGAGATATTGCGCCCTCCCCGACCGCCCCGAAGACCAAGCGACAGTCGCAGGTAATCCTTGACCCGCAGACAATTTTTCGACAACATCCATTGCACTCATGCCATCAATATCAATAGCAACTAAAAACTCAGATTGAGTTTGTCCACAGAGCAACCCAATCCCCTTGGGAGTGACAGAGTACAATTTGTTATCTTTATTGAATACGGCGACTGAGCCTTGGTGAATCAGGGATGTTTTTAGAGATTGGGGAGAGAAATAATGATGTTGCCAGGAATAACCTAATGGTTGTTTGTTACCATTAACAGGAACGATACGCCAGTGAGGGGGAAGAAGACTTAATGTTTCAATGAGTTTAATCAGTGAACCCTGCATTGATAAAAATTAAAACTATCCCCTTAACAGCGCGTCAGCGCCTTGAAAAAACCATCAAAATTGTGTAAAAAAATGATGACTCAAACCCAAACCGAATCCAAACTTTACAGCTTTGATGAGTTTATCAACTGGTATCCTGAAAACTCTACTGTACGGTACGAATTGCATGATGGAGTTATAATCGAAATGCCCAAGCCAAGGGGACAACATTCAAATTTAACAGGTTCTCTGATTGAGCAACTCTTGATAGTAATCAGGCAGATGAGCAAAGGTGGTATATGGACTATTCCCAGAGAATCGATTATCAAACCCAAGCGCGGACAATCGGGTTATGAACCGGATATTATTGTTTTGAATCAAGAAGTTCTAGGGGCTGAACCTCGATGGGAAAGTGAATCAATTATCCAAAATCCTGACTCAGTTAAATTAATCGTCGAAGTTGTTTCAACGAATTGGCGTGATGATTATTACAATAAATTTCGAGATTATGAAGAAATGGGCATTGAGGAATATTGGATTCTTGATTACGCAGCATTAGGGCCGAGAAAGTTGCTTGGTAGTCCTAAGCAACCGACATTGTTTGTCTGTAATTTAGAGGATGGAGAGTATCAGATGAATCCATTTAGGGAAAATACTTCTATTATTTCTCCAACCTTTCCCCTGTTTAAATTATCGGCGCAACAGATTTTTGCTCTTGCCTTGTAGACAAGCTTTAATATGAGCAGTTAAGGTTTTTTGCCCAGTAAACTTTAAAAAAATTAGTAAAATTTAACAATAGATAACAAGTTTTCAACTGTCAAGAAAATCTTAAGAATTACGTCAATCGCACCAAATGGGATTAAGGTTTTCTATAAATGCTGTAATTTAAGTATCACGATGAGTCGTTTAAGTTTCGGCTGATTAAACCTGTGGTGAACATTAGATTTTCTAATGTCCTGGGACATTTTAATCAGGTTAAAAGTTCACCAATTGTAGTGCCAGAACCAGGAGTTATGGATTGTTACATTGCTGTTACATTTGCTCCAGTTCAAGGATTTATCGAAAAATCCCGAAAACTGCGAGACCTTTATGGTGCATCATTAATCCTTTCCTATCTAACTTATAGATTAGTGAAAGAAGCTGAAAAAAGCTGTCAAGTTTTGTCGCCCGGTTTGATTAATATTCCAAAAGGAATGCCTAATCGAATCTTGTTAAGAGGAGAGTTTAGTGAACAACAAGCTAGGGATGCACTACTAACAGCATGGAAACAGATTTTGAACCAATGCCGAAGTTGGATTGAAGGTCAATTAGATCAATATACTTATGATTGGGAAGAACAATGGCAACATTGGGGAAATTATAGCTGGGAAATTTTTCGGGGTGAAGGTGAAAGCCCAAAAACTGCGATGGAAGATTTGGAGGAACAAAAGCTGTCTCGGAATTGGATTGCTTTAAACTGGGTTGGTGAAAGTTCTAGTTTGACAGGAACCGATGCGATCGCTCACCCTGGATTAGGTTGTAAAATCCTAGACCCCAGAAAAGCATTATCTGCTTCTGAACGCCAAGCTATAAACCAGTTCTACACAGATTTATCCTTAGCTTTAGAAACTCATCCAGAAACCCAAGAAGAAGAAGATTTAGAAGAAGAAATCTTGCTAACTGCTGAAGCTTCAGACCCAGAAGTACAACCCGAAGGCAAATTTCTGTCTGATTCAGAACGCCTGAGCATTCCTGAATTAGTGAAGCGATTAGTCACTCGCAGTGATATTAGTCAATCGTTAGAAATGCCCTTTTTAGGAAGAAGTTTTAAGGATATTGTTCGCCGTCCTGAAGATAGCAACCCCAAATCAGATGGACAGTGGACAGGTTGGTTTATGGGAGATGGAGATAAAGTTGGAGATAAACTTAAAGAAATTGCTGAGGAAGACGGTGATCAAGGGCTTCAAGAATTTAGTAAAGCGATGCGGAAATGGGGAAAAAACTTTACAAGAGAGTTTGCTAAAAAGAAATTGGGGCGAATTATTTATGCAGGAGGAGATGATTTTTTAGGTGTTATTTATAGCCGTAACCCAAAACAACCAATTTCTCGTCAAACTGTTCTTGATTGGTTAATGGAACTTCCTCAAGAATGGGCTAAACATGAACAAGCAATTACGCTTAGTTTAGGGTTGGTTTGGGCAGCTTCTGGTGTTCCCCAACGAGATATTTTACAACATTGCCGTGAAGCTCAAGAACGCTCGAAAAATTTAGGACGCGATCGCGTTACTATCCGAGTCGTTTTTAACAGTGGTCAATATGTGCAATGGACTTGCCCTTGGCACTATTTAAGAATTTTAAATCAATATCAAGATCGAGACAAAGGGCAAAATTGGAGCCATATTTATCAGGATTTAGCTTATCTCCGATCTCGCCATGTTATTGATTTAAGTTTAATTGAAGAGCAAGAAGATTTAATTGATGAAAGAATGGCTCTAGCTTTAGTTAAGATCTATTTTCAAAGTGAAGATGAATATTTATCTTTTGAACGAGAGGAAATAGTCGGCAAAGATTCCTCCTTAGAACTGATCTTCTGGATTAATGACTTAATTGAGGTAGGATGGCAACTGTGTTCCTAAATCAAATAATTTTATAGATAGATAACTCATTCAACTTTTGCGTTCAGGTACTTAGGATGACTGAAGAAAAAAAATGCCCTAGATTTCAATATCTGATTACAGTTACGCCTTTAGGATTAATGTATGGAAGCGCAGGCGGTTTTCTTTCTCCTGAAAATTTAGTGGGACTTTCTCGTTCTAAATTCCCCCCCGAAGCTGCTACTTTATCAGGGCTTATCTTTAGTGCTAGCCGAGAAAAAAATCAAAACAAAAGTGCCTTGAAAAAAACAGAGCTTCAAAAACAACTTCGGGATAACTTGTATGTAGCTGGGCCGTTTTGGGCTAAGTTAGATGCTCCTGAATATTTTTATGTCCCAATTCCTTGGACAAAAATTATTTCTGATGACGGTTGTGATGAATGGTTTATTGACAACCAGAAATGGCATCGACAAAACCCTGATCTTGAACCCGAATATCAATGGCAAACAATTAATAGTTGGGATGATCCTCCTAATCTCATTTTAAAAAATGATAATGCAGCGAAACCACCTTGGAAATTTATTCCAATGCTGCACCCCGATTTAGAAACGAATCAGCGTCATGTTAAAGATGAAGATGGTTTATTTCTTGAATATGCTGTTCAAATGCCAGATGACACTTGCATTGTTTATTTATCCACTGAATTTTTAGAATCAGGATGGTATCGTTTTGGAGGAGAAAACCATGTTGTAGAAATTAACTCTATTGAAGTAGCAGAAAATGATATATTTTTTCAACCTTTTCGAGATCCAATTCAAAAAGCATTTGCTTTAATCACTCCGGCGGTTTGGGGATCTACCCGTTTTTCCTACCGTTATCCGCAATCAAATTTTCCGATTTCTAAAATGCTTACGGATAAACCTATTCCCTATCGCTATCGAACTGGAGATGGCAAAGGAGAAGGTCAGGGACGGTTAGGGAGAGGACGCTATGCTGTACCTCCTGGGAGTGTTTATGTCTTAGATAAACCTCTCAATCAAACTTGGTGGAACTGGGACGAAAGCTGGTTTCCTCAAGAAGGTTATAGTCTTCGCCGTGTTGGGTGCGGTTTAAGTTTACCATTAACAATTCAAGGAGTAACTGATGTATAACAAAGCTCTTGGCATTATTAAAACTTTAGCTCCTCTTCATGTGGGTGCAACCGCAGGGGAAGAAAGCGGAAATCTGAATCTAATTTTTCGAGATCAATTTACGCAAACGGGGATCGTTCCAGGGAGTTCAATTCGGGGTCGTTTACGCAGTGAAATGAGACCGATTTCGACTGTTGATGAAAATTACTGGTATGGCAATAAAGCCAAGTCTGAACTATCAGATAAAACCACTGAATCTTTTGTTAAAATAGAATATGCTTCGATTGTCTGGCTTCCGGTATTTTGCCCTGGACAACCGATGGTTTGGGTCAGTAGTCCTCGTCTGTTAAAACGCTATCAACGGATAGCAGGTGAGTTCATTAAAACTGAAGATGGAACGCTGCTAAAAGATTTGGATATTCCCCAGGAATATACGCGATCAACAACTTTAAAACCGCTATCTATTAATCATGAAGAAAAATTATTTTTTAACTATGGCTTTTTAACCATTGAAGACTCAAAAGATTTCTCGCCTTGGTTTCCCTTTGGAGAGGAATTACCCGCCGTTGTTGTCTCCGATAACGAAATTGGGATGATTCATGATATGGCTCTATATCGCCAAACTCGTGTATCCTTAGAAGAACAAGAAAAGCGGGCTAAAAAAGGTCAATTTTTTAATACTGAAGCTTTACCCGAAGATACAATTTTAGCCTTTCCCATTGCTTTAAGGAATGATCCAAACGGCGGAAAATGGCAACCTTTTAATGGAGAAAATAGTGCAGAAATTTATCTCGGAGGTTTAGAATCTATTGGTTTTGGTCATTGTTTAGTCAGTATTCACGGACTAGAGCCTTCGGCTGATGATCAAACTAATGAGGTTAATCAATAGGGATGAAAAATTTTTCTGTTTACCTGAATTTAGGAGCATAGACGATGGCATTTACCTCTTTAAAAGTTGACGAAGAAGCCCATGATTTAGTGATCAAATGTTGTCAAGAATATCCTAAAGGGATTAAAGAAGCTTATAAGATGCGAATGACCGTTGCTTATGGCTTAGAACGATTTTGGGGAGAACAATTTCGTTTAAAAGGAGATAAAGCTAAATACTGGCAAGAAACTTGGACAAAGTTAGTTGAAATTATGAGTTATGCTGGAATTGAAATTCCCAATGATGATGTTAGCAGTGGGGAAACAGCGGCTATTCGAGATATGGCGGAACGACTTTGGGCATTTCCCCAAGAACAACGCAAAGTTGCATTAGCAATATTGATTCAACTTTGCGACAGTTTGGTGTGGTGGACACAACGTTATAAAAATTTAATTCCAGAGGATCAAAACGATGATGATAACTAGAGAATGCGATCACGTTCCTTTAATGTTTCAAGCTCAAATTGAGGGACGATGCCAAATTCAGTATATTAAAAAAGATGAACCTCGCCAACAAGCAGAAGACTGGGTGGATGAATGGTTAAAAGGAACCCTCAAAGAAACTCCTCAGTTTGGTGCTAATGTCGAAACAAAACCCTATAAAATTCCTTGGCGTTGGGTGTCTAATAGTGGACAGGATGAAGACATTATTCGACCTGTGATTGCTGCTAAAGGTTATCCCTATTATCCTGGTTCGAGTATGAAAGGGACATTCCGACGAGCTTGTACCCCTGAAGAAGCACAACGTTATTGTGGGGGAAAAGAAGGGAAAAAAACTCGTCCAGGGATTCTTCGGTTTCATGGGGGATATCCTAAGCATGAAACTTGGAAAAAAACACCCCTGGTTGATTTAATCCATCCTCAAGAAGATTGGCAAATCAAAAATTCTAATTCCCATAGTGCATTTATTCAGATTTCGTTGCTAGGAACTACATTAGTTTTTGGGATTTCTAGTTCTAAAAAACTCTGTAGTGACGAATGGGAAAAAATTTGGCAAATTTGGCATCGTGCTATAGAAAAAGGCATTGGTTTACGAACCAGTGCAGGTTATGGACAACCTCAACATCATGGTAAATCTCCGCTCTTAAGAGTTAAACTGAAGGGTCAAGGTTTAGCATCTCGTTTAATTTATAAATCTGGTGATTTTGCTGACCGAGGAGAATTTAGACCCAATCTATTCAAAGCGGCTTTACGAGGTCATACTCAACGTTTGTTTGCAGGCGTTACGGACGAAGCAACCACGCAAGCTTTAACTCAAGAATTGTGGGGAGGAATTTCAGATCAGAAAAAATCTATTGCGGGTTTACTTGGAACTGCTTTTTCTTATCAATTTGAGGGCTTAAATTTAGATCAATATCCTTACAAAAATTCAAGTTTACCAACTTTTGAACTAACAGAAGGAAACCTGAATTTATTAGGGATGCGTTCTTTCCCTAATGAAGAGTCTACTCGAAAGCTAAAAATTTTAATCACTCAATTGATTAAGTTTTCTATGCTTTTAGGTGGGTTTGGTAAATCTTGGCGACGAGTTGATCATCGGTTAGTATTTCCTAAATATATTAACAATTGTGTTAATAATCTTCATGTTAATCCTATGATTGGATGTCATTGGGAATTTTCGGAAGGTTCAGAAAAATATTATGTTCCTGTGGGTGAACTGACAGATATTACAATATTTTTAGATAAACTCAGAAGTAACCTGCAAAAATGGGTACGCTTCAAGAAAAAGCAAGTGAGTAATCCTGATACCTTTGTTTCTTGGCGAGAAACATGGCATCCTGATAATGTACAGGTTTGGGGACGAATTGCTAATAATAAGTTTGATAGTAAAGCGGTAGGGTGGTTTCATAGCAATTATTTAGGAGTTCAAACGATTAAAGAGACTTTGCTAACGGGAGGGTTAAATCAAATTGGGAGAATCTGGCATCGAATGTATCCTCGCTATATTAAAGTTAGTGATAACACTTTGCAACCAACAGGAGAATATATTGAACTGTTAACCATTTTTCCCAATATTCCTGATGAGGATGAACTTCAAAACGCAGAAGATTTTCTAACGTTCCTAGACACAAAAACTTCCTTTAGTTTACTTTATCCAGGGTAACTGGGTAGAATGGGATAGAAGCTTTACCGTCAATCGCACGAAATCCATTAATGCTTCTATCTCGAATTACTAAGATGAAGTCAGAAACCGAGTTTTTAGCAATAGTCTTTCGGCTGAAACTCAAACTTTTGTCTAAAAACCGGATTTCTGGGGTGTAATTTGTGTTAAAAAGTTTTAACAACGGGAGATTTATATGAAAAATACTTGGATTCTGACAACTGGTAGCAGCGATATTCAATTGAATACTGACGATAAATGGAATCACTTTTATACAAAAGCTAAAAGTGAACTCAGTAATTTTCAAGTAAAACCCCAAGAAGTAGATAAGCCTTCTACTGTTGAAAATAAAAGCCAAAAGCAATATGCTGTTCCTTCTAGGGTTTTAGCTAAAGTATATGGTAAAGATTTAGATCAGCATTATGATAAATTAATTTTTCCTTTATTGGATGGGTTTACTCAAAAGTTACAACAAAAGCAAATTAAGATAGATCGTCTAATTTTAATTTTGACAGATCAAACTGCGATTTTCATGCCACAAAAAAAGAAAGAAAAAAACTGTCCCTATTGGCAAGATACTTGTGAAAATGAAATCTTTTTTAAAAGTTATTTTCAGCAAAATGATTGGTTTAAACATACAGAATTAAATTTTTTGACTCTTCAACCTGAAAAAAATAAAAAAGGATTAGATGACTGGAATAGTGTACTTGGTTTAGTTGAAGTTTTGATAACAAATATTAGTGTAGAATCTAATGAAATAATTTATCTAAGTCATCAAGCGGGTACTCCTGCCATTTCTTCAGCATTACAATTTGTGAGTTTGAGCCAATTTAATCAGCAAGTTAACTTTTTAGTTAGCAATGAATATAACCCTAGTGCGGTTGATATTATTGATAGGTCTAACTATTTACGAAAACTGCAAATTGAAAAAGCTAAAAAGTTAATTCAGGATGGTTTACCAGGGGCAGCATTAATTTTATTAGAAGGATTACTTCCTGATAGTTCTGATTCGATTAAAGAATTGAAAGAGTTGGTGGATACTTTTAATATCAAAGCAACGGTTGATAATAAAAAAGATGAATTTAAACCCGAAAATGCCATTGAACGAGTGCGCGATGCTTTAGATTTAATTGAAATATTCTTTAAACAAGAAAATTATTTACAAGGGATTACTTTATTATCGGCGGCACAAGAAACATTTTTAAAAGCCGCAGTTATGAATTATTTAAGCAGGATTAAACAAATTGGAACAGTTGAGGGGATAAACTACCGTCTTCCTCCTACAGACATTGTAACCTGGACAAATCAAGGTTTGTTATTCTTTGATGATCAACAGCAGAAGGACAAGGCTCTATGGAAAGATAATCAAAATAAAATGGCAAGGTTATTACAATGTATTGGTGATAATGGATTGAAAATTAGACGAAAAATTGAAATTCTTCAATATCTAAAGTTTCCTGTTAATGAATCTATAGATAACTTGGACTTATGGAATAAATTTAATCAAAAAGCACTTAAAAATTTGAAATGTACAAGTGCTAATAATGCACTTTTGCTATGGCTAAAAGCTATTACAAATCCAACTATCCAAACTTGGAGTTTATTAGATTGGATAGGAACTTATCAAAGAGATTTTGAATATGATCGCCGTAATCAACTGATGCACAATTTACGAGGAGTTGAGAAAAAAGATGTAGTGCTTTATTTATATGGCTATCCCGAATCAGAAGAACATATTGACGATTCCAAAGATATTTATCAAGTTTATAAAGAGGAAGTCAAAAAGCCATTTATTAACGCTTTGCATTCACTAGGATTATTAGAGAGTAACTCTGATATTAATTCAATTGAACAAGATCTTCAAACTTTATCGAATAAATTATAAAACGCCTAATTTAAAATTTATTAGTAAAAAAATCCCTGGACTAAAGCTAAGTCAGGGATTTTTTATTAGATTTTTATTGATTTGCTACTCCAATAAAGCGACGACTGCCTTGTCACGCACTCCATGACAAGTCACGCCTTGTTTCCATTAATTCGTCACCCCAATAAAGGGGCGACCTATTGCGTCGGGAAGATGGTTCCGTTTTTCCCTCAACCGTTTCCATTAATTCGTCACCCCAATAAAAGGGCGACTTGAAAATTCAAAACAATATAAAAATGCTGATATTGTTTTGATAACGGATGAGTTTCCATTAATTCGCCACCCCAATAAAGGGGCAACCTCTCCCAAGTGTGACAATGCTTCTGATGCTAATCCGTTTCCATTAATTCGTCACCTCAATAAAGGGGCGACATGACAAGTATAACAGATTATAAGATACCATCAATATTGTAGCAATTTTCCTTCAGCCTCGCAAACCGATCCATCAACGCCTAAACAATAGAATTGCAATTAATATCCCCATTAAGAAAAGGATTATAAAATCCAACGCCTCTGACTTTTCTTTCTTTTCCAAATCCCGTTTAATTCCACACTTAAGACAAACATATTGATCCAATTGATGAGGATTTTGAACAAAAGGACAATAGTAACCATTTTTCACACATTCTTCCGACATTTAGACTTCCTCCCACAATCAAATTCAGGTGATCAATGAGGAAAAGGTTAGTGAGTTTAACCCTTTCCTGTGGCTTGTTACCCTTTATTCGCGCACTGGGGTATACACATGGAGCGTGATGCAGTTTTGCTCTGCATTATTCACCAGTTGGTGATACTCGTAGCGATCCGTCCAAGTGATTTCTCCAGCACTCACCGTTACCTCCTGATCCAGCACTAACTGGCGCTGGTGATCGGGACGGTAGTATTGTTGGGTAATGCTACCTTGCAGCACTTTCGTCACGTTCAGAGCCGCATTTTTATGAGGGTGAACTCCCGATTTTTGTCCAGGGAGCCAACAGATCAGAGCGATCTCAACGTCATCGTTACGAATGATGATTTTCGACCCATACCGATCAGGATGGAACAGAACGAACTGTCGCCAGAAGGACTCCGACAACTCTAGTCGCGCCACCAGGGGTTTTAGGTGTTCCAGGGTTCGCAGATGGGACGGTACAGCCATATTTGCATTCAGGAAGTCCTCCAACGTTAAGGGAAAGTCGCGTAGAATCTGGGGATGAGTATTCAGAACGGGAGTAACGGAGTAGTGGTTCATTTGGCTTCCTCCAAGCGTTTAGGTGAACCAAAATATCTCACTTGCCACTTGGACTTCTTCGTTTTTCCCTTCCGCTTTTATGCCTCCCTTGCGTTTCTATGGTTATTATGGCTGAGGCTGAGAAAAGCGCAAGGGGTTTTCATACTATCGACGTTTTGAGACGGAAAAATTTAAAAGAAAAAAGGTAAAAATGATAAAGCAGGGAATGGGAAACAAAACTTACCAGATGTATAGGATACACTCTTAAACTTATGTTTTTAAACGACGTTAACCACATTCTGATCGGGGTTCCCAGTAGCGGTAAATCAACCTTTGCCCAATATTTAGCCCAGTTAGATCAACGCTATTGTATCGTTTCTACCGATGATGTTCGTCGAGATTTGTTTGGAGATGAAACCATCCAGGGGGACTGGAAACAGATTGAAATTGAAGTGCTAAAGCAGATTAAAAATGCGATCGCTTCAGGAAAATTAATTATATATGACGCCACCAATGTTAAACGAGCATGGCGACTGAATTTTTTACAGAAAATAGCCATTACCCTAGAACAATCCTCAACTTGGATGGGTTGGCATTTAACAACTCCCCTAGAAACCTGCAAACAGTGGAACCAAAACCGTCACCGTCAAGTTCCTGATGATGTCATTAATCAATTTGCTAAATTTCTGACTATTTTTCCTCCCGATATTACAGAAGGATTCATTGGCATTCAACAAATTAATGTTGCTGAATTATCATTAACCTTATCTGAAATTAAAGAAATTTTAAAAGGGTTCTCTCGTTCTTATCAAACTCGCCAAAGCCGAACCGCTAACTATACCCTCCATCCCTATTCTCGATTAGTAGATTTTGAACGATTAATTTTTTTAATTTCCCTAATTATCCAATATCCAGGGTTAGGTCAACTCCACGAAACCGCACCCCAAAAGTTACAAGAAATTTTTAAGCACGTTCCCCCTTTTAACACAGAACTCGAAGAAATTTGTGGAGTCATGGCTGATCTCAACGGAGAAGTTTATAGTCACTCAGACGCAATTCGGAAAAATTTATTATTCTTAGAAAAAAATGGATTTTTAGGAATCTCAGACCCAAAAGCTAATTTACAATTAGAATTATTATCAGAAGGAGAAGTTGCTCAACTGAAAACTCAAAATTTAGCTTGGCATCGCTATTCGGATTTTGAACCATTTGAACGGTTAATGAAAGTGATTCGCTATATTGCTCACCATCCTTTTCAAACCAATCCAAATGTTGAAGCAGATTCAAACTCAAAACGTAAAACCCAAAAAGACTTAATCGAAAAACTCCAAACTGAAGCGAATCTGATCGGTCATTCCTTAGATAGTTTACAGCGAGATATAGAAAAAGTTTTAAAACCCTATGGGATTTTCCCTCAATTTAGTTTAAAGCGAGGTTACTTTATCGGAACAGCTATTTTCTCTGAACATGAACTCAAAAAGCTTTATGGACTCTTACAATCTCAAAAATTCCATTTCGATGATCCGGTTGCAGTGGAAATGACAGAATTATTCCAGCAGCGAATAGAATCAAGTCGATTACTAGAGTTAGAAACAATTTATCCTACTAGAGTTATTGGAAATCGAGGAATTGTTAACCCGGATACTTTACCTTCATCCGCCTTATTAAGAAACTTAGAACAGCTAGAAACAGCAATTGTAGAAGGACAGTTATTAGAATTTGAATTTTTTAGAGATAGTGGTCGATTCCCCGGTCAAAACTTAGAAGGGTTTACCGCTTACCCGTTGCAAGTCGTATTTCATAATATTGCTTGGTATTTAGGTTATGAAATCCAAGATGAACATCGCCAAGGACTCCTCCAATTTGAACGGTTAGATCGGTTATCCTTAGCTAAAATTAAAGATAAATCTCGTTCTTTTGAACAACAGCAAGCCACTTTAGCAAAACTAACAACTCTTTATAAAGCTAGTTTTGGAATTTACTTAGGAAAAAGTGTAGAAGAACAGCAGAAATTTTTAAGTACCGATTTAAAGGAACGGAAGTCAGTCGAAATTCAAGTAGAATTGTGGATGACCGATCAAATCTTTAAGTTTATTAGTGAAGGAAATCAACGCTTTCACCGCAGTCAAATGAAAATGTCTCGTCGTCCTTATAAAGTAGCAACAGAAACAGATAAAACTTTATTTTCTCTAAAACCCAGTTCAGACCCTAAATTTCCTAACCGTTTTCGGGTGACTTTACCCTGTTGGTCACTGGATGATATTGATTTAAAACGTTGGATTTTAGGATTTGGGAGACAGGTGAAAGTTGTTAACCCTGAGAAATTAATCACATTAATTCAGGAAGAAGGAACAGCGATCGCAGAAAATTACAAAAATAATTAAACATCAAAAATGCTGATTTTCCCCCTCCTCTTGACAAATCCGAAACAGCCTCTTATATTACAGAGATAGGCATGAAGCCTAACCGCATAACCCAAATCCCAAACGCCACTTTTTTTCGGCTGGGATAAGCCGAAACCCTTCTCCAGAAGGGGACACACTACAAGGGGGGTTGCGGAAGATGACAAGCTTACAAACAAACGCTGTTGCGCTCGCTCAAGCTCAAAACAGCCTGTTCGCTCAATATCCAGAACTGCAACAACTCATCAACACTGAAACTTGTTTGGACTGTAACATTCAAGTTCTCAATCGTTGCGTGTCCGTGATCGTACCGACAACCGTAGATGCTAACGTCCCGGCGGATACTTCCTTCCATGTTGAACAAACAAAACAGTTCATGGCTGAATTGTTCGGAGGGGCGAGTGTGTCTGAACAAGAAGGATTTTACAAAAGTTCCCAATGGGGAATGATTCGAGAAAAAAGTGTGGTTGTGCGTTCCTACACCACAACAGCAACGTTACAGCAACATTTCCCCTTGTTGCTTTGCTTCGTGCGCTACCTGCAAATTCAATTGCGGCAAGAAACAATGGGAGTTGAAATGGATGGGAAATTGCTGATAATTCAGTTTACTTAAACTGAATTGAAGGAGCTAGTAGAGATGCGGTATGCCGCGTCTCTCTATACAATAAGGATGTATAGCAAACTTTTAAAAATTTCAGCTAAGTTAGTCACATTTATTAAAATTAAGGGTTGACAAATGTTCTAAATATGCTATGGTAATCTCAGTTCAATAAAAATTAAATATCTGGCAATACCTAAAAGTTTTGGGCACTTTTTTTTCCCGAACTGATGTTCCAAACAGAACACTGTTCGGGGCTTAAAAACTAAGAGGTAGCCAGCATGAACTTCCAAAACTCTAACTCTGAATCTGTTAACAACTCAGCAACAAACTCTCAAACCGTTACAGATTTACTGCTCTACATTGAGCAAAGTCCCGAATATGCCCACTTAGTTGAAGAAGCGAAAAATCCAGCTAAAAATACCCAAAATCAACCAGAGAAACAAGGGCTGATCAAGAAATTGTTGGAATTAGTAATTGCTAATTCTCAAGACTTTCATGGTCGTGCTATTGTCTCAGAAAATTTGGCAAAAGATAGCCAATATACAGCCGCTTTAGTGTCCATTAGTAGCTTGCTCAATGCGGCTACTAACTTTCCCCTGCTCTACTTTGCCTTTAAAGATTTGGGCATCTTAGCAGTTCCGATGACGGTGCTGGCTAATGCTCTGATTCTCAAATATACCAACGATTCAGCCGTGGCAACATCTGCCCGCAAACCTCACAGCCAATCTTGGTCAAACTGGGCGATCGCAGCCATGCTCAGTCTCAACGCGCTTCAGTCTATCGTAGCTGGAGTCGGAACAGAATTGCTACTCAATTCATCCGGTTTAAGCCAACTTAAAGCTCAGGAATTAATCAAAGAACAAATTAACCGTGTAGAAACCCTCAAACAAATTGATAGCCCTCAATATAAAGATGCTTTAGCGCGATGCGAAAGTGGAGAACAAGAGTTAAGCCAACTGGATAAAAGTCACCCCCGGTGGCAGTCGCTTTTCGTGCAATTGTACGGGACATGGGGAGAACGCGATCGCAATTGGGAAAACGTCCCCTTAGAACAATTGCCCTTGTGTCCTCAAGTTGAACGGTTACGGGAAGACGCTTACCAAGCTTATGAAACCGCTAAACAACAACTGCAAGAGTCTCTAGCAGTCCGTGCCACGATGGGTAATGACTTGGCATTTCTGCAACAAAAAATGCCTCTGGTTTATACCCCACACTTCACCCCATCCGGTGAACTGTCCTCTGGACTCGAAGCCTCTCGGTTAGCAATTCTCAGTTTCATCGCTAAATTGACCCAGGGAGATTGGTCAGGATTAGGATTTCCCCTGTTCTTCCTGCTGCTATCCCTGATCACTAGCGGTTGTGCCTGTGTGATCACCATTGCCCTCAGCTATCGCCAAGATACCCAAAAATCCTTCAGTGAAGCGGTTCAACTCCAGCGCGATATCTGGTTAGAAACCCGTCGTCGAGAACTGATGACCCAACAACACAACGATCTGAAGGATTAAATCTCTCCTTCACGTCCTGTAAAGGCATTCCACAAAGTTCCTCACCCACTCAGCAACCCTTGGAGATTCAACCATGAACGGACAACACTCAACTTCCCTCAATGGCATTGCTCACGTTCCTAACTCCACAACATCCTCCCTCATTCCTCAACCGCCAACCCCTCAAGCTGGGGAACAGTTAGATTACCAGATGCGGTTATTAAGCCTATGGATCAATAAAGTGAAGCAAACCGGACGAATTGACTACCCTGAGTTAGTTCAACTCCTAGATCAAGTGCATGAAGTGGAAAATGCACCGGATGGGGCCGTGTTGATGCAGCAGCAGTGCGATGCTCTGGTGCAAAACTTGAAACAAGCGCAAACCGATATCCGCGAAGCGGCTCAACAGATTCAGTTCCATCTTAAGAAATTGGCGAATACCCTTCAGGATAAAAATTTAACCCCCACAGACGAACAAGAGTTGCGATCGCCCATTCGAGAAAAAACTCAACAGTTTCTACAAGGCGTAGAATACCTTCTCGATGTTACCCAACATCACGTCTACCAACCCTCTCCGCTTTGGAAAAAGTGGATGCGGCGGACAGAAGAAACTGAAACCGAAACAGTCCGTAAATGGATGAATGACCTCAACTACATTCGTCAGTACATCGCACAGCAGGCTCAGGTTGGGGTTTTAGCTGGAAACTGCCAAACGGAGAATTCCAAAACTCCTGACTTCCGACGACTCCATAAATACTTGGAAACTGCACCCGGTTTTGGAGATTTGTTGGGTAACTTTGTGCAACGGGAATTGAACCATAAAGTTGCGGGGGGTGGTAAGTTTGGAATTCCTAAAAGCTACTAACTAGCTGATTACAAATCAAGTTAACTGTGGAGATTCGGCAATGGGGAATGGGCAATAGGGAATGGGCAATAGGCAATAGGTAGACATCAAGATTAAATAGGAGAAAATTATGACTCAATCAATGGATGATCTGAAAAATGGTGAACGGCTTTCTACAGAAAAGTTTAAAGCTGAATATGCGGAAGGACGGCGAGATTTCAGCTATACAAATTTGACTGAAATTAATTTGCAGGGGATGAATTTATGCGGGATTGACTTACGCTATGCAGTTCTATACAAAGCTAATTTGCAAGGTGCAAATTTAAGCCAAGCCGACTTGGAACGCGCGAATCTCAGCTATGCTAACCTCAGTGATGCTAATCTGAGTTGGGCTAATCTGAGTGGCACAAATCTAGCCCATACAAAGTTATGGCATACTAATCTGAGTTGGGCTGATTTGGATGCTGCTAATCCTGAACACGCTCAATTAAAATTAACAACAATTACAGCAGTACGTCTTCCTTGGGGTGTCTACATTATCAGTCATAAAAAAGCGAGAAAGGAATTTAACGAGAATTAAAACATAAAAACTCTCCCCATTTTGGGGAGGGTTAAACGATTACCCATTTACACTGAATAACCTAGTAAAGCTTAACTATCATTAACTGTCATCCTGAACGCTGAACAGTTTAATTATTATTAACTGTCATCCTGAATGCTGAACAGCTTAACTGTCATCCTGAACGAAGTGAAGGATCTCCGTAGGGTCTGGAGGAATAATTGAGTTTTACGGTTGATTTTTTGGGTTTAGTGTTTTTTTTCATAAATATTATCTTCCTGGTTTAAAATTTGACCTGAAATTTGCAAAGATTCGAGCATCCGCTTTCCTTTCCCCTTAGCGATGAAATAGCCAAATTTTCCTTGCTTTTTGACATAAGATGCCTCAATAAACCCTTCTGACTCTAACCCCATTAGATGGTGACCAATTCGTTGTAAATTACCTCCTCTAGCTTGGCTAAACGCACACAATTGTGCTTTAGTAATGCCCGGATTTTTGAGAATGGTTAAAAACAATAGTTTACGAACTCCAGTCAATAGTTTTAAGTTCATTCTGGAGTGAAGTCATATCATGTCTGGTTGAATACTAAATCTGTTGTTGCGCTTTAGCACCAATAAGTTTTTTCGCGCTAAAGCGCAACAACGTACTTTTGAAATGTGCCATTTTATTCGTTGGATCAATTGAACGGAGATAAGATTAGACAATGAAAACAGGATCATCAATTTTGAATTCAGGTTTAAATCCCAAAATTAAAACTTTATTTCGGCTGCGTTGAGAAAGGGGATAAAATCTAAGTTGATCTTCAATGGGGTTTAGCAATTTAAGCAAATGTTTTTGAAGTCGTTCATACTGATCCTGATTTAAAACCGCTTCAAATACTGATTTTTGAACTCGCCATCCATAAAGTTCTAACAGTTTTGCAACTTTGTTTCGACGACGATCATTAACGATATCGTAACAAATGAGATAAAACATAGGACAGGAAAACTGGAGGGTTAAAGTCCCCCTTTCCAAACAGGATTTAGGGGGATCTAATTTTAGGAAAAAATAAGGGTTTTAGTCTTTTCCGCTAAAAACTTGAACAACATTCTTTTGAGTTAGATACTCTTTGGCATACATCTTTTTGATTTTGCCTTTTTCCTTTTGCATCAACAAAGGTTGATAAAATTCAATATCGCCTAACAAACAAGCAATATATTCTTTAACTTGCAGTTCAAAACACTGGCGATAGCTGATTGTTCCCGCGAAAGGATGCTGAATATGGGTTGCGAGTTTTTCTTCCCAATGGTTAATAAAAATTTGGAGCGCAGACGGTTGAAGATAGCCTCCTCGACTTCCATTCGGAGGAACGAAATCTGAGGAAGTAATTGTGCCCGTTTGCAATAACTTAACGACTAAACTATCAACTAAAATCGGACGGAATTCTTCAATTAAATCATCAACTAAGGGTTGGTTCGTTTGGCTGAGTGTATGGAGATTACTGATTTCAGGATCTAAGCCTAAATCATGAATAAACAGCGCCATTTGTTGATGCAGAAAGGTATAACCGAGCTTCAACATTTGAAGAACCGGATGGCTAAGGTCAAGACGAAAAGATGAATGACGGTTTGACCATTGGGGGACTAATGATGCTAAAATAGGATAATAATAGCTGGTGGCTGTTGCATGATAATCCCATAATTCTTCAATGGAATTTGCTGAAGGTAAATCATCAGCTAAAAGTTGCAAAAAGTTGATGGTGTTCTCAATATTACAGTGATCCGATTTGGGTTGTAATTGTTTGAGAACAATGATTTCATTTTGCAGTTTTGCCCAAGTAATTGATTCTGCGATCGCTCGCACAAATTCAAGATCTTGAGAACAAATTAACTGATGGGTTTGATATTTAAAAGAACGTTGAGGAGTAAGTTCTAAACTTCCTAATTGATCCCCATGAACGTTAATATAGTAGACGGGGATTTGGCGAGTTGCAATTAAAACTTGAGTTTGGCGGGAGAGGTTACAAATACCAAACAGAATAATTTGGGTAACTCGGTTAATGGGAACTCCTAAACACAACTGTTGTTTATGAAAAACTTGCAGGTAACGAGAGCGAACTTCAATGCTGGAACCGGGATGAATGACATAAATTGTTGGCATAAACACAATTTAACTCAAGGGTAAACTCAGGAAAAACGTAAACAGTAATTAGTTTTTACGGTTTGTTTTTTCCTTTGAGCTAATTTTTGCAGAGCTTTATATAGGTTTATATCTAGGTAAAATCAAGGTTTATATGACTTTGTATATAAGTTATATATCTTTCTTTTTTAAGGCATTTTGGTATTTCATATTAATTTGTTCCAAATCGTGTAAAATATAATATTGTATTCATTGTTGCAGGTAAAATAGGCATTAGACGAGTTGCCATTCCTTAACCCCATAACTCACTATGAATCAAAAAACTTATCAACTTCCTCTAACCTTTGATCAAATTCTTAATCTTGTCCTCCAACTGACAGCAAAAGAACAAGAACAACTGATTCAAGAAATCCAGAAGAATCCCAAAAATCCAGATGAAGACTTACTGAGTGTTTGTGGGACTTTTGGCAGAAATGCTCAAGCTCAAGGACTAACCGAAGACATCTTAGAAGAATTACTGGCTGATGAATCTTAAACTCATTATCAGATTATTACTCCCAAAGATTTTCTAACCCTTGATGAGTTTATATAGATAAATTTTAAGATTTAACTACTGGTTAAGTAGCCGGACAAATCAAAGTTTAATTGATTTATAGCGGTATTAGATGGCGTAGCCGTCGCTTTGTGGTATCGCGTGAATTACAGAGGCTCTTTTTTATAAAAAAACAGCCAGCGAGGACGCTGGCACTTCTGTAATCCATACGATTGCACACCGCTATGGTTAAAAAATCATCAATTTGCTGCTATTAATACGACTAATTTCTTAGTCTAAAGTTTTTACAGTGCTAAAGTTTCTGTTACACCAACATCAAATATGTTTCCATTAATACGACTAATTTCTTAGTCTAAAGACCGAGTGGGAGGACTTAACTGAGGGTAATTCGTTTTGTTTCCATTAATACGACTAATTTCTTAGTCTAAAGGAGTTTAGTCGGAAATTTGAAATTCCAGAGACTCCAGTTTCCATTAATACGACTAATTTCTTAGTCTAAAGTTTACTCAAATTCTCCATCAAAAAAAATGGACATGCAAAAGTTTCCATTAATACGACTAATTTCTTAGTCTAAAGATGTGGTCGTTAGCACCGAAAATTTGAGTGTGTCTGGTTTCCATTAATACGACTAATTTCTTAGTCTAAAGTGGTTTTTCGGAGGGCGATCGTCCTCCGGCTGACTTTATAGTTTCCATTAATACGACTAATTTCTTAGTCTAAAGTTTAAAACCATTAAAATAGGTTATAGCAAATACACTTGTTTCCATTAATACGACTAATTTCTTAGTCTAAAGTCTCAGTCAAAATTGGGTGCCTAAAAATAAATAGGTACTGTTTCCATTAATACGACTAATTTCTTAGTCTAAAGTTATTTTCAACAGTTCCGGATTATATTGATGTTCTTGGTTTCCATTAATACGACTAATTTCTTAGTCTAAAGGCCTATTTTATGCGGAATTCCGCTTCTTAATGTAAGCAAGTTTCCATTAATACGACTAATTTCTTAGTCTAAAGTCTAGGCTCGTAGAAGCCTTACTCTGACTGGATTATAAACCCCTAAATCTGAGGGCGTCAAGTTTCGCCTTCAATAAATGCTACTTATTCTCAATAAACAACAATAAACGATGCTTGAAACCGAGACAGAGAGGGCAATCTGAGGGGGTCAACGAAATAATAAGGATTTCAGCAATTCCCAGACCCCCTCAGCAACTTAACCTTCTCCTGCTATTAGCAAAATTGTATCCTTAATTTTTCCAAATCATCGGACGATAAACCTCCACCTCTCCCATCAAAGCCGCAATGTACTCTCGGACTTGTAACTCAATACAACGTCGTAAACTAACTTTGTATCCTGTTTGAGGATGAGTCACTTCAGAATATAGCTTTTCCTCCCAGTGTTTGAGGTACTTTTTGAGTGCATCCGGCTGAAGATAAACCCCACCCAATTCATCAGGAGACGTAAAATCTTCAAGCAACAAAATTTTAGAATTAACTAAATAACTCACAAACGAGTCAACAATTTGAGCGCGAAATTCTTCCATTAAATCACTCACCAAAGCCGGATGATTATCACGGGGAACGTGCAAATTGCCAAAATGAGTATGTAATCCTGCTAATTCAATAAAGGAACAAACATTTTGACTCAATAGCGTATAACCCAAACTCAATAAACTATTAATCGGATCAGTGGGAGGACGTTTTGTGCGCTTTTCAAAAGTAAATGATCCCGTAAATAAAGATCCTAATGCTTGAAAATAAATCGTTGCCGCTTTTCCTTCATATCCCCGCAACCCATCCAGACTTTCTGCAAACAATAACTTCTCCATTAAAACTGCTAAATCTGCGATCGCCTCTGTAGCAACTTTATTCTTACGACGACGATTTAACTTCATTAACAACCCACGAGAATTATGCAATTTAGCTAAAACAATTGCCTCAGCTTGTTGTCGCACAAATTCAGGATTTAAAGCTCGTTCAACTTGTTGAGCTAAATACTCAACCTTTGCGTGACCATCTGTTTGTAACCGACCAAAATAACGCCCCCGTTGCGATAAATAGAGAATCGGAATCCGTCGGCGTAACGCTAAACTTACTGCCCCATGAGATAAATTACAACACCCAAATAACACAATATGGCTAACCCGATTTACAGGAACTTTGATTCGCAGTTCCTTCTCAAAAAAAACTTGAAATTGTTGGCGATAAACATTCAGGTAAGCGCCTTGATCCGTTACATAAAGTGTCGTCATAACTTCAATCCAATAATGAGCTAAATTGGTTTTTGGTTTAACTTCTTGGTTCAAACTGCATCCTTTTGGAGGACGAGATACTTTAGCCGCCGGACGACGT
Source organism: Planktothrix tepida PCC 9214 (assembly GCF_900009145.1). Taxonomy (NCBI): domain Bacteria; kingdom Bacillati; phylum Cyanobacteriota; class Cyanophyceae; order Oscillatoriales; family Microcoleaceae; genus Planktothrix; species Planktothrix tepida. The sequence goes on from NZ_LN889815.1 coordinate 190,542, forward strand.
TTGGGTTTGAAATAAGGAACGCCAGAAGCAGAAATCCCCCACTCCCCTGCAACAGTTCGTTCAGGAGGTTCCGGTTCATACACCTCACCCGCCACAAACCGATATCCTAAAAAAACAAATTCCTCTTGGGGTGAATAAATTCGAGTTTTATCGCTTTGCAAACTCAGGTAAATTTCTCCTAACCCCAAACGCACTTGTTCAAGGGCTTGATTTGCGGCGGCTTGACTCGTGGAACAAATCGCAAAATCATCCCCATAGCGCACTAAATTCAGTCCCAATTGGAGACACCGCCGATCAAATTCCGTTAGGTATAAATTAGCTAAAGCCCCAGATAAAACCCCACCTTGAATCACTCCTTGACCCGGATTAATTCGTTGACCCCGCAAAAAAATTCCAGACTTAAATTGCTGTTCAACAAGACGTACAACAATCGGTTCTAATTCCAATTGTTGCAGTGCGGTGAGGAGTAAAGCCCAGCAGAGATGGTCATAGAATTCTGCAATATCACCTTTCAAAACCCAAGCAGGTTGCTGTTGGTAATAAAGACAGAAATGCTGTACCGCATCATGAATATTGCGACCAATGCGATAGGCGTAACTACAATCGAGAAACGTATCTTCTAAGGGGAGATACATCTCCTCAAGTAGTAACCGTTGGACAATGCGATCTTTTACTGTTGGAATGCCAATTAACCGTCGCCCCCCACTTTTTTTCCTTAAGTAAAATCCCAAGGCGGGACGAGCAACATAGCACTCTTGTTGGAGTTGTTCTTGCAGTTGGCGTAACTGTTGTTCTGCGACGGATGCAAACTTATCAACAGTCATCCCATCCACACCCGCCGCCCGACTCCTCATCCGCACAATTCGCCAAGCAGCCCAAAGCCGTTCTAGGCTAAAATCCATAGCAGGTTGTGTTAAGTGCCTACAACTTGATTATCTGAAGCGTCTATATAGGTACGGATCTAAGTTATTTGACAAATTATATAAGTTCAGATAAAACCAGATTAAGGAAGAAAGAAGGCAAAAGCAATGAGTAAGCGATCGCTCACAGCCTCAAAAGATGGAATACAGAAAGCCAAACGCGCCCTTGAGCGAAAAAATTTAACTCAACTTGCCTTAGCGAATGAAGAAGCGATCGCCTCTTGGACACCGATTAACAATTTTTTTAATGGTAAAAACGTCTCTCGTCGCATCTTTCAAGAAATCTGCCATTTTTTAGATTTAGATTGGCAAGAAATTGCCCTTTCAACTTTTGAAGAAGGGGAAGAAGAAACCGACCTAGAAGTTCCAGAAGATTTGCAAGAAATTGAACGCACCTCAAATCGCACCCGTGAAGCTTTAAATCCCTATATTTTACCCCGTATCCGCCGAGATATTCTCTTAGAAAAATGTCTAAAATCCATTAATTTAGGGGTTCAGCAACAAAAGCGCCTGGTCATGCCCATTTTAGGTTCTGCGGGATATGGAAAAAGTACAATTTTAGGCAATATCTATGATGAACTTTACCAAAATTTTAAGCAGTCTCAATCGAGTTGGGTGGCTTTAGTTCGGTGTAATGATTTAATTGAATCCTTAGAAAACTTTAGTTTAGAATTGGGAGAAAAAGTTAGTGGTACTCGAAAACCGATTACAGAGATTGCTCAGAGTTTGAGCGAACATCTAGGGCGAGGCATCTTGCTCATTGATACGTTAGATTTAGTATTAGAAAAGCGATTAGTTCCCATTCTTCGACAATTATTTGCAAAATTATTAGAAATTGGGACAACCGTTGTTTTTACCTGTAGAGAGCAGGATTTTCAAGACTTTTTTGAGCCTTACCATGAAAGTTTTGCTGGGTTTAATCCCCAGGTTGAGCGCCATTACATCCGCGAGTTTAATGATGCAGAAGTTAAACAGGCAGCCATAGCGTTTGTGCAGAGTCGAGAAGATGTTATTTTTGGAGACTTACCCGAAGTTTTTGCTGAAAAGATTATTCGCCTTAGTGCAGATAGTAAATCATTATCTGCTATTACCCATAATCCTCTACTTTTAGCTTTACTGTGCGATTTATTCGCCAATGAAAAAACGATTCCTGAAGATTTAACCATTAGTCAACTTTATGAGGAATACTGGAACTTTAGAATTGCCAAAAGCCGTAAAAATCGAGATGATGCGCCTCGTCTCGGTCAAGCTAAAAAGGTGCTTTGTTTAAATTTATCTCAACAGATGTATGAACAGTCCCAAGAACATTTACGGGACTTTGTATATGAGAGTCAACTACAATTCAGTGATGTAGAATTTATCGCTTACAGCGAACTCAAAAGTGATGGCGTTTTAGTCGAAGTAGGAGGCGGAAGAATTATTTTCTTTCACCAAACTTTTTTAGAATATGCGATCGCCCGTTGGTTTGAATCAACACCAGAAGGAGAACAAGCAAAAACACAACTAAAAGCTCAAATTAACCAAATTCAAATTAATCCCAGTACCTACTATATCTGGCCGATTTTTCGTCAACTTCTCACCTTGGTTCAACTCGCCGAATTTTATCAAATTTATCAGGATCTCAATAAACAGGAGATTCTACCTTTTCGAGCGTTAGCCTTAGCTTGTGTTTCTCGGATTGAATTAGAATCTGCTTCAATTCTATCAGATTTATTAGCGATCGCTCTCAGTAAAAACTACACCTTTCAAGACGCTTTGTTAACCGCAGCAAACTCCGCCCCTCCTCGACACCTTTTCCAAGTTTGGATAGTCATAATTGGATTACTGGAAAACGTAGGAGAAGATTTAATTAATAAAACAGTTGAAATTACCTGTGAGTCTTTATGTCGCTTTCCTCCCCCCATGAGCTTTTATTTTAATCAAGCCCTAATATCTTTACAAGAACGAACTAGAAAATATAATTTAGATGATAAAATAGCTTGTCATATTTATGGTCAATTTCTATCATTATATGATAAGCGATTACAAGCTTTAAATCAAGAAAGTATTGAAACCGAAATACTTTTGTATTTAAAAAATATTTATTTCCAACTGGGTAGCCATGCCCGTGCTAGTGTGATTAATTTTTACTTAAAATCTCAAGCCCCAATAGCCTTACAACAAGAATTATTTTTGCTGATCATTCAACAACCCCCTTCCAACTCATTTCATGAAAAGAAAAATGCAATTAAATTATGTTTTAATCTCTTAAAAAATCAATTAAAAGAAGGAAATTGTCTTCTGGGAAAAAGCTGGTTTGAAGTTTTACACGCTCCTATAGAAAAACGTTGGTGTGAAGTATTAAGTTCTGCGGTTGGAATTGAAGCTTCATCCAATTTTGATTTAATGCGACAACTTTTAAGCAGTACATTGATTGAGACATCCGTTCATTCATCTTCGGAATTTAATCGATGTAATACCATTGCTATTGAAGCAGCAATTGCCCAAGGAGCGAGTAATGCTGTAGCAACAATATTACAAGAAATTTCAATTCCAACCATTCCTAACAATCGCTTATGTACATTAGTTCTTATCTTGAGAAAATTAAGCAATGTGGAGCAAGCTGTTGTCAATCCAATAACGGATGATGTGAAACTAGCACTGGCTAATTGGATCATACCCCATGTTGAACAAAACCCAGTAGAACTTATTCGGAGTCTTGATATTTTAGCTATTAATTGTCCACAAGTTGAGCAACTGTTAAGTCAAACGTTAGAAAAAATACTTCCTCATCTTCCTCAACAACAAGTTATTCAAATTCTAACAAAACTCGATACAGTTCCGCTTCAAATTCAACCATTTTTATATCAAAATTTTAAATTGAAAGAAAGCAGATTGGCGTTAGTTAAACTCTATCTACGTCAGGCTCAAGAAGAATCTCAAGAAACAATTCCTAAACTATTGAGCCTTTGTTTAGATAGTTCTATTGATGTTGCTCGTAGTGCATCTTGGGCAATTTTAAGATTAAGTGAACAAAAAATTCAATTTGACTATAACTCGTGTTTACCGATTTTAGCTCAATCTCGTGTAATTGGAGTTCGTCAAAATATCTTAAAAGCTTTAATTGAACAATTTAATTGGAAAAACAGTGCAGATATAGAATTCGCCCTGCAAGTTTTTCAGATTTTAGCTAATGAACCGGCTCCAGAAGTTGTACAGCAAATGTACATTTTAGCAGACTGCTGTATTTGGAATCATCCTTCAGGCTCTCGTCAAAGTGACTCTAATTTAACAAAAGCAGTGTTGAACTTAACACACCGACTTCTTCAAGAAAATCAGATTCAGACGCTTAATATGGTCACATATAATGCCTTTGTTTCTCTTAATCAAATGATAAAATTTAATGAAGTTCAAGAGATTGAGCGCATTGGAGAGATGACTCGCGCTCTTCTCAGACAAGTCAATGTGAGTAAGAAAATTGATAACTTAATAATTACAGGGTTACTCCATAATATTTTTAAATTTAAAGCCAATTTTTTAGAAGATTTAGTTCGGGAAGACTTACTACAAACTTCACAACAAATTCCTGTTGCTAATCAATGTGCTATTGTTGTTGCGATCGCTAACGCCTACGGCAAAAATTCTCCCTTACTCGATGAGTTATTAGCAAGTGAAAAAACTCCTGAAGAAGTAAAAAGTCGGATTCTCCGAGAACGGGGTGTTTAACTTAGGAAGAAACAGTTTGACCCCAAAAGGTTTGGAGTGGAGGAGCATACTGACTCGTATCAGGAGAACTGGAGGGTTCGCAAAAATATTTAGATTGATTTTGGATTGCTAAAATTCGGTCAGGATCAATTGAATAAAGGGAATGAATAGTTGAAGCTGCTTCTATTAAATCACTAGCATTAATTTTCAGAGTAATCATTGATTCATCTCCAGTTTTTGCTTGTATCTTTTGGCGTTTTTCTAATAAAGCTTTCTGAAAAATTTGGGAAGCCGCACGTTCTACCAGTGCTTCTAATTCACTTCCACTATAATTAACGGTTGCGGTGGTTAAAAGCATTCTCCATTCACTTTCACTTAACGGTTCTTCAGCTTCACCATAGCGAGAATCATACCTCAAAGCGTGTAAACGAATAATTTCTTTTCGCTCAATTGCTTGGGGTAAACCCACATAAAACTTTCGATCAAATCTTCCCGCACGAGTTAATTCAGGAGGTAAAGATTTCAGACGATTGAGCGTTGCAATCACATAAGTTGAGCTTTTTTTCTCTTGTAACCAGGTTAACAATGTACCGAGAACTTGTCGATTTGCCATGTCCTCCCCTGAATGAGTTGAAGCTGCAAATAACTTATCAAATTCATCGAATACCATTACACAAGGTGCTAGTGCTTCCACCCGACCTAAGACTTCTTTTAAAAACTTTAAACCCCCAGCAACAAGAGTTCCTACATCCAACATAACTAACGGAAAATTTAGCCAAGCAGCGCAAGCTTTGGCGGCTCTACTTTTCCCCGTCCCAGGAGGGCCAACAAGTAAACAACCTTTTGGTAATGGGAGATTGCAGTTTCGAGCTTCCTGAGTGTATTTATTTTTGAGCTCAACAAAAGCTTGTTTGAGTAAATCTAAACCTCCAAAATTAGTGACTTCTGGTTTAGGAATAAACTCTAAATTCAAATGGCGCAGTCGATTAATTTTATAACTTAAAAGAAATGCTAACCCATTCTCTCCATTTCCACCGGATTGCTTTAAACCAAGGCGAAGTCCGGTTTTAATTTCTGAGTAGGTTAGCCCTGACCCTGCTAAGATTAAAGCATTAATATCAAGATTTTCTATTGTTAAATTAAACTCCTTCAAGACTTCATTGGCGAGGCACAAAATTTCTTCCGATGTAGGCAAAGGTTTTCGTAATTCTGGAATCAAATTCTTCAAATAGGGAGGAAGTTCTGATTGAGTCGTGGATAATAAAATGAGGTATTGGGGCAAGGATTTCTGTTGCCAATAATAGAAAAGGCTTCTGAGTTGGTCTGCTAGTTTTAAGCTGTGATACCGATAGTTAGCACTTACGCGATCGCCTATTTCTAACTCAGCTTGTTGCGGTGCAGTTAAAAAGTATTGTAAATTTTCAATAACAAATAACCCTGAGCCAGAATAGTGTTGTAAAAAGGGTAGCAGTTCAATTAAACAATCATTTTTAGGCTGAAATTGATCCCAAACCTCAACTGAATTGGGAGAGTGACAGTGAAAAACTTCTTGCCCATAGTTCCATACATATAGGGGTAAGTTTCTTGGGTTTGCCAGTTGTTCGCCAAGCCATTTCAATAGATTAGGTTGTTCGATAACAGGGCATTGAATTGCAACAACTTTAACTGTTTCTAACAAAAATTCTAAATCTTTCCAATCCATATTAATGAGTTTAATTCAGTAAGAAAAGAATTAGGAATCCTATGACTGCCACAACTAGCAAGCGCCAATTTTCTTGCAGTGGCATTCGAGGGCAGACTAATACAGCTAACCCCACCATAGCAAACCCACTGCTGAGGTATCCCACCGAAATCTGGGCAATTCCGATGCAGAGTAAAAGAGCCATGAGTACCCACCCAAGTAGCTTTTGAAGAACTGCTGCCACACTAGCAATGACATCAAATAGGTTCTGTTTTGGTTTATTTTTATTTAACATTTCTCTTGAAAAAGTCGTTTATTCACTCAATTTTATAGTAAAAATTTAAACCCATTAAATAATCTATATCTAAAGATAGAGAAGGTTTATTACTTTTCAAATAATTTAGAAATTTCGGAATTGCATCTATTGAGAGATGAGAGTCAAAGGAAGTAAACGCTATTACTAAAAAAGCAACAGTTAACTTTCTTGAAACCTTCTGTAATTCCCTTGACCTTTCAATTTTTTAACTCCTAACCTTTAAATCTTCAGGAGTTCTATAGACAACCAATGTCAAGCCTTAATTCTACCTCTAATTGGGAGAAATAACAAACTATGAAATCACCCATTGGGTATTATCCGACTTCCCCTAAAACCAAGAAAAAACCGAGCTTGCTGGCTAAAATCCCTATTGATGTCTTAATGTCAATTGCATCAATTTTAGCAACGATAGACTTGCTAATCGATATGAGTTTTACCAGTTTTCTGATATTTGTCTTGAGCATCTTTTGGATAGTTTTTACTCTATGGCATCGGGAAGTTATCCATTTACTGAACAAGTTTTTGGCTTGGCAAAAACGGCATAAAATCAACCTTTTGCCTTTACTTTGTACAGCAGTTGTCACCTTGTGGTGGCTGGATATTACCACTGTTCCGGCTCACGCCCAATTCTTCGTTCAAACAGAAGACTGGTTGCGACAAGCATTTCCCTTTGAGGGTGGGGCGGCAGGAGCAAGTGGAGTCGATATTTACACCATTGTCTTCAATACTTTACGAGCAATTTTCGTCCTTTATTTGGCAATATCCCTAGTGAGAGTGATAGCTGCGGCTCGTAATGATGAAGATTGGCAGTCCTTAGCAAGAACCCCCCTAATTATTCTAGTGACTGTAACGTTGGGAGATATCCTCGCTTCAGTGATTACTGGGGGTGCTACGGGTGGCACAGGTGGCACAGGTGGTTAATGGGGGAGGTGAAGGATGAAAGAACAACTTCCCAAACAATTTCGCCCCGTTAATCCCACTCTAGGTAAAGCTCCCAAATTAGGGCCATTTCCTGGGAATCAAGTATTGCCTTGGGCTGCGATTTGTTTAGTCAGCTATTGGGTTTGTAAAATGCTTCTGGGCTTTTCCTGGTTATGGACTGGAATAATCACAGCATGGGGAATTTCAACTTGGTGGATATTAACCGGACATTACGCTTGGAAATTTCTATCTAAATTTCTTCGCGTACCCTTTTGGGTAAGAGGTTACGGGCGATATCAGCGATTACTCAACAGTTCACTATACCCTCAGTTCAAAACATTTCAACCACAACGGAGAAGGTGAAAACTGTGTTTAAGAAGAAAAGAAAAACGGCACAGCCAAAGTTTAAAGCGTTCAAACCTAAAATTGGTAAGAAATCAATTAGTAATGGAGAAACAAAAGTCCGAGCCACTCCGCTTGAAGATGAATTTCAATTAGCATCAATGGTTCGGATTGAACTCAGGGGAAAACGCATTGGGGCTTATCTGCTGCGAAAAGGCGAAAATGGTTTCATGCTTCAATTTGGTTTTGACTGTCGGGGAATTCACACCCTTTTAAGAGCCGAACAAGTTGACCCAATTTTTGATGCCCTTGAAGCTAGTTTGAAAGACTTACCTAGTGGGGAACGTTTAACCCTGCATTTGGGGTCTTTTACCTGTGATAAAGTTCGACAAAATCAACTTCAAAATTTGTATTATCGCGCGCCTAATCCTGAATTGCAATATTTAATAATGGGTGAGCGAGTGCGGGTACAGCAATTAACAGATTCGGGAGTTCGTAAACCCAAATTCTTACGATTGTATGGAACCTATACGGTTGAACCAGATACGGAAGGAACAACCGATTTAATTGAAAAAGTGTTAGCCAAAATTGAGCGAGGATGGAAGAAGTTTACAGGAGAATTTCAGCAACTTGAATATATTCGGCTATCCAAGCTGATTTATTCATCTTTTCTGGAAGGATATCAGCTTTGGGAACAACTTTTAGCCAACAAAATGGGATTGGATATCCGACCTTTTACTGAAGAAGAATTATGGCTGCATTTGTGGCAACGATTCAACAATTCTTCCCCCATTCCCATCCCGCAGCTATTAGTCCTTGACGAAAATGGACTGCGTGAAGATGTATTTTCTCCTGTTCACCCTGTGACCTTGTTAATGGAGTCGCATAAAAGTGTGCCTGTTGCAGACCGTCGTTGGGTCAATGTTAAAGATAAATACATTGGGGTGCTGACTTTTGCCGATAAACCGGGGGGTTGGGTCAGTAAGGAATCTCAACTGAGATATTTCTGGGATCAGGTCATGCGTCGGGAGGATGTCTACGACACCGAAATCTACTGTCAGATGATGCGGGCTAACGATGCCTTGGTGAAAACCAATATGCAACGCATCACAAAACAGTCCAACGTATCAGCACAATTGGCTAAAGAACACAACTCCGTTGATGTGGCTTCTTTACTCAAAATTGAAGATGCGGTTGCAGCCCAAGCTGAACTTTATCGAGGGGCGATAACCATTCATACCGCCGCCGTATTTTTAGTGTATCGAGACAGCCGTAGCCAACTTGACTCGGCTTGTAGCACTCTTTCCTCCTTGTTTCTCCGTCCAGCTTGGGTATTACGGGAAACGGAATATCCTTGGAAAATTTGGTTGCAAACCTTTCCGATCTGTTGGGACAGATTGTTAACCACTCCGTTTAATCGACGCCTACCTTATTTGAGTAGTGAAGCCCTCGGTTTTATGCCTTTAGTAAAAACTCGTTCTGGAGATGATTATGGCTTTGAATTAATGGCTGAAGAAGGTGGCACACCCGTCTTTCTCAATCTGTTTACTCAGCATAAAAATGTGGGATTATTAGGGACAACCCGGTGTGGAAAATCCCTCTTAGCCGCAGGTCTTTTGACTCACGCTTTAGCGGAAGGAATGCCTGTTGTGGCGATGGATTATCCAAAACCCGATGGCAGTAGTACCTTCACAGATTACACCCATTTTATGGGTTCAGACGGGGCTTATTTTGATATTGGTAAAGAATGTTCTAACCTGTTTGAACTTCCTGATCTGAGTACCCTTGAACCTAAACTTCAACAAGAACGATTTGAGGACTACAAAGAATTTCTAGCTTCTGCATTGATGGCAATGGTATTAGGAACTTCCCGAAATCAAGGCAGTAGTATTAACCCAGCTTTGGCTGATACGATTCGCTCAATTTTAGCACTGGCTCTGGAGGAATTTTTTGGAGATTGGCAAATTCGCGATCGCTATGCTCAAGCGTTCGTTAATGGCTTAGGTTCTCCAGAATGGACTGCAACTCCCACATTGGCAGATTTCTTGAGTTACTGTTCCTCAGAACGGCTACAGCTTGATTTAATCGGAGGTGATATTGAAACCGCACTTCCCTTAATTAAACTACGGTTACGGTTTTGGTTATCATCACGAGTGGGTAAAGCAATTTCTTCTCCATCAACATTCCGTAGCGATGCTAAATTATTAGTTTTTGCACTCCGAAATCTCTCTAATGATGAAGATGCGGCAATTCTTTCCCTATCCGCTTATTCAGCGGCTTTAAGAAGAGCTTTAGCAGCACAAAGCAGTGTCTTTTTCATTGATGAATCCCCGATTTTATTTGAATATAATTCCATTGCAGCTTTAGTGGGGAGACTCTGTGCAAATGGAGCTAAAGCCGGAATTCGAGTGATTTTATCGGCTCAAGATCCTGACACCATCACCAAGTCACCAAGTGGGGCTAAGATTTTTCAAAATTTGACGACTCGCTTAATTGGTCGCATTCAACCGACGGCCGTTGACAGCTTTGTGGAGATTCTTAAATATCCTCCAGAAATTATTAGTCGCAACTGTACCGAGAGCTTCTTTCCCAAAAAAGCGGGGATGTATTCTCAATGGTTGTTGGATGATCACGGAATTTACACAAGCTGTCGCTATTACCCTGCCCTTCAGCTTTTAGGTGTTGTTGCTAATAATCCCGATGAACAAGCAGCACGCACCCAAGTTATGGCAACTCACCCTGACAAATTTAAAGCTCTCACAGATTATGCCAACCAACTGGCTGCCAAACATTAATTCTCTCAATTTAGGAGATTTTTATGCTCAAGTTTCAACCCAAAAAACGACTGATTGTCGCTATTTTAACCAGCAGTTTCTTATGGAATTTGTCTTCCCAATCCGTGCAAGCAGCACCGCTAGATTTTTTGGGAAATAACCCTTTATCGGATTTTTTAGCACAAATTCAACAGTTTATTGATCATGCAGAACAGTACATCGATCAAGTAATCAGTGAAAAAATTCAACCTTTGGAAGATATGATTCAGGCAGATTTACAATCGGTTTTTAAAGAAGCAAAAGGGGCATTAGGGTTGCCCGATCCAATCGCCGCCCGTCAAGAAATTGAAGGCACTTTATCTGAAACCGATATTGCAGTTAATCCCTTAGAAAAAGCAACGAATGAAGCTGATCGCCAAATTACCAGAGCTTCTGCTGCTGCTGTGTTGGGAACGGAAGGACAGCAACAAACCGCAGAAGAACTTGCCATTACCCAGGATTCTGTAGATGCAGTGCAGCAGCAAGCATCCCAAGCGGCTTCTGAAGTGGTGACTCAAAATGTTATGAAGCAAATTGCTCAACAAAATGTTCAAATGTCTTCCCTCTTGGGAAGTCTACGCAAAGATTCCTTACAAACCGCACAACGTCAAGAACTAACTAACCTCAACCTCACGAATATTTCTCGTACTTTAGATGGTCAAAATCAAGTGCGGCAATCTGAAGTTGTGGGGGCGGGAATGGAATCTTACAGAATTTCTGCGGGAGCCATTTTGTTTTAAATCTGTACTCAATTAAATTCGCTACCTATGTTGTCATCTATTCCCTTAATTGCCCAAGCTTTTGCAGATTTTTCAACGGAAGCGAACCGCATTGCTTCTGATAGTGCTGCGGGTTCCCAAGCTGTCATTGAGCAGATTAATGCGCTTTGGGATGACGTACTAGGTGGCGGTTTATATGCAGCTTTAGCTCAAGTTGGATCTGCCTTTGCTGTGGGCACTTTGTTGATTTTTTTGGTGCAATGGTTTAAAGCTTTGGTTGAGCATGAATATCCGGCTGCTTTTTCTGAAATGATTTGGCCGATTTTGATCATCTTTCTACTACATAATAACGGTGCAGTTTTAGCAACAGCTACCCAAGGTTTACGGCAAGTCATTAATTCAGTTAATCAACGGGTTTTAACATCTACTGCTGGCAGTATACAACTTCAAGAAGCTTATCAAGAAGCTCAACTGAGAGGGGGTCAAGCCGATTTAATTGCCGCTTTGTTGTCTCAATGCCAATCGTTAACTGATGCCCAGCAACAAGCTCAATGTTTTGAGGATGCCAACCGAAAAGCACAAGAGATTTTGAGCAATACTCCTCCCTCTCAACAAGGCGGTTTTTTTGATTCTTTCAATCCTGTTACTGCTGCTGTTCAAGGTGTGGCATCAATGTTTCGGCTATCGGTTCGGGGTTGGTTAATTGCTTTTAGTATTGCCTTTCAATGGATGATTGAAATTTCTATGCTCCTAACAGGATTACTAGGCCCCTTAGCGGTGGGTGGATCACTGCTTCCAGTGGGACAAAAAGCAATTTTTGCTTGGCTGACTGCTTTCTTTTCTGTTGGCATGGTAAAGCTTTCATTCAATATTATTGCTGGATTAGTTGCCACCCTGGTTGTTAATGGGAGTGACTCTGACCCCATGATTTTTGCCTTTGCTGTTGGGCTTCTTGCTCCCCTTTTATCCGTGGCGATCGCAGCAGGAGGAGGCATGGCAGTGTTTAACAGTTTAGCAACGGTTTCGACACTCGGCTTAAGCACAGTTTTTAAAGTTTGGCAAGGAAAACTAAAAGGATTTTAAAGTGGCAGTTATCTCCTAATAACTTCAATGAATTGAGGAGCCATCTATCGTGACTTTAATGCCAGAAAACTTTGATTATTCCCATGAAGAATCGGCTGAAGATAAACGGTTACGGTTTTTAGAGCGACAAGCACAACCTTCTAAGAAAGATGTCTTCGCGTTGTTTACTGTTGCTACTTTTGCGTTACTGTTAATCAATCTGTTTGGATTATTTCTGCTCTATGGGAATTACTCGAATTTGGTTCGTAAGAAAACGCCAACTTTAGTGCAATTAGAAACAGGTAAATCGATTACTGTAGCTCCTCTTGGCAGTGATGAACGAACCCCTAAAGTAGTGCAGAAATTTGTGGTTGATACCCTAACCCTCCTGATGAATTGGTCAGGAACTTTACCTGCCACAACAGTAGAAGAAGCAGCTAATCCCAAACCTGATCCTGGAGTAAAAGCGGGTCGAAGTAAAGTTTCTAACTCAGCATGGCAAGCCAGTTTTGCCTTAAGTGAAGATTTCCGCAAAGAGTTCTTAACTACTTTAGCAACGTTGACTCCTACGGGTGTTTTTAATGGCAATACTCAAGTCACCTTAGTGCCTTTAACTGTTCAACCACCACAACAAATTGCTGAGGGGAAGTGGAAAGTTAAATTGGTAGCTAATCTCATTGTCTTTGACCGTCGTGATAACTTAGGCAGCGTTATTCCGTTTAATAAAGAAGTGTTTGTCCAAGCTGTTGAAGCTCCTAATCCCCCCACTGAAACCACAGGAATTACTACTGTTATCTATGCTGTGCGAGCTAGTGGATTAGAAATTACAGCAATTCGAGATCTTGAACAGGAGGATTTGTAATCATGTCTAACTTTAAAACCACTGAATTTTCTCAGGGAAATTCTACAAATTCTAGCCAAAAAACGGCTCCAGATAGCCCATCTATTGACGATAATATTCCGTTTACACAGTGGAATGAAGCGAGAATGGCTGAACTTTTAGGATTACGGAACTCAACTGCAAATGATTCGGCAAATCTCTCTGGGGAAAATCAGGTTTTAGAAGCTGAAGAAGGTAATGTAATTTCTCAATCCGAACTCTTTCAATCAGAAGTTGAATCTGATCCGCTTCGAGCTAAAACTGAACCTAGTTTTTCAAGTCATCCCCTCGCCAAATTTGGTTTAGTTGGGTTAGGGACATTTGCAATTTTCTTTGTTGGAGGACTGTTTTTACATAACATTATGAGTACCAATCTTACTCCTTTGTCCCAAGCCAAGCAATCACCGGAACCTCCTCATCCCCTGACAAAACCTGATGAAGAAGCAACAGAAACAGCCAAACTTAAAACTGAGTTAGCTTTATCGGCTCAAGCTGAACAATTAGCGGCTTTAAATCGTTCAAAAAGTCCGAAAAATCAAAAATTAGAGCCACCTAAATCCCCGTCTAAACAGGCAACTCAATCGGTGCCAATCTCACCGCCAACATCAAGCCATCGCCCTGTATCAACTTTATCGCCTCGTCCTACATCTCCTGAAACTCGGTACATCACTCGTCCTATTCCTGTTCCAGCCCCAAGTCCTTCAGCACCATCACCAGTGTCTCCAACTCCTCAACGGGAAACTCCCCAATTGGAAGAAGCAAATATCGCTCCACCGATTGATCCGATGGAGCAATGGATGGCTTTAAAACAATTGGGAAGTTATGGGGAAATTGCACCTGAGCAAACTGAAATTGCACAGGTAGCAAGGGATGAAAATCAACCGCTTATTACAACGGGTTCTAACTCGGAGCAATGGGGAATGATCCCATCTCAATATTCCCATTTATCAACGGTACCTAAAGCAGTTCCAGTTAAGCGGGAAAGTTCTGATTATCTGACAATAGAAAAGGGAAAAAATTCTATTTCTAAACCAGAAATTCAGGAGGATTTTTTACAGGAAGAACAAAACATTATTGCTGGGGTGTCTATTATAGAATCGAGAAATTTTCAAGTTGGACAGCAAGCCGAAGGAACTCTGATTACCCCAGTAATTTCTATGACAAATTCGAGGAATAACTCGGCAAATCGCTCTCAAAAATCTAATCCGTCATCTCTTTCTAATTCCGATGCAGAACGCTTTCTTGTTCGTCTCAATCAATCTTTAGTCGATGCTTCTGGAGTCATGTTACTACCACCTGAAACTTTAGTCGTTTTTGAAGTGAACTCTGTTCATCAAAGTGGGATGGTGGACTGCAATGCTGTTGCTCTGATTCTTGATGGTAATGAGTATCTTTTGCCTGCTGATGCCATTAGTATTCGAGGCATCGAAGGCAATCCTTTAATGGCTCAAAAGTATGACAGCCAAGGTTCAGAAATTGCTAAAAGGGATGCAAGTACAGTTCTACTGGGTTCTTTAGCCAATGTGGGAAGGGTTTTAAACCAACCCCGTCGTCAAGAAATTAATAATTTGAATTCCATTTTAGGTTCTCAACAGTCTACTCGGATTGAACAAGGTGATCCTAATCTTTTAGGTGCAGTTTTAGAAGGAGGATTAACACCCCTATTACAACAAATTCAACAGCGAAATCGACAAGCGATCGCAGAAATTCAATCTCGTCCGCCACTTTGGTATATCAAACCGAATCAGAAAGTCAGTATTTTTATCAATCGTTCTTTTGATCTTTAATGAGGCTCAAAAATGAATAGAATTTTGCAACATTTTTTAGGGAGTATAGTGGTAGGTGGAATTAGCTTTTTTTCTCTTATTACACCTGCTTATTCAGCAGTACAACGTATCTCTTGGGAAACAGCCACAGGAAATTCAGGGACACCCGTTACTTTAGAAATTACACCAGGCTATGGTTTAAATATTAGTTTTATTCCTCTGGGTGAAACCATTGAAAAAGTGTGGTTAGATGACCCCTCTTGGCTGACCGTTGATGCTGATGGTTGCTTACAAGGACTGAGCAGAAATTGTAATACGACAGGGGCAACTGTTCTGCACTTACGACGCATTCAAGAGCTTGATTTTCCTGGGTTAGCACAATCTCCTAATCAATCTACACTCTTAACAGTTATCACTCGGAATTCTGAATCTCGGCGGGTTTATGTCTTCCGAATTCAATTAGCTTCAACTTCAGAAACTACCCCCCAATATCACACCTTAGAAGTCGTTAATACTCGCTCCTCTCCGCCTTCTTCGATTCCCTCTGCTAGTGCAACAGCTTCTGAACAACAATTTAGCTTCCGTTTCAATGAAAGTGGACAAGTTGACTCCACAATCCTTGAACGTATTGAGCGGGGTGTACAGGTATCTCTAAAACATCAATGGATGCAGCGTAACTCTCCTATCGCGGACAGAATTGCCTATTTTATTAAGCAAGTTAAACGGGGAATTTCTTTGAAACAAGCCCAAGTTAATGCTCAAATTTCTGTTGCTTTAATTAACCGCTTATATGAGTTAGGAAGTTCTGTTGATTCAACAGTGTCTACTGAGGAGGTGAGATTGTTTTGAGATTGTTTAAACGACTTAAACGATTACTTCGGGCAGGATTGTTAGGATTTATTTTGTTTTCCAATTGGAATCCAACTTCACTTCTAGCAATCCCCTCTAATCCCTCAACTGATCACTTCGTTCCGATGGTTCCTTGGCAAAATGTTTCTTTACCTAATTGGAATCAGATCAGTTTTTCTAGTCTTCCTGCTATTATGTCAAGTGGTTCTTTTCAAGCTCCAACTGAAATAACGTCTCAACTGAATTATGATCCCTCTCAGAGTTGGAATGCAGGACAAACCCCGGATCAATTTTTGAAATTGGGTAACTTCCAAACTTCTTTTCAATTACAGAATTTTGATTTGAGAACCATAGCTCAATTTGTAGGTTTAGATTTAAGTTCAATCCAACTCAGCCAAATTGAACTGTTGAATTTTCAAACCTTAGAAAGTTTAGTAAAAGCTATAGTAGGTTTAGAGGAAATGCCTATTCAAGCCATCCCATTACTGCGGGATTTATTAAGCTCTCAACTGACAACAGATTTTGACCTTAATCAAACGTTAGGTGATCTGTTAAAGCAAGCGCCTTTGATTGGAAAAATAGATTTTTCGGCTTTAGATTTGAACTCCTATCGACTTGATGCAATTCCTGGTTTAGATACAACCCCATTGGGAGCCTTTCAAAATTGGCAAGCTGTCAGTCTTGATGGAATCCCTGGACTCAAAGATGTCCCTTTTTCTGAGTTCCCAAATCCGATTAGTGCTGTGGGTACAGCCGTGGGAACTGTAGACATTGCTTTTGGTACTGCTGAACAACAGCGTGATCGCACAATTAGCGGTTCAGATGTGGAAGGTTTTAGCGTCTCTTGTGAGACGGGATGCGCCCACATCGAATTGGCAGGCAACCCAACCGTATTGGGTAAGCAGTGGATTTCTGGCAAATCCCAACAAGTTCGCGGTGGACATGGGGCATTAGCAGCCATTAATGGAGGGATGGAACCCACAGGACGTCATCCGTTTGGGAATGGATTCAAAGTTGTAGTTTGGGATATCTCCGAGCCAGAAGGCACAGCAACTTTAGCACTATTCTTTCGGGTTTGCGTTGATGTGTTGGGTTGCACACCTTACTTTATTGGCCCTGTACCCTTTATGCAGGTTAAAGAAATGCAGCCTATCTTTTTAGGTTTGATAGAGCCTGGAGTTAGTGCTAGTCTTTCAACCCCAACAAATGCCCTCAATCGGGGCAATCAATCAACTTTCAACACCGAATCTAGCAGAACCGACAGTGGTAGCAATCCTTTATCCTATTTGTTGCCTCAGACTCCAAGGGATTGCTCTAAGACTGATGCTGGGGTTGTGCTAGATGCCTTATCCAACGCGATTTCAGAAATTGAAGGTAATTATACATCCGTGGGAGCTTATGTCTGTGACGCGGCAGGCTCTTGCGGTCGGGGGTTAGGTTCTAAGCAATTTATGTCCTATCGCTCGGATGTCAGAACCTTGATTGCGGCTCAACCTGGTGGCAAACAATTCCTCTCCAAATTGGATCAGGGTGCTTCTGTCAATGATGATGAAATGCTGTTGTATTTTTCTCCGACTCAACAAGAGGCGTTGTTTAAAAAGGATGCCGACGCTTTGATTAATCGGGCTGCTCAGGAAATTGATCCAACAACCGGGCAACCGTTTCAGGGAAATCGGTTAATTGAGCGGGTGGCTCAAATGCACTTCGGCGGGCCTGCTATTCCGATTGATGATAGTGCCAGCGATCTCTTTAACCGTTTAACGGTCAAAAGTTATGGCTCAAAAACGGCTGCTAATTATCAACAAACACTAGAAATGATGGGCTGTTCTCTATAAAGAATAAGGAACAAAGAATGGTTTTACCCTCATTAATTTTTAGATGGAATCGAAACAAAACCCGACTTCTTATCGGCGTGAGTTTAGGCTTGATCTGCTTGAGTGTTGGATTGGTGGGATTAATGAATGCTCAAAAGCCTAATTTAGCTACATGGCAATCAGCAACTGTTGCTGCACCGCAGGAATTACTTCGCCTTGTCGTTAGACAGAATTATCCTGTTGCTGAGAATGCAACCACTTTGAAGCAAATCCAAGTTCTTCCCATTTCCACTCAGTCAAAACCACTT
Organism: Planktothrix tepida PCC 9214; assembly: GCF_900009145.1. Lineage (NCBI taxonomy): Bacteria > Bacillati > Cyanobacteriota > Cyanophyceae > Oscillatoriales > Microcoleaceae > Planktothrix > Planktothrix tepida. The sequence continues at coordinate 208,617 of NZ_LN889815.1, forward strand.
TATGTTTTTGATTTTCGCAGTCCTGATTTATGTGGAAGAGGAGGTTGCTTATTTGCTGTATATACTGCCACTGGAAAATCGGTTCTTCGGTTACTGTTGTCCCCCTTATCTTCTTTAAACGTCCCCTTATTTAGCGTTTCTTCTCAAACGTTGTCCGGCTACCCTTGTTTGGTTATCTCCCAACCTATTTCTCAAAATCAAAGTAATCAACTTTTCTCTTCTATTTTGAATAAAGGAGGTAATTCTCAATCCTTAATCTCGCAAAATCTGTATTGCTATTCTAGGGAAGAATTTACTCTTTTTAATCACTGGATTACTGAACATAGGAGTTAAAAATGTCTAATTTATTTCAAAATAACTCAACAGTCTCCCAACCCATCACTGTTCAAGTTCCTACGATTCAAAATACGGGAACACAACTATTATCTTATTTCAAAACGCAATCCGGCTTAACGCTTTTAGCCTGTTTAGTGGGTGTGGCGGTGTTGCAAATTTCAAGTCATGCTTCAAAAAAAGGAAAACTAGCAACATCTTATTGGGGCGGTGGTAAAGAAAAAGCGATCGCTACCCGTCAAGCGAAAAAACAAATTCTCAAACCCACTCGAAACAGTGTTGCTCTTTATATTGGGACTCCTCGTTCTCAATACCAACAATTAAAACAAGAATGGCAGAAAGCAGGAATGCCTGTGGAAACAGAATCTTTTTTACAGAAGTGTTCAGGTTTACTCAAGCCTTCACCGACGTTATGGATACCCGATGTGCAACGGGGCATTGCCGCGATTGGTGCAGCCGGAAGCGGTAAAACATTTTCTGTTATTGACCCTTTGATTCGCTCGGCACTCGACCAAGGTTTTCCCTTATGCTTATACGATTTCAAGTATCCTGCTCAAACTAAAAGATCCGTTGCTTATGCAATCAAACGGGGCTATACAGTACGGGTTTTTGCGCCTGGTTTTCCTGAGTCTGAAGTGTGCAATCCATTAGATTTAATTCGAGATGAAGAAGATGCAATTTCAGCAGGTCAATTGGCACAAGTGATTAGTAAAAACTTTGATAGAAGTGGCGGTACAGGTAGCAGTGATAAGTTCTTTGAAGAAGCTGGGGATAGTTTGGTTGAAGGAATTTTATTAGTGACAAAAGCGATTGAGTCATTAACCGAAACTGATCAATATTGTGATTTAATGATGGCTCAGGCTATTTTAAGTTTGTCTGACCTTCCTACCCGATTACAAATAGCTTCTCAAAGTCAATTAAAAGTTTGGACAACTCGACCTTTATCTCAACTGATGAGTGTTAAAGATTCTGAAAAAACGGTTGCCGGAATTGTGGGAACGGCTCAACGAATGTTTCAACGTTTTCTGAAAAGAGATTTTGTAGGAGCGTTTTGTGGTCGTACCACTCTACCGTTAGATTTGGAGGGTAAACAACTAATTATTTTTGGACTTGACCGCAATAACCGAGACATTGTTAGCCCTTTATTGGCTGCTATTTTACACATGGTTATCACTCGTAATGTTTCACGAACAACTCCTAGAACAGATCCCTTAGTTGTAGCTCTTGATGAATTACCCACACTCTATTTACCTGCTTTAGTCAATTGGTTGAATGAAAATCGTGAAGATGGATTTGTAGGGATTTTAGGATATCAAAATATTGCTCAATTAGAGAAAGCTTACGGGAAAGAATTATCCCGTGCTATCTTAGGAGGAACAGCAACTAAGTTTATTCTTAATCCTCAAGATCCTGAATCTGCCAAGTTATTCGCTGATTTCCTCGGAGAAACCGAGATTAAATTTACCTCTAAAAGTCGCAGTACGGGGAAGACAGGCAGTTCTCGTAGTTTCAATGACCATCATCAAAAACGCTATCTTCTTGAACCTGCACAGTTTGCCAAGATGTCTACAGGACGGGCTGTGATTATTAACCCTGCCTATCAACGGGGTCAGGAGGCTTATATTCCCCTCTATCAAAATATTAAAATTCCGGCATCTGATCAGGAAGAAATGAAATGGTCTGAGTCGAAATGGGATTTAATTCGTTCTCGGTTAATTGCCCATAAATCATCAATGGCAGAGGATGAACGCCGAAGGCAATTTGAGGAAAGAAGAGCTTTAGCTGAACAACTTTTTCCATTACCTCAAGAGAATTCATCCTCCAGTTCTACCGTTAATTTAGCCGAGATATTTTAGGAGATTCGCATGAGTTTTTTAGCCCAACATTCTCTTTGGTTTACAGAACTTGAAAAAGCCAGTCAGTTACCTGCTTTCAAACAGGATTATCTACCTAATGTTATTGAAGTGATCGATCAATTTGGTGTTTTGTTTGGAGTAGCATTTGGTGTGCCTTATGAAGAAGAACGTCCTCGAAATCTGGAAAGTGAATTTATCGCTTGGTACTTAGATGGAGAATTAGCTTTATTTTACACTAAAGACCAAATTTTGGTAGATCGACTGTTTCAAATGGCACTCAATCCTCAAATCTTTATAAAAGCAAGATAAGGAGGCTTAAAAATGACAGGAATTATTGGTACAATTTCCCCAGGGGAAGCTACAGCGTTGCAGAGTTCTTTTCTACGTTTGTTAGAACAATTGATTGAAACAACTGAAAATCAACTTAAAGAAAAACGTGCTGTAGGTCTTTCAATTTTTAAGCAAGAAAAACTAATTTATGGAAATCAAGACCACCAGTTCAAGAATGAAATAACTGGGTTAGAAGGGCAGTTACTTCATCCGAATTTGCTACAACAGCTAGAGCAACTTAAAAATACTCCTTCTGGAGGTATAGTGGAGGGTGCTTCTTCCCTACGAGTTGAATTGGAAGGGCGTGTAATTTTACAATCGGATGCTGATGGAAAAGTGATGATTAATGAGCTTTATGGATCTTCTGCAATCTCATCTAAAAATAGCCCTAATCCCATGAAAGACCAAGTAGAAGAGTTAGCGAAAGGATTTGCAGGCTTGACTGACCCACCCCTCTCAACACCTCCTCTCAACTTCAAGTCGAGAACTCCTGAGCAAATGTCAAGATTAACTCAAGAATTGGCTGAAGGTAGAAATGGGTCAGCTTCTCCAATTTCATTGACTAAAGCAGATGAACAATCTAAAGCTGAAAAATCTTCTAATTTTTCTTCTCAAAAACCAGAGTCGAGTCCGTCAATAGAACGAGGATTTGAGCGTGTTCAACGCAGTTTAGAAGAATTCCCTGATAGTCCCACAAAACGCTTAATTTCTACTTACACACAAGATCTGCAAACGTTGTTAAAATTAGCTGAGTCTCAACAAAACCAAATTCACGATTTACAACATTCTTTACGTTCCCTCAGCCACGAAATTCAACAGCAGCGTTTGGCAAAATCTCACCGTCCCTCCAGGTGGCAACAAGCTAAACTGGCGTTTAACTCAACTTGGAAACAATGGAAGCATTGGCGACAACAGCATCAAGCTGCCGTTAGTCTTTATCGGTTTTATACTCAATCTCCGGTTAAGGAATATCAAGAAATTCAATTTAACCAGTATCGCCTTCAAAAAGAAGGAAAATACTTTACTTTAAGTAACTCTTCAGGTCAAGCCATCATGCAATTCCAGATGAATTCTTTAGGGATTTCAATTCAATCTAGCACGGTTAACATTAACTCCCAAACTGCTAAAGATTTGAAACAGTTCGCTCAACAGCAACGCCGAGGAGAAGAACCGACTGGTGCTTTTTCTCGCTTAGGAACTCAAGAGGCAGTAGCAGAAATTGAATCTTATATTCGAGCTAAAAAAATTGCCTTTCAACTGCTGAAGTATGCCCATTCTCAAGGTCAAGATGTCACCCTAGATGGCCAATTTTCCTATCAATGGGTGGCTCAATTGAATGGTGAGGTACAAATTCGGGCTAAAGATGGTCGAGATTTAATTTTATCTCAATCAGGACATCAAATCTTTTGCAAAATGAGTGAAAAAGATTTTAATTACTTTGAGAAGGCTTTAGAACAGTTACGTTCTCATCCTGCATCATTAGCCACAAAATCTCAGCACTCCAAAAATCAGAATCATTTAGAGTTGTAATTTTTTGAATACAAAGAGGAAAAATGGTTAAACTTTTACTGATAGAATCTCCAGGAAAACTCAAAAAACTAAGTCAAATTTTAGGCTCAGGTTGGATTGTTAAAGCGAGTTTGGGGCATATTCGGGAGTTAGCTAATGATGGAGAAGATGCTCTAGGGTTTGAGCTTGATGGCGAGTGTATTTATTGTCGCTATCAATTGAGAAGTTCCCGCACTCAAGCCATTCTTAAGGAACTTCGGCAAGCTGTTAAACAAGCCACAGAGGTGTATATCGCCACTGATCCGGATCGAGAAGGGGAAACCATTGGCTGGCATTTGCAACAGGAATTGCGCTTAAAACAGCCTTACCGAGTGACTTATACAGAGATTACGCCGGATGCGGTTAGGGCAGCGATCGCCTGTCCTAAAACTCTAGACCTCAACTTAATTGCCGCAGGTCGTGCTAGAGATTGTCTGGATAAGTTAGTGGGTTATAAAGGCAGCAAACATCTGGTTTGGGCTCTAAATAATGGTGCTAAATCAATGGGGCGAGTGCAAAGCTCAACCCTGCATTTGCTGTGTCAGCGAGAGCAAGAAATTCGGGATTTTGTACCTCAAGATTATTGGTCAATTTGGGTTGTTTATTCAGAAGGATTTAAAGCTTTTTATCGTAGTAGTTTGAACCCCACAACGGCAGAAAAGGCAGATACACCAGATGATGCCAAAACCGAACCGGAACCTTATGTAGAATCAGAGCGAGTAACTTCTGCCCAGGAGCAAGAGCGATTAGTGGCGATCGCTAAAACCTATCCCCACAAAAGCGTTCAAGTTGAGCAAAAAACAATTCATCAATCTCCACCCCCTGCTTTCACAACCTCCAGCCTTCAGCAATCTGCCGGAGTCAAGTTGCGATTTTCTCCAGAATTGACGATGAAAGTGGCTCAATCCTTGTATGAAAAGGGTTACATCACCTATATGCGGACTGATTCGGTAGCCTTATCAGAACTATTTTGTGGAACCGTGCGGCAATATTTAGAGCAGCACGATCCTGATAATGTACCTGATCAAGTAGCTCGGCATCGTTCTCAGAAGAACTCCCAAGAAGCTCATGAAGCAATTCGTCCTACCCAGGTTCAGCAATTAGCTGAATCTCTCTCAAACCAACTCAGCGCTGATGAGGTGCGGTTGTATGAATTAATTTGGAATCGAGCAGTCGCGTCTCAATGTCGTCCGGCTCAACTGGCTAAAACTCGCATCGTTACTCAATCGGGTTCTGCATTTTGGGAAGCTCGGGGTCAAGTCTTAGTTTTCCCAGGTTATACCGTTTACTGGAATAATATCAGTTCGGATCATCAACTACCTGCGATTAAATCAGGGCAGAATTTGATTTTACAAGAAGTAGGTGCAGAGCAAAAACAAACTCAACCCCCACCTCGTTATAGCGAACCTAAGCTGGTGCAATGGATGGAGAAAAAGGGGATTGGCCGACCCAGTACCTATTCTCCTACCATTAAAACGTTGAAGGAACGTGAATATGTGCAACTCTTCAAAAGTAAATTACAACCCACTCCATTAGGTTTAGAATTGGATGCTTTTTTAGAGAAAGTTTTACCGGATTTAATTACTGCTGAATTTACGGCAAAGATGGAGCAGGATTTAGATGCAATAGCCACTGGAAAACTGAATTGGGAGCGTTATTTAATCGATTGGAATCGGGAGTATTTTGCTCCTGCTTTAAAACAAGCGATCGCTAAACTTTCCCAATTTCAATCTAGTTCACCTGTTCGTTCTATTCCTAAACTCAAAACTCACGAAGTTACTGAGATTAAGTGTCCTCAGTGTGACAAGTTCATGGTAAAAGTTCCCTCGAAATCGCCAAAAGTAAAAGCTGGGCATTTTTTGAGTTGTGATTCTCATCAAAATGGCTGTGGTGTTGTGATGTTTAAAAATGAAAAAACGGGTTCCTATCAGTTACCCTATTCCCAACGTTAGTCTGCATCTTAATCTTAGACAAATCTTGAAACTTAAGAGGTGTTCTATGACTAGAAAAAGAAGTAGTTACAACAAAAATATTAGCAGTGAACAAGAAGATCACTTTCTTTTAAACGAGGACAATGATAGTACACCAGATGATAACAGTTTCACTGAATCGAATTCTGCTTTGTCTAATTCAGTTAACACAGATAGTTTAAAATTGGAGAATACAGAGATGATTTCTAACCCTTCTTTGACAGAAATAGAGTCTGATATTCCTTCAATCAATCTACATTTTGTCAGTAGTCATCGCAGTAAGGATGGGAAAAGTTTCTTTGTGAAAACGGTAGCTCATTACTGCGAAAGTCAAGGAAAACCGATTATTTTAGTTGATTGTGATCGGACAAATCCTGATGTCTCTAATGTTTATAAACAAGCCGAACGAGTATTTTTTTCAGAAAATCGAGAAACCGAAAATGAACCTGATGCTATTTTAGAATGGGCTATGGAAAGAAATTTACCTGTCCTGATTAATTTACCAGGTTCGGTGCATGAACTCGTGACAGCATGGATAGACCGAACACTTGTACCTATTATTGTAGAAAATGCTTCCTTAAGGGGTGATGCTCGTCCTGAAGTCAATGTCCAAATTTATAACTGGTATTTATGCAATGGAGAACAGCCGAGTTTAAATCTTTTCCTAGAAAGTTTAAACTATTTCGGAGGATGTGTACAACATATTTTAGTCCGAAACTATGGATTAAGCAGTAATTGGAAGTTGCTGGAAGATTGTGAGGATTTAAAAAGATTTAGCTATTCAAATACAACTCAGCCGCAAGAATCATCCTCCTCTAATTGTGATGATGTTCAAATCAAAGATAGACATGGTTTACCCATTAAAAAAGTTCTACAAATTGACTTACCTTCTTTGTCTACTCAAGAGCGAAATCGCTTGAACCGGGAGGAGTTAACGTTTGCTCAGACTCTTGTGAAGCCGTCTTCAAATGGTTTAACGCCAGAAGGTTATAAAGCTTGGCCAATTTGGTCACGGCAACGTATTGTCGATTTTCTCAAAAAAGCATCAGTTGCATTGGATAGTACACAATTATGGGTATAAATCAATCTCAAACAACAGCAGCTTCGGAGCTACAACAAACTCTTTTGGATCGGTTGCTAGCAGATAAGGACGAAGCATTTAAACGCAAAGTATTGGATTATGTTCAACTCACGGAGTTAAGCCCTGATGATCCTGCCATTATTATGGCGATTTTAACGGGGAACTTAGCTTTTCTATTGGAGGATGCTCCAGCTTCCTTTGACCATCTATTTCAACAGTGGGCCGCAGAGATTCAACGAGCTTTGCATTTAGCGGAGAAGCTAGTCGTGGAACGCCAGAAATCAGCAATTGCCGATGCTGCTAAGGAATTAGTTCGTTCTACAGAATCAACCCCTCCCAGGCGTTTGTTTGCGTGTTTGGTTCCGGCTGCTGGCGTATTACTCGGTGCTATTGGCATTGGTGTTTTTCTGGGGTTAACTGTTCCTGCTTTTTTACAAGGTGGCTACACCAGCAAAACGTTAACGCAGCAAGAGGCTGAAGTTTTACGTTGGGCCCAGTCTTCTGAAGGTAAATTTGCTCGTAATTTAATGGAGTGGAATCGAGATTACCTTAGACAAAAAGCTTGTGAACGAGATGCTCAAGAGTTAAATGCTCATTTGAAGTGGGGGTCGCGCACTGCTGTAAGTGGTTACTGTTTTCTTTGGGTGACTCCACCGGAAAAAAGAAAATTCCTTGATTAGCCAAAATTAATTAGGAATTGTTTTAACTTCTAAGGTTAAAATGCCTTCTGCTTTGTTAATTTCCAGTCGTATCCAATCCAGCCATTGAGCACCGATTAACAAATCAGGTAGCGCCTCTCCAACATGAACCGGAACCATAAATTCCTGTCCATCTACTATAATCGAACCTTGATAAATATCAAAGTATCCTATTCCTTGAGCCGTTCTCATTTCTACTTTAGAACAGATTTTGAACCACCCTAAAGCTTCAATATCTTGAAGGTGAACTGCTAAATAGCCCGTTGTAAATCCTGTGTCTAATAACACTTCTACAGGAATCATTTCGCCCTGACTTGTAATTAATTCAACTTCAAAGATTAATTCACTAGAAAAACATGGAAAGGTAGGAAGCCTGGTCTCTTTAGAGCGACGAGGAAAACCGACTAAGCGCGGTTTTAACCGCCCTAATTCTTTTGGAATCCATAAGAATAACCATCTTTTCTGTGAATTGATTGACAATATTTATGACTTATTCCTGCCACCCTACCGTTTTGTGTAGCAATATCAAAACTGCCAGATGCACGACAAAGAACTCGACCTAAATAACAACCTATTTTCTTGCCTTTAGTAACAATAGCTTTAACAATATCGCCCGTCTGAAAACCTTTATGAATCTGTATCCGTGAGCGATGTCGTGTTGGAAATCCGTATTTATCAGTACCACACATTTGACGAGTGCCACGCCCTGTTGCCTGGATTAATAAAGGTTTATTTGTTAAAACCTTTAAAGTCTCAACTTTCCCAACACAAGCTGCATCTAACCAATGGGTTTTAGGTAGATTTAATCGAGTTCGATTGAATTTGGTTAACCCTCCACTTCCGGTTGTGACAGGTAAACCTATTTTTTTCAACCGATTAAACAATGACCACCGAGTTGAATTAACTGCTGTAGCATCTTTTAACGGTTGTTTAGCTTGTCTAAAAATCCGATGCAGTAAGTCAGGCTTACCCGATAAGAAATCTTGAATATCTTGATTCCCTTTCTTTTGATTACCATCTTCCCCAAATTTTCCCTGAATCATATCTGCCCACAGATTCCTGTTTCATTAATCCTAAAAGTCATCAATTTCTCTTTGGGACAGTAAATTTTAACACGGTGCATAAGATTTTTAAAATTGGGGTCGAGCAGATAGTATCCTCCCTCAGATGCGATCGCGATGAACCAGTTATAGTGAGTCGAAATCAATCGAGAACGGAGTTTTTCAAAAACGGGATAACAGGATTGGTGAAGTTCTTCACCTTCTTGTCTCCAGTTGTTAATCTCTTCTGGGGTTAAAGGTGTGGTATCAAAAATCCGACCCCGCCGAACTTGACGTTTAATGACTAACTGAGTCATGAGAGTTAAAAGCTATATGTGCCAACAAGTGTATTATATCTCCACTCCGCACCCCGCACATCGCACTCTGAACTCCGCACTTCTTTTTGCATCTATCTTTCTATATAAAATTGATAAATAACACCCAATTTATATAGAAAGTAATAAAAGCTATGTTACTGCTGGAAGATGATAACTGAAAGATTTAATGACAGTTTAAAGGGAAGAATATTTTATTAATTTACCAGTCATGGATCAGCAACTTCTATTCAGCTTCAACATGAGCATAAGAGTATCTTTGATATGTCGATTCTGCCAAGGGGATGACTAAGCCATTATTCAACTATTCCTACCAAAAATTAAGCGACCTTTGCAGGTCGCCACCACGCTTAGAAATCATCGGGAGCATTGGGATCAAAACCCGCATACTCTAACCAGTCTGGTTCAGTTTCACACTCTTCTTCTTGTGCATTCCATCCCCCACTGAGGTAGTCATAATAGTCATCTGGATCAAGATCTAAAGGAAGTTCATCTAAAGGGGTTCCATTTCGTAAAGCTTCTGCTTGTCTAACAATTTGATTAGAGGAATAGCCTTGCATCACTAAACTCTCTATGTAATCTTCAGAAAGTTTTTGATCTAATGCTAACTCTCTTTCAAAAGGTTTTGAAAAATCAGATCTCATAAGTTAGGTTCCTACAATGACACTAAAATTTCGACACTTTGATACTAGATTAAACGAATGGATTAAAAATCCATCTGACCCAAGTGGGATTTTAACCGAAGAACTGGATAATACTTTACTTGAAGCCTTTTTTCCTAATGCAGAAAATGATTTTTCCTTCGGTCATCTTGATGAAAATAGTGCGGCTCAGGATTTATATAATCATCCTGAAGGTGATATTTTATTATTGTCAAGTGGAGGTCGGTTAGTTTATGGGCCTCAAGAATATTTAAGCCAAATTGAAGCTTTATGTCCCGATCACAAAGACCGAGGAGCCTATGGAAGTATTTTTATTGGTGCTTGCCAAAATGCTATTCTGCGCCCACTCAACATTCTAATTATAAATGATGAAACCGGCGAAAACGGCAATATTCTTCCTAATGATGTGGCATGGCGTTTAGTTGGAGACTGTCATGGCAAGATTTCTCCCCAATTAGCAAGAGAACTGAGTGGGTCTGTGTCCCACGTTCTTCAGCATCGGCTGGGATGTTTAGGGGGAGAACTTGATGGTCGCTTTGGCAAAGGGACGCTCGCGCCTAAACATCTTGATAATTTGCCACGTTCTAGCCAGGACAAGACTTGTATTGATCTAGTTTTACCCACCTCATCCTTTAAAGGGGGCGACAAAAAAAATAACCCGATTCAACCAGGACTATACACGAATCAGAGGGTTTGGCTTGGTGAAAAAGACCGTTCCCAACAGGGAACTGTTGCAATTTCTCAAACGCTTGATTGTGCGCCTTTTGGCATTAAAGATTTTTTACGTCAAATTGAACAGGAGGCACTCGAATTAGCGGAGATTCAAAAAGATCCTCGGCAAGTTGCGCTGCACTACTGTAATGCTTATGAGCAATTTCAAAAAAATCGCCAGCAAAGCCTTGATGATATTACTGAAGAATCAGAGGGTTCTGAGTTGGAATTTGAAGAATCTCAAGATCCACTGATGTATCGATTGATTAAAGCTGACTTGGAAGGTCACTGTCAACTGCTTTCTTCTCAAAAAGTTGTTGATGAGTTAGAACGATTTATGCAAAATCAATGGCGAGATTTGGCTGTGGGGAAAAGTTTAAAATTTAATCGAGCCATGATTATTCCAAGCAAAGATTTAATCAATGGTGAAATTTGTGATTTGCGGTTCCCTGAAGGAGAGGAACTGTTAAATTTTCGTTCGCCTTATTTAAACTCTAATGGGATGTGTATTTCCCAAAATAAATATGTTGCTGATGCCTTTGACCCGGAGGGTAAACCTTTTATTGGGGTTGTGGTTGTCAATGATGAAACCAGAGAACGCATTGCTCAACGGATTGAAGCTTTACGAAATGCGGGAATTACAACGGATGAAGTTGTACCTACTGAAACCGAATCCGAACGACAAGGACGAGACTTTGATGGGGATACGATTGGTACAGAAACCGCTAAACGTTATCCCCATTTTACCGAAGAAGTAGGGCGACGTAATCTTCCTGAGAATGCTTATGATCCGATTAAAAAAGAAGCCAAAGCCTCTTTTCCTGCGGATAAGTCCTTTGAAGAAATTGCGATTTTTATGGCTGATGGGATTTCTGTAGGTGTGATTAATAATCATGCCACTGCTCTTGAAGCATTAGAATCTGAAATTGATTTATTTCGAGAGTATGGTACAGGGTCTCAGAAGCAAAATTATGTACAAACAGTAGGTCAGCATTACCTTCAGCTAATAGCTCAAGAAAATCATCACGAGTCTCCTGTCCCCATTAAGGAGCAGTATCGAGATTTTATTATTCAGTTCAAAACGGAGAAAGGCCCAATTCTCCGAATCCAAACTCAGAAAGGAACAGAAATTGAGGTTAGCAACTTAACCCAATATAAGCATCCTACTTTATTTGGTGCGAATGGTGAACTTAAAAAATTAGATCCGTCATTGTCTCAGTTGAATATTAAGATTATTGAAAATCAAAAAGGACTGCATCAAAAAACACATCGTTGGAAAGTTTTAGCCCAAGAGTCGAGTCAGGTTGCTTCAGATGAGAGTTCACAATTTTTACCTTTGGGAACTCTCAGTGAGCATTCTCGCCAAATTCTTACATCCTTGTTGAATGAAGAATCGTTAGCCAGAATTAAGTCAGGTGAAGGTTTAATTACTAAAAATGTTTCTGTTGAGGTGGCATCGCCTTTATCTCAAAGACAAGTCAAGTTGATGTTTCGCAAAGCTTATGACTTTCTGGGTGAGTTTAACCAAACTATCCCTCAAGAGCAAAAACGAGCGATGGCAGCCGCGTGTTGGCACTTGGGTACTAATCGGGGAGGGGAAGATCAAGGGGGTGACAGTGGTGAAAAGGGTAATCGCCCTGAGTATAAAATTTCTAACTTCTCGTTTGCAGCTTTCCCTGAGCAAGTGATTGAACAGCTTCAACAGTTACAATTCACCAATCTGACAGTAACAGGAATTCATGTAGCCGAATCCAATCAACATTATGGAAGAGTATGGGATTCTACTCAAAAGTTGCCGATAGAAATCCTTGTCCGTCAAGATTTACCTTCAGATCATCCCCGATACAATCGTCCGTTGGTTGTTGTTGAGGGTCAAGAATTTGCTCCCCTGGAATCTCGCAGTGCTCATTTACCGATTGGAACTCAAGCACTGGCTTCGATTGAAGCTAATCCCAGTCATACTCTTTCTGTTCAACTCAATGATCCGAGAATTAATCAACCGATTCAAATTGGTAAAGTTCAACAGCATAGCTTTGCTAACCAAACCTTTAGGGATGAGTCGGCGGCATTAACACTTTCGTTTATTAAACCGGAACCCACTCCGGTTATTAAACTGGGTCATCAAATTTTGGGGGAATTGGATCAAGCCTCTATTCATATTCTTGAGGCGGCAGGACGGTTAGTAGACGGTAAAACCCTTGAAGTTAGTCTTCAGGGTCAAGGGAAAGGTTATGGTTCTTACTTAATTGCGACAACGGCTTTGGGTAATTCTTTTCGGATTAATAAGCTTTCTAAATCTTTTTGGGAACACTCATTTAATGATCAATTCGTTGCTGTAACGGTGGGTTTTAAAGAGCGATCGCCTGAACCTGTTTTAATGAAGGGAGGGAAAGTTCTGGGTGTATTGACTCAAAAAGAAAGTAAACAGGTTCTCTCAAAAGCTGGGTTATTGGTTGAGGGTCAACAATTCCCAAATGCTGTGGTTAATAGTCATGTTACTACAGCAACTGTTACCGTTGACCCTGATACGGTTGTCTATCCTCAATCTTGGACAAAGTTAGCTCCTGAAGCTGATCAATGTAACAGTGATTCTCCCTTATTACAGGATTCTCGAAGATTTCGCACCAAGCTCACCCAATTACCGCCTCTTTTATTTCTCAAGGAAGACTATGAATGGACAACAGCGAATGGGCAAGTGGAAGAACAACCTGCTTTGGGGTTATCTGTAGATGCTCGGCTGATCCCTGCAACGAAAGAATGGCTTTCTGCACAAGGAGTACAATGGGAAGAAGCGTTTGATCCCGATTGGGTTGAGTTAGAACGGCAGCGAGGTTATGAAGTTGTATTTATGAAACCTGATTTAGTACCTCTCTCTGTCTTAGAACCCCTTCTTGAGCGATGTGGTGAATTGCTTCAAGCTTCTGGACAACCCAACACTTACCTTGAACGAATTGAATCTTTGCCTAAGTTACCTTCATTTGTTGTATCTAAGCTTGGAGGATCGATGGTGAAAGAAGTTCATAACTCAGTTCCGCCTACAACTTCTGTTGTTCCTTTACCGCCTTCCTACAAGGCTGAACTTGAATTTCTGCAAGCTCAACGCACTGAAGCGATCGCAGAAATTGTTCATAATTTTCTATATTTAGAAGGAAAACCTACTCCCACAGGAGCGATCGCCATTGGCAAGTCTAACACAGCCGTTTGGGATACGGCTCGTTCAGAACTACTTCTCTACAGTCGAGGAGAAACTGATTCCTCTGTTCCCAAAATGCGGGCTAAATATGAAGGGGGTTGTTATACACCTCTGCCAATTGCTGATACCCTGGAAAAATTGCAACATTATGGTCTTCAACCCCAAGAAGTTGAACATTTTCTAACCCAAGTGCAGCCTTTAGTGAAAGCTAGATTGCAACAACTTCAGGAGGTTCACCATTCTAAGCAACAGTCAGGTGTTCAAAGATGAGGTTCACAAATAAAAGATGAGTGTAGTTATTTCTTTATTCAATCAATCGGGTGGTGTAGCCAAAACAACGTTAACGATGAACTTAGGCTATCATCTCGCTCAAAAAGATTATCGAGTTTTGTTGGTTGATTTAGATCCTCAAGGTAGCTTAACTGCATTTATGGGATTAGAACCGGCGGATCTAGATCAAACGGTTTATGAAGCCATTATGGCAGGTGAGTCTCTTCCCTTACACCATGCTTTGCATCGTATGGATTTGCTGCCATCTAATATTAATTTAAGTGGGGCTGAACTGGAGTTAGTGGTAGCCGATATGCGAGATACTCGGTTAAAAGTAGCCCTTGAGCCTGTGCAAGCAGACTATGATTTTATTTTAATTGATTGTCCGCCCAGCTTAGGAATTCTCAGTTACATTGCTTTAGTGGCATCCACTCATGTTTTAATTCCGATTCAAACCGAATATAAAGCTCTCAAAGGGACTGAACTACTTCTCGGTACTATTGGGCGCGTTCGCAAACGAGCTAACCCCCATTTAAAAATTGCGGGTTTTGTCCCTACCCTTTATGATAGTCGCACTGGACAAGCTGCTTCGAGTTTACACTCGATTAGTGATTCATTGGCTTCTGTAGGGAGAATTTATTCTCCGGTTCCTAGGTCGGTTGCTTTTGCCGATGCCTCTCAACAGCATTTACCCCTGGCGTGCTTGAACAGCAAACATCCATCTCTTAAAGTATTTGATGAGATTGTTTTTGGCTTAGAATCCTTGTTAGACTCACCAATCTCGACTCCATCTCGCTCTCGGAAAAAATAACCTTGGAGATTATGAATAAACGTCCAACTGAACCTTATAAAATTCGAGGAGTTGAGGCTCTATTTGGCTCGGAGTCGGAACCATCGGCTTCTGACTCACAAACGCTTGCCTTAGAGCAAATTGTCTTGCCTAGTTATCATCAGCCCCGTCGTCATTTTGATCCAATTTCTTTGGAACAACTGGCTACTTCGATTCAACAGCATGGAATTTGGGAACCTTTGCTAGTTCGCCAGCAGCCATCGAATCCTTCTCGTTATGAATTAGTAGCGGGGGAGCGCCGTTATCGTGCGGCTCAACAGATTCAGTTGAGTGAAGTTCCGGTCAGAATTTTAACCCTTACGGATGAAGAAGCATTGTTGGTTTCTTTAGAAGAAAATCTTTATCGGGAAGACCTTAATCCCTTTGAGGAAACATTGGGCATCTTGGATTGGCTTGCTGTTCGAGTAGGAGTGTCAGTCGAAGAGGTAAAGTCTACGCTGTATCAGATGAATAATGTAGCTAAAGGGGCAGTTAACCAAAACGTTTTGGTTAGTGAATTGAGTGACGCGATTCAAACGGGATTTGAAGAATTGAATTTGATCAGTTGGCAGTCCTTTGTCAGTAGTCGCTTGCCCTTATTGAAACTTCCCTCTGAGATTCTTGAGGCTTTACAAAATGGAGAACTCGCTTATACAAAAGCTACTGCGATTGCTCGGATTAAAGATGAAAAACTACGGGGGGAAATACTCCAATCAGCGATTGAGCAAAAACTAAGTTTAAACCAAATTAAAGAAAAAATTGCTCAACTGACGAAGCCAACTCAATTTAGCATTGCTAATTCTCCTAAAGGGCGTTTACAAGATGTAGTTCGGAAGGTATCTCGTTCGGAAGTTTGGAAAGACCCCAAGAAATGGAAAAAAGTAGAAGCTTTACTGGTGAAGTTAGAAGCCCTAGTTGAATCTGAATCAATGAGCGGTTCAGAAGGAAGCCAACCCGAAGAAACCCAAGGAGATACAGAAGCCTAAGCCAAAAATCGAGCGAATCATGTGACTTGAAGAAGAAATTGGCCAGGGTGGCCAACTTTACGTTCCAAAACTAGCTAACCAACTTTACGTTCCCAAAAAATCTAGTAAATGATATGAAGGCAAACTAAAGGAAAACCTGGCTAGGAGAAATATTTAAGTAATGAAACAGATCATAGAAAAAATCTAAGCAAGAGCCAAAACTGTAGAAAGAAGTGCATTTTTCCGGTGAGTGAAACAAATCCTGATGCAACCCAAATGAATCATCAACAACTTTTGCTCAAATTCTTCTTCTGTAAGCATTGATTTGCAGTTTGATTTTCTTTCTAATTTTACTCTATTTATATCCCCACTTTCTGGTTCCCTTTTTGGGATTATGGTCATTTTCTTCTTCCGAACTAGCGCTCACTCTGTTTCTGCTTTAACGATGGAATAAGTCTTTTGGCTTTTAACCTGGCCAATTTCTTCTTCTAAACCTGGCTAGAATCTTCTTCAAGTCACAGATCTGGTAAAGATTGATAAAACCAAGCAGGGAGCTTGACTAAGGCCTAGGCACCAGGAATTAATACTCGTTGCTCTCCATTAAAGTTCCAACTCTCCAAGTGGTATTAACATCTTCAGGAGTGTTGGCGCCAATTTCTTCTCCGTTAAGCCAAGCAGATTTCTCAAAATAATCAATTTTGAAAAAGTAGCGCTCGCCATCTAATTCTAAAGTCACAAAATCTCGTTCCCCGTAAGGGTCATTATCCGGTGAAAACGAGTTAAACTCTTTCAGCAATTGGAGAAGCTGTTGTTGCTGTTGGGGAGGTAGAAGCCCAACACTACGAGAGAAATGAATAGCCCCGACTTGTGAATTCTGAGCGCGCAATTGATCATTAAGACGAGCAATCTGTTCAGATTTGGTTAAGGTTTCACTCATTGTTTTTTCCTGACTTTTCACCCTCAATCGGCGCGTTAGCGCGTTAGTTTGAGCCTAGTAACAGATTCCTGAATGCCAAGAATTAGAGAAATCGATAAATTACGGTAAAATTCAACAGTTAGGAGAATTCACGAGGCGGGTTTGAACTTTTTAGAACCGTATTCGTTTTCTGTTCTCCTCATTCGGTGATTAAATCGGTAGGCGAGATGGATATCTATACCCTCTTAAGTCAAACTCAACGGCAACGGGTCAGTGATGGAGCCGTAACCTCTCTATTAAGCGGTTGTGAATCCTCACCCAGACAACTCGTGCTAATCTGGCCCCAATTGGGAGATTTCGATAGCTTAGAATATGCTTGGTGGTTAAAAAGAGAAGCAGAACTACTGCAAGCAAAAGGAATCGCAATTCGAGCCATAGGAATTGGCAACCGCACTTCAGGACAGCGATTCTGTGACTATACAGGATTTCCCCCAGATTCTTTATTTGTTGACCCCACCGCCGAACTGCACCGAACCCTAAATCTTTATCCAGGTTTATCCCTCAAATTCCCCGGTCTATCACCCGGTATTAACGCTTGGCTCAACTTAATGCTCATGTGTGCTGGAATGGGTAGCCCTGGGACTCTAGCGGAAGTGTTCCGGGGATATCGGGGTGATAAAAAAGCCCCTCAATTAATTGGGGATGAAGAAATTGTTCAAGCTCCTCCTTTACCCCCATTGAAAGGTTCATTCTTCAACTTAGCAGGAGGGCAAGGCTTTCAGCGCCCCTTTGAGTTAGCCACGTTGCGACTGCGAAATATGGCAGAAGTGTTGAGAAACTGGAAAAGTTACGTTCCCGATTCAGCTTATCTAACCCAACGGGGAGCCACTTTCCTTTTTAATAATCAAGGGGAATTACTCTATGAACATCGAGATCCCGGCATCCTAGGTTTCGCTGCTAATCCAAGTAATCCGTTATCTTTTCTCACAGATAGGGAATAGGCAATAGGGAATGGGCAATAGGCAATAGACAATGGGCAATGGGTAATGGGTAATGGGTAATAGGCACTCTTGCAATAGGGTCAATAGTTTTGGCTGTTTCATAGACGTTTAAAATTATTACAACCTAAGTGCAAATTGCTATAGCTGTATTCTTCAATCCCTCGGTCTTGAAGGTAAATTAGGAATAAAACTCTTGCCATCAATTAACCCTAATCCATTGGCTTCCAATCGCTGCCAACTGTCATATAAATCCGTCAAATTACTGGCAACCCGTCCCGATAAAAAATCCCGATCTGCCATGGAAGGAGTTTGATTCTTCAAACAAATCCTCACCGCATAATTATAAATTGCCCAATCCTTACGAGTCAACTCACTCAACCCTTGGGATAACTTTCCATCTCTGACAGAAGGCAAACTTTCAGTCGATTTTCCCCAAACTTGTTGCTCAAACTGTTGAAGAAACGCCTCAATTTCATTCTCAGCACACCGAAATAGAGAAACACAAACTCCTTTCGGAATCATATTCGGTAAGGTTTCACGAGTATGAAATTCAAAAATCTCCAACAAATCCGCATCATGTAAAATAAAAATTCCAGAAGCATTGGGTATTAAACCCGAATCCAGATGTTCTAATTGGGGAAGAATCTCTTGAATTTCAATAGAATCTAAAAATTGATAAACCGTATAATCGGACGAATCTGGATACAGCGTGTGCTTCAACCAATTGATCAAATTAGCAGGAGATTTAAAATTAGCTTGAGGAGAACTAACTCTATTTTCAGCTTGAGAATTTGAAGATAAGGGTTTAGAATTGTCAGGCTTTAGAGAAGGAGAAACTGCACCTCTCAATTGAGACGGTAACAACTCCTGAATTGAGCGCACATACAAACTTTGCAAACGCAACATTGTTCCCCCATCCGAAAAAATCAAATCCCCCTTACCTAACCCTCTTCTGTCAGTCTCCGAGGAGTAAAATTAGAAAATAAACCAGATGGGTAGCTAGAAGGGGGATAGGGTAATGGATGTAGAATTACAGATGATCAAACATTTAGCCCGAGATGCACAACCAACAGTTTCAGTGATTGATGAATATTGTCAAGGTTATAAAGACCTATTCCCAGAAGTGAGAAGTTACGAATGTTTTAAATACTTACATCTAGGAATTATCTCACCAATTCCGAGAAAATCTTTACCGGAAATTGCTAAAATAGTAGGAATTAGGTCGCCACAATCACTGCATCATTTCTTAGCCAATTCGCCTTGGTCAGCAAGGGAATTAAAGGAAAGAAGATTAGCCCGAACTCTAAAAGCATTGAAAGGAGAGAAGATTATAGTAATAATTGATGAGACAGGAGATAGGAGAAAGGGAAAAAAAACCGACTATATAGCTAGACAATACTTGGGAAGTGTGGGCAAAACAGATCGGGGAATAGTATCAGTTAATGCTTACGGTGTTTATAAAAATATAACCTTTCCTTTAGTGTTTAGAGTATTTAAACCCAAAGGAACATTAAAAGAAGGAGATGTCTACAAAACTAAGATTGAAATCGCATCAGAAATTCTAACAGAATTGGTTGATTGGGGATTTCAGATTGAATTGGTATTAGCAGATAGCCTTTATGGTGAAAGTAGTTCGTTTATCAGTACATTAGATCAATTTCAAATTCCTTGGGTACTAGCAATAAGAAGTAATCATGGAGTCTGGATGTCAAGCGAGCAGAAAGTTAGAGCCAACAAATGGTGTAAATTTGAGAGGATTTTTAGCAATCAAGAATCAGAAACCAGATATATTAGAGAAATCATATTTGGGAAAAGAAGTACAAGAACCTATTGGGAAATTACCACAGATCCAGAAACGATGCCAGAAACATCAACTTCGTTTGTCATGACAAATTTAACAGAGAAGAGAAGCCAGATGAAAAAGACATTAGGTAATTTATACGGGTTAAGAACATGGGTGGAATATGGATTTCGACAATGTAAACAAGAACTGGGTTGGACTGATTATCGGTTGACGGATTTTCCAGATATAGAAAAATGGTGGGAAATCATTTTCTGTGTGTATTTAATGATTAGTTTCAACTCCGAAGTTTTCCGGTCTTTAAGTCAAGGCAGTCCCCGAGAATCTGAGAGCAAAAAAAACACCACCGATTGCTCAACTCATCAACAATGGAATCACAAAGAGGGATGGAAAAATGTTTTAAATAATCTGCGTTTAATAATTCAGCCTACTATTATATTGTGGTTGATTGTCCCGTGGCTAGATATTTTTCCCGACCGCCATTTATTAGTGGGTTTTCATAAATTAATTGAGAATATTAATCAATTTCAATCTTATTTTCCCAATGGATAACTCTACTTTTTATTACTTGTTGATTTCGGAGAGTGACAGAAGAGGGATATATCAACCTCTCTAGGCTTAAGGATTCATGCGATCGCCAAAACTCAAAGTTCTATTTCCCTTGAGTGTTGGGCAGGTTGGGATTCAACAGTATTCAAATCGTCTGCCATTTGACGCCAAAATTCAACATCTTCAAATCGAATTCCTTGAGCTAGAACTAAATGCTCCCCACGCACTCTCAGCAATTCTCCTCTACCAGATGCTCTCAAAGAAGATACAGAAACCCCTTCAACATTTGTGACAATTAGCTGGTAAACCTCGGCAACGGAAATAATAGTCAAATCATCCGTTTCTTCTACCCCTTCATCCCCTAAGTTCAGTTTGTATTCAAATACCTTTTGGGCAATTGGTAAAATCAATTCAGCTTGTTTAACTTGTTCACGCTCTAAAGTAAACATTAACGGTTCAATAGTTGAGTTGGAATTATTGCCTAAAACTTGAACTTCACTCAACAGTTCAGGTGCTTCCTGAGTGAGTTTTATCTTTAACTTTTCTGCATCTAAATTAGATAAAGGATTTTGAACTTCACCCTCTAAATTAATCTTGAATACCAAGTGATGATCGACTTGAGAAACCACTCGAATTGATTCTCCTTGCTGCGATAATATTGTCCAATCTTCCATAAACTCTAACCGTTCTAATCCCTTAAATTGATGATGCTCTTTTAATAAAAGATCCGCCAATAATCTTTCCAGTTCTAATCGTTGTTCAGGGGAACTGCCAACTTCAATCAAACCTTCTCCCTCTTTTGAATCTTGGGGATCATCCTCTAATCTAACTTGCTCGGAGTCTTCAGCATAGTCTGAGTCATTTATTCCCGACTCAATGAGTGCTTCGGAGTTAGTTTCTGGAGAAACTGGAGTTGCTACTCCTGACTGATAAACTGGTAGGAGAGAACTAAATCTTCTGGGTTTTCGAGATTGAGACAAAGATAGATCTTGAAGGGTAGGACGAGCAACTTGGCGATCGCTTTGGGAAGATAACTCGATAAAATGGGCAGCATTGGTCTTAAGCAAACTAATCTGAGCATAAGCATATTTTTCCTTAGATAAAGATATAGAAATATCTAAAGCCGCTAGACAACCGTGATAGAAATCTTGAGTTTCAGTAGCAGGAACACAAGCTAATACATTTTCATCAAGATCTGTAGACCGTCCTTTTTGTTGCAGTTGAGCAATAGACGCTGAGGATAATCGATGAATTGCCGTTGAAGGGTTCGGCTGTTGGCTGGGAGGATTATCTAGGTTGATAAAAGTTGCAACTCTAGCCTCTAAGTCTTTTAGAGTTTCTATCCCCTGCTCTTGATCGATCAGTTTAACACCCCAATCTAACCCAACCAGTAATCCTTGATAAAAATCTTGAGTTTCTCCAGCCAAATTAGAATCCGTTGCAATTTTTTCAAAAAAGGCTAATCCAATTTGTTGAAGTTGGTAGATCGATTGGGGAGAAAATCGCTGCATCTGCCTTGTCAGCATAAATCTTATATTTCCCGATAATTGGCTCATCCCTCAACCTATCACGACGACAAGCTTTCCTAGTCCATCTTCAGGACTAAACCTACCCGAGTTGAATTCAGAAATAGGGCAGATGGAATAATTCATTCTTTTCCCCTAGCTTAAAAAGAAAAAATTAACCAAAATCCCGCCTTTAGAATGTTCTGAATGACTATAAATCTAAAAATTTCGATTCGCTTCAACATCTTCTCCCAGGATATGAGATATTATTAACACTCACGGAGAATTTATTATATTTTTCCAGCAAAATATTCTGAAATATTCATCTTAAATCGATATGTGTATAATCCTAACTGTAGCTCTAAATTCCTTTTTAAATCGCAACATGAGCGTGCTAGTGGAGAATAGCCGATGACCCAGACAAAAGTGATTTCGCTGTTCAACCAAGCTGGCGGTGTGGGCAAGACAACAATTACGCTCAACTTAGGCTACCACCTAGCTCAACGAGGGAATAGAATTTTGCTGATTGATCTCGATCCGCAAGCTTCTTTAACCTTATTTATGGGCTTTGACCCTCAGAGCTTGGAAAAAACGGTATTTGATGCCATTGTGAATGAAGAACCTCTCTTCATCCAAAAAGAAGTTCATCGCATGGATCTAGCCCCTACCAATATTAATCTCAGTGTGGCAGAAATCCAATTGGTGAATATGGACTTTCGAGAAGTTCGTCTCAAAGATGCCCTAGAACCCATTCGAGAAAACTATGATTTTATTTTGATTGACTGTCCGCCTAGCTTAGGATTATTAAGCTACATTAGCCTTGTCGCTGCCACCCATGTTTTAGTCCCCATTGAAACTCATTACAAAGCGTTTGAAGGAACCAACCTACTTTTGCAAACGGTCGCCAGAGTCCGAAAAAAAGGAAATCGCTCTTTGCAGATTGCTGGATTTGTTCCCTCTCGCTATGCTGCCACCAACTCCCAGGATAAACGCACTTTAAACGCGATTCAAGAACAATTTTCCACCGTGGCAACAGTTTATGAGCCGATTCCTCGCTTAACTGCTTTTGTTGATGCTTCTGAACAGCAGGTTCCCCTAGCTGTCTATGACGCTAGAAATGGAGTGGTTAAAATATTAGATCGTTTAGCTGCCAAGATGGAGAAACTCAATGCCAAATAAAAGTAATCAGCCTTACAAAGGAAAAGCAAACTTAACGGTCTTGTTCGGCGATGACGAAGCTGAAAGTCTACCTAACAGTTCAGTTCCTTTTGATGCTATTCAGCTTCCAGCTACTCAACCCCGCCGCTATTTTGATCCTCAAGCGATGCAGTGCTTAGTTGAGTCTGTCAAAATTGATGGAATTCTTCAACCGCTATTAGTTCGCCCTTTATCGAATGGAAAGTATGAGTTAGTTGCCGGAGAAAGACGCTTAAGAGCGGCGAAAGAAGTGGGGTTGAAAGAAGTTCCTGTCATCATTAAAGAACTGACAGAACAACAAGCTTTACAAATTGCTTTGGTTGAAAACCTGCAACGAGAAGATCTTAACCCCGTTGAAGAAACAGAAGGGATTTTAGGGCTACTCGCTAATCGACTAGATTGTTCTATACAGGAAGCTGAACGCCTTCTATATCGAATGCAAAATCAAACACTTCGAGATAATGATAACGTTATCATTCAACCTGAATCTGAAGTTGTCGCCCAACTTTTTCAAGACTTAGGCAAGATGTCTTGGGAGTCTTTTATTAGTAATCGGCTGCCTCTGTTGAAGCTTCCTGAAGAAGTTTTAGCAAGTTTACGAGAAGGCAAAATTGAATATACTAAAGCTCGTGCGATCGCTAAAGTCAAAGATGAACAGGCACGAGTTACTTTACTGGAAACAGCAATTGCAGAAAATTTGTCTTTAACTCAAATCAAAGCTCAAATTTCCGCGCTCAAATCAGAATCTCAATCCGCACCCCCCGAAGATTCTCTTCAAACTCGAATTAAAGTCGCACTCACACAAGTCAATAAGTCAAAAGCTTGGAGCGATCCGAAAAAGCAAAAGCGTCTCCAAAAACTTTTAGTAGACTTAGAATCCCTGTTATCTAGCTAAGAAAAGAAATTGGAATCAACAACTATCGTTAGATATAAACTGAGGGAAATTTAATATTCTTTTAAAAATGCTCCAGAATCAATGGGGCATTATTTATTTTTATGGTTTCTATTTAAAAAGCGGAAACAAAAGATAGGCACGAAACCGGATGATCGGTTCCTAGATTAACGGCTTTTTTTTAAACCCCCAACTTTTTTAATAAATCAGCTTTAAGGTAGAACTTTCTTAATCTATGCCATTGCTAATTTAGGATCTTAGATAGAAAAAGCAACTTCAACCTACCTTTTCCTTCTGAGTAACTTCGATATAAAGGAAGCGACCAATTATGGCATCAATTAAGATCCTCAAACCCAAGCTGCTTTCAGGGACAACTTCTTCCCAAGCTGCCATTGAGCATTTCACTCGATTTCAGAAAAAGCTAAAAAGTTTAATTGACCTCTGGAGCAACTACCCGCCCAATGATGCACTTTCTACTTTAAGAAAACAAGATTTAGAGTGGCTAATTTCAATGGCAGAACACTATCGGCTTCGTATCCAACCTTCATCTCAATCTCTGGAATTTTGGCAAGGTTATCAAGATGGGAAAAAAAGTAGACGAACCATTCCGGCTCCTGACTCTCGATCCTTAGCTCCAATCTTGCTAAAATCTGTGAATTCCAGCAAAAGCGAGCAAATCTATGCACTGGGTGTGCGCCTGGGATGGTGCTATGTGCGATTAAAAAACTACTTACTCCGGGTTACAAAAGAGCAAAAACTAAACGCTGCCAAACAATTAAAAAATTCCCAACCGATTTTATCTATCATTCAAGAAATTCAGGCCATGGATAATACAGACTCCCTTGTCAGTTGGGGAGGGTTAGCCGAAAGGAGATTCAATTCATGAAAGATAGACCCAGCCAAATTTTGGCAGCCGATCAGGAAACGGATACCTTATTGATTTTGGAAACCATTTTAACCGAGGAAGGATATTCTGTTAACACCAGTTCATATGGAAAAGAAGCGATCGCCTCTATCAACGCCCACCCTCCCGATTTAATTCTATGGGACGTGATGATGCCAGATGCAGACGGCTATGAAGTCACTTACAAAATTCGTTCTACCCCTCAATTGCCCTTCATTCCCATTGTCCTTCTCGCGCCAGATCCCTCCATTCCTTCTACCAATGGATTAGAATTGGGAGCCGATGATTTTCTGTGGAAACCCATTCAAGTTAACGAATTACTCGCCCGTGTCCGCAACTTGCTCCGTCTCAAACATAGCCTCGATTCAATGCGAGAGATGGCTTTAGCCCGTGAAGATTTTGTTTCTCGCCTAACCCATGATTTGCGTAACCCTCTAATTGCTGCCCAACAAATGCTGACTTTACTAGGGCAAGGGAAATTTGGCACCTTATCCCCCCCAGTAAAAGAGGCTCTCCAGACCATCGCGGTTAGCAATGACAACCTAATTACCCTCGTCAATACCCTCCTAGAAGTGCATCGATTTGAAGCGGGTTGCAAACCAATGGCTATCACAACTTTTGATCTTTATAAACTCATTAAGGAAGTGGTTAAAGAGCAAGAGGCACTTGCGGTCAGCAAAAACTTACGCTTAATTTTTGAAACCCAACAACAGTTTTTTCGGATTCAAGGCGATCGCTTAGAACTGCGCCGAGTTTTGACTAATTTAGTGAGTAATGCGATTAAGTTTACCGAGCGCGGTCAAGTCAAGATCACTGTTGAGTACAAAGCTCAGAGCGTTTCGATTCACGTAGAAGATACAGGCCCCGGAATCACAGAATCAGAGCAAAATGCAATCTTTGAACGCTTTCGCACTGGAAATCAGAAAGGAGCCGGAAGTGGTTTAGGGTTACATCTGTCTCAGCGTATTGCAAAAGCCCATTCGGGTTGTTTAGAAGTGACCTCACAACTGGGGGTTGGAAGTATTTTTACGTTGTGTCTCCCTCGGAACCAAAATTACTAACGTTAAAGATTAACCCTCCAAATGTGCTTTTAATCTCAAATTAGTATTAATGGAGAAACTTATGAATCGAGTGAGTATTGTGTTAATTGAAGATCATCACTTAACTCGTGTGGGAATTAAAGCAGCGTTGGAGGATTGTGAAGAAATCAAGTTTATCGCGGAAGCTAGTAATGGATTACAAGGAATCACACTATTGGAGAAAACGCTACCCGATGTTGCCATTATTGATTTAGGATTACCTGGATTAGTTGATGGCATTGAATTAACTAAACGGTTTAAGGAGTATGTGCAAACCCGTCAGCTTAATCCCTCAATCAGCCAACCTAAAGTTTTAATTTTAACCTCGCAAGATCAAGAAGAATCCATTTTAGCCGCGTTTGCAGCCGGAGCAGATTCTTACTGTATGAAAGATCTGAAATTTGAAAAACTGCTAGAAGCAATACTGGAAACTCACCGAGGAGCGAACTGGATTGACCCGTCTATTGCACGAATTGTTTTAGCTCGACTTAATAATCCGTTTAAAGAAGTTGTTGGTTCTAGTGCTATTCCGACCGTATCGATTCATGGGTTAAAACCAGAGGATAACGAGTTATTACAATCTAATCCACTAACCCGACGAGAAAATGAAATTATTGAACTGATTGTCGAAGGGTATGGCAATGAAGAAATTGCCGAGCAATTATTTATATCAATGGGAACTGTGAAAACTCATGTCCGTAATATTTTGAATAAGTTAGCGTGTGATGATCGCACCCAAGCTGCTGTCCGAGCTTTGCGAGCTGGTTTAGTGAATTAGCTCTATTATCTCAGAATTAACGCTCCTCGATTACTGAATCATTATGACCGTGCTGGACAGAAAGCTAAATATAGGGGAGAAATCTTCCCATCACAGCAACCTGTAGGTAATTATGGAATTGACACTCCCACCCCTGCGCTACGCTAAAGGGGTGGGATTCTCGTATCTAGTCCAGTCAAGCAGAGACAGTTGAATATACTCNTCTTTTGAATTTTTTCAGAGTGACAGAAGGGGAAATGTTAAAGGTATTATCGCCATAGATTTAATGAGGTGGGAATGATGATTAAAAATGAATTAGAGTACCAAGTTAGTCAAGAATGGTTAGAGAAGTTTGAAAAATCTATAGCCGCAATAGAAAAGGATGAAGATAGCAAAAAGAATGACCATGAGCGATGGAAAATGAACCGAGAGACATTACAATGTCATTTAGAGAAATTGCAAGCAGAAATTGCTGAATATGACAGGCTAACATCCCATGATAGCCACACGCCGATAGTATTAACACTTGATGATATTGATTATTTACCTCAAATCTTGATTAGAGCTAGAATGGCAGCCAAACTAAGTCAGAAAGAATTAGCAGATTTAGCTGGGTTGACAGAAGAACAAATTAAACGTTATGAAGATAACGACTATGAAGATGCTAGCTTTATGGATGTAAGATTTGTAATTGATGCGCTGGATATCCAAATTCAAAAAGGTGAGTTTCTTGTTCCTTTAGATACGCTTAGAAGAACACCAGTTACTCAAGAGGAATTATTGTCCTCAAGCCACCATTCTCTCAGCCGAAGCGACGGATAATTAAGCAGGTTTAAGGGGAAATAGCGATCGCTATGTGTGTAAACATCACTACTGATAAGAGGCTGTTTATTAGATAAAACCAACTGAGGTGATTCAGCTATCTTTAAGAATTGAGATGGGTCTTGAAGTCGGAGATGATAGAGTGCCAGTTAATGCAGATAAACCCCATTTGTGGAAACCGGATATAGCCCAGTCAGTAGACTTCTACAATCATTGGTTTATGCAGTTTGCTCCTCAAGCTTACCGCGATACTCGCATTGCCACAACTAAACAAGTCGAATCGGCTTTAATGTGGACAGAGAATCTTACGAATATTACGCCTGCTATATTGCAACAGTATCCGTCTGTCCTTCCTATCCTTCGCATGGCAACAGCACCGCCTATTGCACGAGATCGCCTGATAGGTTTAGCTGGAGTATCATCCAACCTAGTCAAGAATATGGAAGAAAAACAGCGAATTCCACCTAGGATAGACAGGGAAACTTTGGATAA
This sequence comes from Planktothrix tepida PCC 9214, assembly GCF_900009145.1. Lineage (NCBI taxonomy): Bacteria > Bacillati > Cyanobacteriota > Cyanophyceae > Oscillatoriales > Microcoleaceae > Planktothrix > Planktothrix tepida. Next base: position 236,353 of record NZ_LN889815.1, read on the forward strand.
TGAACTGAGAAAAATTGGTAAAATCATTGCGCGACTTGCAGACAAAGACATCTTTTCATGGTTGAATACAGAACGGCAACCAACGGATACAGAAGTTAATAGAGCAGCGATCATTGTTGCAGATCGTCTCTGTGGTACTATTTCTGACCCAATTATTCGCAACGCTCAGGAGCGCAGACAGTTAGCTACGATTAGACAATGGCTAGAGCAGCGCGGCTACTCGTATATTGGGGGAGGAACCCGATTAAGTTTCGAGAGAATGCAGCCAGGAACTTTTTCGTTTCGGCTCAATATTCCCATCCTTTTGCAAGGAGGTACTAAACAAATTAATATTCCAATTGATATCGTAATTCAACCCATTCAGTCTAGCCCCAGCCAGCTACCGCTTTTAATTGAAGCAAAATCTGCTGGAGACTATACTAATCCCAATAAGCGACGGAAAGAAGAAGCAGTCAAAATGGCTCAATTACGCAATAACTATGGTAATAATGTTCGCTTTATTCTGTTTCTTTGCGGTTATTTCGATAGTGGTTATTTGGGTTATGAAGCTGCTGAAGGAATTGACTGGGTATGGGAACATCGAATAGAAGACTTGGTATTGTTTGGGATATGAACTTAACTACAACAGAATCAATTCGGGTATTGCGACAGTTGCAACTCGATAGTGCGAAAACCCAAACAGACCGAAATAAGTTGGGCCAATTTTCCACGCCTACAGCCCTGGCAGTAGATATTTTGAAATATGCTAAAACGTTATTACCATCTGACCCGCAAATTCGTTTTCTTGACCCAGCTTTTGGGACGGGAGCATTTTACTCCGCATTATTGCAGCAATTTCCCCTATCGCAAATTGTAGAAGCGATCGCATACGAAATTGACCCTCACTATGGAAATGAAGCGATCAAACTTTGGTGTGATAAGCCACTTCAGCTAAATATTGCAGATTTTACCAAGGCTGTACCACCCAATTCTGACGAGATTAAAGCTAATTTGCTGATTTGCAATCCTCCGTACACCCGACATCATCATTTGAGTCGAGTTGAAAAGCTGCGGTTGCAACGGGTAACAGAACAGATAGCGGGAATAAAACTTAGTCAGTTGGCTAGTCTTTACTGTTATTTTTTGTGTCTTTCAGATGCTTGGATAACAACTGATGGGTTAGCAGGATGGCTGATTCCGACCGGATTTATGGATGTGAATTACGGACAGCCCATTAAAGATTATCTGCTCAACTGCGTTAGTTTACTGCGAATTCATTGTTTCGATCCGGTGGACGTACAATTTGAGGATGCGTTGGTATCGTCCGCAGTTGTTTGGTTTAAGAAAGCTTTGCCACCAGTTAACCATGCTGTTGAATTTACCTATGGGGGAAGTTTGACAGAACCGAAGATGTCCGTAATGATGTCGGTAGAATCGCTACGCGGTGCAACTAAGTGGACTAAGTTCGGGTTGATGTCGGAGCGGGTGATTTCTCAGGAGCAGTCTTTGAGGCTGAAGGATTTATTCACCATCAAACGAGGGTTGGCGACAGGAGCAAATGATTTTTTTGTGTTGAAACCAAAACAAATTTCTGCATATCAATTGCCGATGGAATTTCTTAAGCCCGTTTTGCCCAGCCCTCGACTGTTACCAGTGGATGAAGTTAAAGCCGATGATTTAGGAAATCCAATTCTTGATCGTCAGCTTTTTCTGCTCTCGTGCGAGTTGTCCCCAGATGAAGTGAAAGCTAAGTATCCTAAACTTTGGGAATATTTGCAGATGGGGGTAGAGCAGGGTATTTGCGATCGCTATCTCTGCAAGCATCGCTCTCCCTGGTATTCTCAAGAAAAGCGTCCTCCTTCTCCATTTCTATGTACTTATATGGGTCGTCAGAATACTGGTAGAGGTAGACCTTTTCGATTTATCCTCAATCATTCAAGGGCGACAGCTACCAATGTTTATTTGATGCTCTATCCTAAACCCGTTCTTGCTAAAGTGCTTTTAGAGAAGCCAGAATTGGTGAAACAGGTGTGGGAGGTACTTGATCGTATTTCCGATGAGGCCCTAATGAGTGAGGGTCGCGTTTATGGGGGTGGATTACATAAACTGGAACCGAGGGAATTGGGTAATGCTTTAGCTGGGAAGATTGTTGAAGTTTTATCAAAACAGCCGGTTGATTGACTGAAGTTGCACCCAAAAAATAAGTGCGTTAGCGTAATGTACCATAGGTAATCGCTCCTGATGCTATAAGGTAAAGGTAACGCAGCAAAGACTATTAATGGGTAATAGATGAGGAAAGCGATTCTCTAGGGAATAGCTACACTTCACACTACTTGTATAAGCATCACTTTGCTTAGTATAATCAGGAAAAGCACCCTTCTTTTAGGTTCTTCTGTACCTATATAGGCTATCAGGATAGTTGTGGAGGCAGACCGTTTCGATTTATCCTCGATCATTCAAGGGAGACAACTAACAATGCTTTCTTGATGTTGTATCCTAAAGCGGCTTTAGCCAAAATTTGCTAAATGTATTCGGCCCAACAATCAATATGCTTATCCCAAGCATAAATAAAAAAAGCTTATGATTAGTGTAATTTTAAATGTCTACAAAAGAAATAAAAATCTAGAGAGACAAATTAATGCCTTAATTAACCAAACAGTACAAATAAAGTACAGTGATATACATATTTGGTATAACAAAAGTGAATTAAATCAGGAGTTGCCTAAATCAAGTGACATAAAAACTTATATATGCAGCTACAATACTAAGTTTCATGGAAGATTCTTGATATCACTAATTGTAAAAACTCCATTTGTTGCTGTCTTTGATGACGACATTATACCGGGCAATAAATGGTTTGAAAATTGCTTAAATAGTATTAATAGTTTTAACGGAATACTTGGAGGGACTGGAGTCATACTTAAAGCTAAAGCTTATCGTCCCAACCTGAAAATAGGATGGAATGGAGTACACTCACCAAATAATGAAAAGGTAGATTTAGTAGGTCACACATGGTTTTTTAGGCAAGATTGGGCTAAGTATTTGTGGTACGAAGAACCCATAACATGGAATAATGGCGAAGACATTATGTTTTCGTATCTTGCACAAAAGCATGGTGGTATAAGCTCATTTGTGCCACCACATCCAGAGCAAGATAAGGAACTTTGGAGCAATGTACCTGAGCGAGACTATGGTTATGGTACAGATGAAAATGCATCCTTTCTAAATGATTCAGAGCATTTTCGTATTAGAGATGAAATATGCCGACGTTACATTGATATGGGCTGGAAAACGCTTAACAATATTAAATAGATCTAAATCATATGACCAAGAAACTTGTATCTGTAATTATACCTTGCTTCAATGCAGAAACATGGATTGAAGAAGCTATCGAAAGCTGCCTTAATCAGACCTATTCAAATATTGAAATAGTTGTTATTGATGATGGCTCAACAGACAAATCTTTAGATATTATTAAGAAATACAAAGATAAAATAGTATGGGAAACAGGTGTTAATAAGGGGGCGAACCACGCAAGGAATAGAGGGTTAGCATTATCTCAAGGTGACTTTATTCAACTGTTAGATGCAGATGACTTTTTATTATTAGAAAAAATAGAGAGGCAAATCAAGGTTCTGGAAGAAACGTGTGCAGATGTAATATATGGAGATGTCTATTACCAAATTCACTTAAGTAATGGAGAAGTAAAATTATCCCCAGTTGATCTTCTTGGTGCTACTGGATTTCACGAGGATTACCTTGAGACTGTTCTATGCTATGGTTGTATGCCTTGTCAGGCATATCTTATTAGAAAAAGTGCCATTAATTGTGAAGAAGGATGGGATGAAAATCTAAAAGCTGGACAGAACAGAGATTTTATATTATCTATATTAATAGATGGCGCAACTATTGTATATCAACCAGGATACTACTCAGTTTATAGAAAAAACCATAGTAATAAGACTATTACTTCAAACAAAACTCTCTTAGCGTATTACTTTGCTTTAGTTTCAATGAAAGCAGAAAAAAAACTAAATATGCACAAAAAGCCATCTAAAAAATATTTAAGAGCAATTGCGAACTCTTATCTTATAAGAGCAAATCGGGATCGCAAACAAATAACATTTTTATGTTACATTTGGCTGGTTTTTCTGTTTGTAATATCTCATATGAAATTAAGCTTGATACAAGAGGTATAATTTATGGTCTTACTAGCAGGATTTTGATAAATGGTTACAGAGAATTCATGTAATCGATGATTTAAGTAGTGTGCCTACCAAGCATAAATTTATTTTATATAAAAAAGATAAACTTTAGGAGTGTCTCTATTAAATGATTATTTCTAACAAAGAAAATAGTGTAGTCTGTGTAGATAGACTTAATATACTTCCTCAACACAAATTAGTATTGCAGTCTTGTGCAAATACAGTCTTCTATGAAGACTTACCAAATGATAGCCAGATAGTTGATAGAGTGGCGTGTGCAACTATTGCAATTGTTAATAGAGTTAAAGTATCAAAAGTATTTTTAGAAAATGCAGTAAATCTCAAGTATTTGATTACTTCAAATGTTGGGTATGATAATGTAAACTTAGAGCTAGCTTCTAGTTATAAAGTAAAGGTTATTAACTGCCCTACGTATTGTAGTGATGCTACAGCCGAGCATACTATAGGACTACTGTTTTCTATAATTCGCAAAATTGTTGAAGCAAATCTTGATATACGAAATGGCTATTGGCGAAAAAACCTCTATACAGGCATGGAATTAAAAGGAAGAACTATATGTTTAATTGGAAAAGGAAATGTCGGAACCAGAGTTGGAAAAATTGCTTTATCTTTAGGCTTGAACGTAAGTTATGTAACTAAAGAAACCCCATTCTCGGAAATAGAAAGTTTAGTAAGTAATGCTGATGTTATTAGTTTGCATATTCCACTAAATTATAAAACACATCATTTCTTTAATGCAAAGCTCATATCCTTGATGAAAAAAAAAGCATATTTGATAAACACTTCACGAGGTGGTATAATCGATCAAGATTTTCTTTTTGAAGCTTTAAAAAGTAATTTAATAGCTGGAGCAGCACTAGATGTTTTTGCAGAGGAACCAATAGATAATAAAACTAATTATTCAATAAATGAGTTGGCTTGCTTAGATAATGTAGTTGTTACTCCACATATTGGGTTTAGAACAGAAGAAAGCTTGTGGAAGCTTGGTGAAGAATTACTTAAAAATGTTAAGTCCTGTTTGGAAGGTAATGCAATCAATGTTGTACAAATATAACTCTTCAGAAACATTTATTGGATCTGAAAATTACTGGATAAATAGATATGATTCTGGAAGAAGTTCAGGAAATGGTTCTTATGGTAAGCTTGCTGAATTCAAGGCAGAGATTATAAATGAGTTTGTTGTGCAAAACAGTATAGAACAAGTAATTGAATATGGATGTGGAGATGGAAATCAGTTAAAGCTAGCAAAGTATCCATTTTATATAGGATTTGATATAAGTTTACAAGCAATACTTACATGTAAAAGTTTGTTTGCCAATGATGCTACAAAGATTTTTAGATTGATGAGCGAATATACTGATGAGCAGTCTGATCTCACTTTGTCCCTAGATGTCATATATCATCTTGTTGAAGATTATGTATTTTTTACTTATATAGATAGGCTGTTTGAGTCATCTAAAAAGTATGTTATAATCTATTCGTCCAACACTGAGATAAATTTAGAAGAACAAGCTAATCATATTAAGCATCGTAATTTTAGTGAATTTGTTTTTAATGTAAAACCAGAATGGAAGCTTATAAAGTATATACCAAATAAGTATCCATTCATCGGTGACACAAAAACTGGCTCACTAGCCGATTTTTTTGTATATAAAAAAGCTTAACATTTAGATAAAAACCTCCAAAACGGAAAAGAGGCGATATGATATATAATTTAATCAAAAGCTATCACATGACTTTCTTTAGAGAATTCAAGGTTAAGCTGATAAAAATTAAATGGCTTAAAAAGGCTATCCGTAAGCTGTTTGACCTGTTTTTGTTGACAAACTGTGGTACACCCCCAATAACAACTTTAGCAATTGAGATCAATGAAGCATGCAATAGAAAATGTGATTGGTGTCCTAATTCTAAAAATCAACGTAAAAACGGATTTATTGACGAAGAAATTTTTTATAAAATTATAGATCAAATGGCAGAAATAAAGTTTGTTGGTCGAGTAACATTTAATCAGTATAACGAACCCTTACTTGATAACAGATTGCCTAAATTTATTAGATACGTAAGACAAAAACTTTCTTCTTCTTATATATACTTAAATACTAACGGAGATTTCATAAATATTGAATTATGGACTCTCTTAAGAAAAGAAGGATTAGACTATGTAAATATATCTCAATATGATGGAAAAATCAATCAGAATATTAAAAAAGTGTTAGAGTCTTTGGATAATGAAGAGAAAAAACATTTTGGTGTTCATATTTTTGATACATCGAAGATCAATAACAGAGCTGGCTTAGTTAATACGACTAGCAAGCTTCCATTAAAAAAATTTTGTTTTAGACCATTTTCTCAGTTATGCGTAACCTATGAGGGTAAGGTTGTATTATGTTGTAATGACTATTTCGGGCAAATTGAGATTGGCGATGTAAAAACAACACCAATAAAAGAAATATGGGAGAATGAGATTTTTGTGCGTTACAGAAAAGAACTTAAGAAGGGTAACAGAGCCGATTTAGAACTGTGTAAGACGTGTGACGCATAATCATAATATTCATCTAATTGTTTAAAATGTCACAGTTGTGTTCAGCCTAACACGCCATTATAGTGCATAAAACCGCAAACACTTAATTCCTAAACCTACGCTTTTCCACAGACTCCACCCAAATCGTACAAAACCCTGAAGTCGCTGGCCTCCCCGCAACTTCCAAAGTCACCCCCAAACGCTCAACATCCTTTTTACATTCTAAATCAGTCAAACTATCCGAATTCCACCTCATCAAATTCCGAGCAAACTTCCCCTCAGCGCTAGTCGCCCACCGCAAAGCCTCCGCCTGTTCCTGAGTCAGATGAACCGCTTCCCCCGGCGCAAACCCTCCTTGCGACCACAGCACACCCATCCATCCCATCAAAGCACCGACACCCAACGTCGTCAATAAGATACCCGCCGCTACCATCAATGAACGAGCAGAAGTGACTATTTTTGTTAATTCCGTCTGACGTACCAGAGAATTCACCGCCTCAGCAATTTGCCCCTCTTGCTTCTCAACGGCTACTCGTTCGTAAGTTGCTAGTGTCTTATTAATCCGCCCTACCCAACGCTCAAATGCTAACTCAAAATCTTCTGGTTTCGGGCTTTCTTGAATCAATACTTCCAATCGCCCCGTTGCTAATAAAATCAAAAATATGGGGTCAGTTGGCTCAATTTTCCCCTTAAAAGCCAACTCCAAAACCTTACGCCGATATTCCTCGGATTGACCTTCTAGGGCAATATCCAGTAAAGATTTAGTATCAACAGCACCATAACTCACGGTAACATCCCCGTCGTTTCAAACGCCTCGTAAGCTGACAACATAAACGATTTAATTCGTTGCCGTCCCAATACCCCAAATTCTTGACTATTTCGAGCTAATTCAAACGTAATTCCCCCCGCATCAATGGCATTTCTTTCTCGTGAATAAAGTTTAGGGAAATCAATAACTTTAACATCATACTTTTTAATCGCATTTTGGACTTCTTCCATCTCTTCTACAGAACTCCAATCATCCTCTAACCCAAAATTACGAACTAAAACATGAGCTATTTTTTTGTCAAAATGTTGCACTGATTTCAAAAATAACTGCACGCTATCATAACCTCCTGTACAAACAAACCACTTACAAAATGTAATTTTGGACTGTTTGCCTAACTCAATTAAGTTATTTTTTTCAATCCAACTCGTCACCACCGGATAAACCTGAGCCGGTAAATTGACTATAATACTATTGTCAAAAGCCCACTCAAAAATTTTGTCCGCTTCATAAAATTTCTTCTCATCTTCACTAAATAAAGCTTCGCGACAAACACTTTCGTAAATTCGAGAGACATCGGGGTTAGACCTGTCCGCATCTACGGCTAAAAACGGATATTTCTTATCCATAAAATACTGAATTAAAACCCTTGCAAACAAACTCTTACCCACACCGCCTTTTTCTCCATCAATCAAATGAATTCTAGTAGCGTGTTTCTCAACCGTTTCTAATCCATTTTCGCCTAAATGACTTGGGGATTTTAACGTTACTGTCATTGATACTTCTCCTAATGCTTCAGCTTGTTCAGTTGTAGAATCTACCTGTTCTAGTTGAGATTTTGTTCTTCTACTCCGACCTGCCATTTTGCTACTCCATTACTTGATGTTCTAGAAATAAAAATGGGTTTTACTCCTAATCAACGCCTTACTTTTTTAGCTTCTAATCATGAAAAGCCCGAATCATTAAACTCATCGCCTCCTACTAACTCTAATAAATTCTCAGTTGTTAGATTAGGGTGAACCGAACTAGAATCCCAAGTCGCTTTGATTCCATCTTCTCGGTAAAAATTTGGGAAATTGGAAGAATAATCAATACCCACTTGGTCACACAAATACAAAGCGTGTTTCTCCAAGGCATACACAGCTTTTCTAAAGAGTTGTTCCAACAAAACTGGATCAAATTCCCCTGTTTGTTGATAAGCTAATGGTAGCCAGTAAGCTCGCAATGACTGGAGAATCACTTCTCTAACTGGTAAAATTTCATTCTGTTTAATGTAAGTAAGTAACACGGCATCAGCCGTATTTTTTAAGGGTTGATATCGCCAAACAAAATCTATTTTTTCTGGGTTAGCCATGAGCCTTAACCTCCTGCTTCTCGGAACCTTCTGATAAAGACTCAAGCGATTGATAAGATTTAGAATTGAACTGTTTCTTTAAAACCGTTCTAAAATAGACAAACATTCCATAAACGTCACTGAGGCGATCGCCCAGTCCTTTTTTATCTAAAGCAACTGGAATAGAAATATCCGCATTCCAAATAATCGGGAGACGATCATAGTATTCGTTTAACTCTTTTTTGAAATAAGTCGCCGTTCCTCCACAAAACACCAACTCATCACAATCTGGGGGTAAATTTTCATCTAACCAACTGGTTAAACTTCGGACATATTCAGGACGAGCTTCCTTGATAGCCAGGAGCATTTGCTGCACTTCCTCCGCCCGTCCTTCTCGAGACGTGCTGCGGGCTAATCGCATTAAAGGTGCCGCCTTAAATTCACTTCCTGCTGTAACAATTGCTGGGGTTAATCGCTCCGCAGTTTGTCCCGATGTTTTAACCAAGACTTTCTCGACCATCCGAATAAAGCCCAAATCACTCATTTTTCCAGGGGCTACATCTCCCCGTTGAGCAACTAGCAGACTCGCGTTGCGGTAGCCAATCATGGCGATCGCACAAACCCGTTCTTTAATTCCAGAACCCACTTTCTTGTTGTGCATTAAATAAATGCCACCCCCTTCAGGTTTGCAATTAAATACCAATAACTCCACACTCATGCGACCCGTCGGAGTTTGATAATCTGCTAATGCTTCGCGCAGTACCCGCTCAAACCGACTTCGATCTTCATATTCTCCAGGGGGTAACAACGCGGCGATCGCCACTGTAAAATTCCCAGGTAGTTTTTGTTTTTCCTTAATCACCCATAAAGCCGCCAAAGTTTTATGTAAAGCCCGCTCATACTTGAGTTCCGATAGCCCCGCATTCGCATGAAACCTTTGTTTAGCCAAATAGCCAACGGCTCTGTAATCATTCCTGAACGCAACCCAAGCGGTGTTTTGAGGATCGGCTGACCCTAACTGGTCTCTGGCATAACCCAAAATTGATTCTCGTGGAACAGATACTACTTCCGGTTCCATGTACAGAAGCCGAACTTGTCGGTCTTGTCCCGCAAAGATAATCTTGGTGAGCGACCCTCCATAATCAAATGCCACTGTAATATCAGGCTCTGTGAGATTTGTAGAGGTTTTAGTCATATCAAAAATTTTCCACACAAGTAGATTGAAAGGACATTACGAGCATCCTTACTACTTGTTATCCCTTTTGCTCCCTCTCTCTCCCTCAACCCATTGTCCGAATCCCAAAACCTGCAAAATAGAACTTATGGCGTAGAATTTTCCCAAACGTTGGACTGCTGCGGGATTAAGCGTCCATACAAACCACAAAAGCACTAAGTGCCAAGAAGTAGAAAAGGAGTAATTACAATATGGCAACTTTAACGATTCGTTTACCTGATGACAAATACTTCCGCCTGAAAGCTTTAGCTCAATCTCGCGGCATCAGTATCAATAAGCTTATGGAAGAATTATCAACGTTAGCGATCGCTGAGTTTGATGCTCAGACACGATTTCAAGCTTTGGCAATGCAGGGCGATGTGGCACAGGGTTTAGAAGTTTTGGATCGCTTAGATGCCTTAAATCAGTAGAGAGTTTCGATTGGCTGAAATTTTAAAGAATTTGAAGACTTCACAGATTTGTTGAGCCAGCTATTAAGTTGCAACCGAAAAAAATAAATCAACCCATTGGCTGATTTACGAGTTAGGAAAGGATAACCGTAAGATAGAGCGTTTTCCCTCTTAAAAGCCAATAAGCTAAACATGACTAACTTTAGCCACCTGAAACCAAAAATCCTAAATCAACAGTTGAAAAGCTAGTGACAATAGGAATAAATAAGCTCTTAAGTAGTTTCCTTGAGCTACTAAACTTTATCCATTACATATATTATTTGAACAAATGATTGGTAAACAAATCATCGGGAAAAATTTCACCAAACTGCTCAATTACCTTTTTTCTAAAGAAGGTGCTTCTTTGATTGGAAGCAATATGATGGGAAAAACACCACAAGAATTAGCTGTGGAGTTTCGCTCTTTTCTCCATTTGAACAATCGAGTGCAAAAACCTGTTTATCATGCAGCTTTAAGTATTCCAAAGAGTGAAGCTTTATCGGATGCTAAATGGTTGGAAATTGGTTTAGATTACCTCAAAGGAATGGGATTTGATCAAAATCAATTTGCAATCTTTCGCCATACAGATTGTGAGCATGATCATATTCATATTGCAGCAAGTCGGATTAAATTAAATAGTAAAGGAACTTGCGTCTCGGATAGTTGGAACTATCGACGCAGCGAGAAATTAATTGAACAATTAGAAGAAAAATACGGGTTAACACCCACTGTTCGCAGTTGGGAAAAAGAACGTCGTTCTCCTACAACAGGCGAATGTAGGCAATTAGCTAGAACTGGAGAAACTAGCATACGCGAACAACTACAAACCGTTCTGGATCAAGCTACTGTTGACCAACCTGAAATGACGGTTTTGGTTGACCGACTCACGCAGCAAGGAATTAGTGTTAGAATCAAACCGACACCTACGAAAGAATTAGGGATTAGTTATAAGTTAGGTGATGTTGCTTTTAGTGGCACTCATTTAGGGAAAGCTTACACCTTCAAAGGACTTCAAAAATATCGAGGAGTTAGTTATTATTCTAACTTAAATTCAGAAGAAATTGAAGAACTTTTTAGTGGTTCTGATAATAACCAAGATTCTCAATTTGTTGAGTTAAATGATACATCTTTTAATGACTTATTTAATTCAAAAACTGACCTAGATAATTTAGTTTTATCAAATTGGACTGATGAGAATCCAGTCAATCAACCTGTAGAGGATCTCGATAATAGCAACTTTAACTTAATACAATCAGACTCTATCGATGATCCTTCAATTCAACTTACTGAAACAATTCAACCTACTGAAACTTTAGAAAATTATCAACACAGTTTAACATCACCTTGGCAACTTTTACGAGAAAGATTGATAGAAAATACCAGTTTACCTTCTGAATTGATAGATTTGTTACACCACAAGGGATGGATTAATGCAGATGAACACAACCGTGCTGTATTTACCCTCCGCACATTGGCTGGAGAGGACAAGGGAACTTGTACTTTAGAGTCCAATGGAAAATTTTCCATTAACTCTGATGTGAAAATGCCGTTGGCCAAGACTGAGGATAACGAAACAGGTATTTTCTGGATAGCGACTCAACATAATATTGAACGAGTTATTATTACCAGTAATCCGATAGAAACCTTGTCTGCGATCGCTTTAGACCCGGATTTTAATATTAGACCAACGTTATACTTAAGCCTTGATACTGTATCTTCATTACCCACAGATTTTTTAATAGATATTCCCACTATAGTCGTGGGCTTGAAAGGGGATAAATTTGGAGAAAAACTCTCTCAAGAAATTATTGAGGCTTTACCCCAAGCTCAACGAATTAATCCAGGTATTAGAGGCTGGAACCAAATTTTAATCAATTTAGACCGAGAAATAGAAAAATTATTACCTGAAATCGATCAAACTCAAAATCTAGTACAGCAAGAATTAGAGCAATGGACTCAGGGTATTAACTTAAGCTAATAAAATATAAACTATTTGGAATTTTAATAAATTTTTTCTATTTTAGGATTATTTTTTTATTTTAAACTTAGTTTAAAATACAGGGATATCTCAGAGGAGATAATCAAAAATCTTCTTTTAGATAGAGTACATTAAAAACATATTTTTATCTAAAAATATTGCTGGAAAATTTTTAAAAATAGCAAAAGTTCTCATTGATGGCAGAAATTGTGTCCGCTTTCAAAGATTTATAGTATATTGGTAAAAAGAATTCACTACTTGTCAAAGCTTATGGCCAGTTCTACTAGGGTTTCATCTGAACTTAATGTCATTCTTGACCTATTTAAGGCATCAACCGGAAAGTCTAACTCACGACCGTTCGGTAGTTGTATGGTCAATCGGCTGGGTCGATTCTGTGATCAAAACAAAACCGTGTAACTGGTACAACAGCTACACGGTCATTGTTAAAACAATTTTTGTTTAGAAAAAAACCCAACCTAAAACCCATATATAACAAGCTGTATCAGTTTCGACGCTTTTCCAGCAAGTTAACCGAAGGCAAAGGTGTGGGACATTCATCACCCAAGAAGGGTGCATTAAAAAACCTTAACTATGATTATATACCCTAACACCTCAAAACCGCAACAAAACTCCACAAAAAATTATCCCTGTCCAATTCATCAACGGGATAAAGCACTCACCTCCCTCAATACAACAACCGGAGGTGAAGGCTAATGGCTAAAGGTTATTACGTCAATCGCCTTAATCCCTGTCCCGTCTGTGGAAAAGATCACGGATGTCAGATTTTGTCCGATGTCGCTGTCCTCTGTCTGCGAACCGATAAAAATAATGTCCCCTCTGGCTGGGTTTGGAAAAAGGAACTCAAAGGCGGCATGGGTTCCCTGGTCGTCGCTTCTACCTCGCAAAGTGAACAAGAGCGCCAACAACAACGAGAACAATGGAAACAGCAACGAGAAGAACGGAAACAACAGCAGAGGCAGCGCCAAGCAACCGCTTTAACCGATAAACAACGAGACAAAGAAGCTCGAAAACTCCTCAAACAACTGGGATTAAGTACCCGTCACCGTCACTCTTTACTCAATCGCGGGTTAACAGATGCGGATATTGAAGCAATTGGCTTTAAATCTGTTACTCGCTATCAACATTTAATGATTCCTGTTAATCCTAATTTTCCAGGTATCAGTGTCGATGGACTAACCTTACAAATTAAAAATGATGGATTCCTCATTCCTTTATTCAGTTTTAGTGGGTTAATTATTGGGTTTCAACTGGCATCTGATAATCGAGAAGATGGCAAATATAAACACCTGATTCAGCCTCATCTAAAAAACGGAGAACTGCCGTTACAGTTCTATCCAAGTTGTTCCAGAAACTTAGACATTATTGAAGGAACCCTAAAACCCTTAATTGCTTCACGACGACATCACTTAACCGTAGTCGGTGCGGGGGGAGTCAATTGGCATCATTCCCCTGAACAATTAAAAGCCATCCTTGCAGAAATTCAACCAGAAAGAATTATCTTAAATCCTGATACTGGTTCTCTCCTCAATCCCCAAGTTTTGAGGCAATATCGAGAACTTAATCAGTTTATCAAACGATTAGGATATACCCTTGAAATTAGAGATTGGGGTCAAGGAAACCAACCTAAATCTCAAGGGTTAGATATTGATGAAATTGATATTGATACCTTTAATCAAGCTACCCTTATTTCCTTTAAAAGTTGGGCAGGAATTACGGAAGCTGGAGATTCTAATTCTTTAACTCTCTCTCAAACAGAATGGTTTGAACAGTTCAAGTTTCCACAACTCCAACAGGAATTAACCCAAACCCTAAAACAGTTTTATAGCCACCATCTCCGTAAGCGTAAAAAACGTAATCAAACTACAGAATTTGCAGCTAGTTCAATTCCAAAAACTGCTCCAACTCCAACTCCTCCATCAACAGCAATTGTTCTTTGGAAACCTCAGCTTCTAACTTCTGTACCTTATATCCCAGGACAACTCCCAATGGTTGAGGAATGGCAACAATTAGGACATCCTCAATTTATTATTCAACAAGGAGAACGATTAACTTTTTATCAAGAAGCGTATGAAAGAGGATATAAGTATCTTAAAGATTCAACTCCTGCTGGACATGGTAAATCTCATGATGCTGGATTAATTAACTTAGAAACCTTTGGAATTGAACCTCATCAAACAGAGAATAAAACTCGCATTTTCTACTTATCTCCTGACCATCGAAACCCCACCAATGCCACCATTGAAGGCAATTATATTGACCTCGAATCCCGCCATAATGGTTTAGTTTATGATTTCAGTCGGCGTACTCCATTAGGCAAGCCTTACATCATTCGCGCTACAAGTTTAGATCAAAAAAATGGAACCGTTACTATTCCGTCTAATTGTCCTGAAAATGACACCTTTTTAACGGTTTCTGAACTTGGATTACCTGTTTTTGGAGGGAAAGACTCACCGATTTGTCAATCTTGCCCACTACTCAGTCAGGGCTGTCCTTTTCTACTCAATCGCAGGGATACTTTAAGCTATGAACCGTTAATTCGAGCCGATATTAATTCGATTCCAACGCCTTCACAAAATGATATTTTAATTATTGAAGAATCGGATAAAAACATCAAAAATGCTCATCAAATCACTATTAAAGTTGATGAGATTATCAAAACAGCATCTAAATTGCAACTTCGAGAGGATGAACGCATTTTTAAGGCATTACGTCCTCTTTTAATCGCAGTTTATCAAGCATTAGAAGAAGTTGATCAAGAAAAATATAAGTGGGGTATTTATCATCATCAAGTGATGGAATTAATGCCATCTATTGATGAGTTAAACCAAACAATCTGGGAACTTTATGCGGATGATTGGTTGAAAGCAGATAATGTTTGGGGTACTCCCATCTGGGATTATGAAATCATTGATGGGGAAGTTACTGCAATTAAAATTAGCGGAACCAATTGGATTGCCCCTTCCCTCAATGATTTAAAGAAAGAATGTTATAAAATGTTTGAAAATTATGAAAAATATCTTAATTCTCTTGAAACCCCTCAACAAAAGCAAGCTGCAATTAAAGCGAATATCATTCCGGCTTGGCTACCTATTTTAATTGATTGCATAACAGGGAATAAAAGAATTAATTTGAGGATTAATAATGGCAAATTAATGATCACTAAATTAGCTAAACGCCATCGTAATATTATTAAAAATGCAGGATTTTCGATTGCCTTAGATGCGACTCAATCTAAAGAAGATTACGCCTTCAGTTTAGGAATTAATCCGAATGAAATTTTAGAAGTAAGAGAGGTTCAACGTTGCACACCCAACTTACATATTCATCTAATTAAAGGCTTAGGAAATTGCGGAAAGCAGCGACGAGAAACCCAACAGCGACGGATCAGAATTGGTATTGAAGCGATCGCAAAAATTCACAAAGAACAAGGTCACAATATCGGATTAATTGATCATAAATCCGCCATTGAGCATTATCAAGACTTAGTGGATGATTTGAAATTGGGGTACTGGCATCGGGATACCAGGGGTTCAAACCAGTTCCTCAATACTCAAAGCCTGATTAGTATTGGTAGACCTGTCCCTAATTTAGGGGGAATTGGGGCTGAATATCACATTTTAGGAGGATGGGTTAACTGTCCTGAAAAATTAATCGGGCAATATGGCAAATGGGTCAACCGCAAAATCGCCTCAGAACTCATTCAAGACGTTAGCCGACTTCGCGCCCACCTGCGACCGTCCGAACAACTTCACAGTTACTTAGTTGCAGACTTCGATAACCATACCATCAGCCAAATTCGGTTAGCCTTCCCCGGCGCAACCGTCACCGTTGAAAAGATTGATGATTATGCCCCTCAAGCGGCTTCTAAAGGTGCTCAAACCGAACGGGGAATTATTGAAGCACTGTGGCATTCCATTCAAAGCGGCACCGTCGCCACGATTGACGAAATCGCAGTCAAACTGGGAATTACTAAAAGTGGAATCACTAAGAATCTAAAAGACCGATTGAATATAGGGTTCAGGCTCCTGAAAAAAAGTTTACTTTTGTTACTAGAAGGTATTAATAGCAAAAGTCAACTTTCTGATCTGCCCGATGATGCCCGATGGATTGCTGAAACTTATCTCCCCCTCGTTGTCCAATCTCTCGAAAATGGAGAAATTACGCCATCGGATGTGGTTGTTGAAGTCGTCACTTGGGCGCAAAGTTATGGCCGAAGGACATTCAGGCGTATTTTAGCGATGGCTTCTGTCCCAACCCTTTGTAAGTTATTAGGTGCTGTGATGTGTCTGTTGCCCAATGCCATCAAAACTGAAATTCAAAACTATCTTTACAGTCATGCCTTTATAGAAACGCGGCTAGGTGAAGCTATACCGTAAGAGTTACTAAAGACTATTAACTGTTGTTGACACTCCCACCCCTGCGCTACGCTAAAGGGGTGGGATTCTCGTATCTAGTCCAGTCAAGCAGAGACAGTTGAATATACTCTTGTTTGACTGTATTCACCGAGTTCAGGGGTGTGCCAAGCACCCCATCAGTTAAACCGGATGAATCCATTACAGAAGCATCTCTCTGTAGGTCTAACTGACAAGAAAAACCGTCCCATTGAGCTAGGTTTTTCGCAGCATTCAAATCAGAGTTATGGTAGTGACCATTAGGGCAATTGAAATCATGTCGATTTCTTTTACCAATAAAACCACAGGTTGAACAGGATTTGGAAGTGTATGGCGCAGGTCTTTTAATTAATTTCAATCCTTTAAGAGCCAACTTATAATTAAGTTTCTGTTCCAAAGAATAATAAGACCAATTATGTCGAGATTCACCGGAATCAGAACGAGATTTTTGGCTCTGTTTCATTGTGCTTCGACATCCTTCTAAATCCTCAATAACAACATCAGCATTATGGTATTCGGCAAAACGAACAATTCGACGGCTGATTGTATGATTGATTGCATCCATCCATCGTCGTTCTTTTTTGTCCCATTTCTTTAATGCTCGAAACTTTTTAGCTTCTTGAAGTTGTTTTCTTCGTTGTTGAAAATAACGTCTCCGATGCTTAACGCTTTGACCATTAAAGAACTTACCAAAACCCTGTTTAGGTGCAACTACCGCTAAATTATTCTGTCCTCGGTCACATCCTAATCTTTTCTCCGTCTTAACTTCTGGAACATCCTCAGTAATTGACAGATAGGCATACCACTTATTTCGATGTTTAATTAATTTAAAAGAACCCCCTTGAATTGTTCCCTCTAACAATCCGTCTAAAACAGGTTGCCAATGGGGAGATGCAACTTCAATGGGAATTCTTTTTTCACCTTTAAGGGTTGGAAAACTAATTGAATAAGTATTCCCTTTTAGGGTTAACTTCCAGTTTTGGTTGTTAACTTCCACAGGAAGAACTTTATATTGTTTGGTTTTACGACCTGTGGGTGATGTGGTATGTCGGATTACTTGGTTAACAAGGGCAGATTTTAACTCGGACATAATTTTAGCTGTTGTCATTTTACGCCGTTCTTTAATCGGCAATGACAACAGCTTGTTGGCAACCCGTGTGTTTTCTGCCGTCATTTGCTCAAACACCTGAGCTTTACAACGGTTGAGATCCACGAATTTCAATTTAATCGTCCGAGTTATTTTTGTCATGTCATCCATGATAACATAAGGTTGATGAATCGTGTGTATCGACAATGACAGAAAATCAATATAGAAGAAAAAACACATCAGTTAGTCTGATCAACTATCATTTTGTCTTTTGCCCAAAAAGGAGGAAAAGGGTGTTGGTTAACGGAGTGAGCAGAAGATTAGAGGAAATTATCTACCAAAAAGCAAAAGAGCTAGAATGTGATGTCCTAGCTCTGGAGATAATGCCTGATCATGTGCATTTATTTATTAGTTGTCACCCTTTGATTGCTCCACATCAAATTATGTTCAGAATCAAAGGGGCATCATCAAGAATATTAAGAAAAGAATTTCCTCATTTACTTAAACTACCTTCTTTGTGGAGTCGAAGCTATTATTGTGGGACGGCTGGTTCTGTTTCTAGTGAAACTATCAAAAAGTATATTGCTAACCAAAACTCTCACTAGCCTTCACTCCGCCTAAAGGCGGGTATTCTACATCCCACGCTTGAAAGACGTGGGCTTTGAATACGGTTATTGTAACATTGCCTGTAAACGTTTTTTTAACCACCCCTATTATCAATCTCAGCAGTGGAGAAACGAGCAAAACTCAATCTATATTCATCAAAGCATTGTTGCTGTATCAGGAGTTGTTAAACCGGATTGTTATTACGGCAAAGTTTTAACTTCTCCTGAAATTCGATTAATTGACCTTGATGAAGCCAGAGATACGAAAAACTCAATTATCCCAATTTATCCATTAACGAAAGGAGTCAGTCATGAAATTATTCAAGAGGCGGTATCCTCAGCTTTAGAAACTGTCCAACAACTCATTGACCCTCTACCTCAAGATCTCCGACAGAAACAGGGTTTAATAGAATTGCAACAAGCGATCGCTTTCATTCACCAACCCCCCAATGAACCTCAACTCGAAGCGGCCCGTCGTCGCCTAACATTTGATGAGTTTTTCTATCTCCAACTTTCCTTTCTTCTGCGCCGCCATCGATGGTTGGCAAATTCGGCTGTAACTGAGATTACTCCTACTGGCCCACTACTCAAACAGTTTTACTCCCTACTTCCCTTTCCCCTCACCCAAGCTCAACGTCGGGTTATCAATGAGATTCTCAACGATATGACTTCCAAAACCCCGATGAATCGATTGGTACAAGGGGATGTGGGTTCAGGGAAAACCGTTGTTGCGGTTGCTGCGATTCTAGTTGCGATTCAGTCCGGCTATCAAACCGCATTGATGGCTCCTACAGAAGTGCTTGCTGAACAACATTACAGGAAAATTGTCACCTGGTTTGAACCCTTGGGTGTTTCTGTGCAATTGCTGACGGGTTCTGCTAAAGTTGCCAAGCGCAGAGAAATCCACGCTCAACTGGAGACAGGCGAACTTTCTTTATTAGTGGGAACTCACGCCTTGCTGCAAGAGAAAGTGAACTTTAACAAACTCGGTTTGGTCGTCATTGATGAACAACATCGATTTGGAGTACAGCAGCGACAAGATTTACTAAACAAAGGCAATAAACCTCACGTTCTGACAATGACTGCCACTCCGATTCCTCGTACTTTAGCACTAACGTTGCACGGCGACTTGGATGTCAGCCAGATTGACGAATTACCTCCTGGGCGACAGAAAATCCAAACCAAAGTGATTAACCAAGGTACTCCCGCTTATAATTTCATCCGTCATCAGGTACTTCAAGGTCGCCAAGCCTACATCATTCTGCCTTTAGTGGAAGAATCAGACAAGCTAGATTTAAGAGCGGCTGTTGCAGAATATCAGCGACTATCAACCCAAATTTTCCCTGAATTTAGGGTTGGATTGCTGCACGGTCGCATGACATCCGCCGAGAAAGATGAAGCTCTTAGGGCGTTTAGTGACAACACAACCCAAATTTTGGTTTCTACTACGGTTGTGGAAGTTGGGGTAGACGTTCCCAATGCTACCGTTATCTTAATCGACCATGCCGAGCGCTTTGGTTTAGCTCAACTGCATCAGTTAAGAGGTCGTGTGGGTCGAGGTTCCCATTGTTCCTATTGTTGGCTGCTGAATACCAGCCAAACCGCACAAGCCAAAGCGCGGCTTCAAGTCTTAGAAAAGTCTACTGATGGGTTCTTCATCTCAGAGATGGATTTGCGACTACGGGGGCCAGGAGTAGTTATGGGCTATCGCCAGTCAGGAATTTCAGAATTTGCGCTAGCGAATATACTGGATGATGAAGACTTACTGAATTTAGCCCGTGAAATGGCAATAGCAATTGTCAAAAGTAACCCGAATTTAGAACAGTATCCCTTAATTGTTGCAGAACTCAAACGACGAGGACTGACAATTTGGGATTGTACCCTTAATTAATCAGTTAACAGCTATCAGTTTCAATTATTAGCCTAATGAACTGATACCTGATAACTGATAATTTTCTATAGGAGTTTTACAATGGCTTATACCCTAGAAACACTTTTAACATTTGAAACCTTCCTAGCTCAATATGGTGATAATCCCCGCTATGAACTTGCTGATGGAGAATTAGTTGAAATGGAACCAACCGGCTCTCACGAGACTGTCAGTGGTAAACTAGCCACTCAAATCGGTATTGCTATTACAACAGAAAAACTCCCTTGGTTTATTCCCCGAACTTGTTTAATTCGTCCTTTTACCGATGTCGCAACCGCCCGTCGTCCTGATATTGTGGTTTTAGATGAAACAGCACTTTCTAGTGAACCCTTATGGGAAAGAGAACCTGTTATTACGCTAGGACGATCTATTAAATTAGTGGTAGAAGTTGTGAGTACAAACTGGGAAACAGATTATGCCCGAAAAGTTGAAGAATATGCTCTTTTGGGAATTCCTGAATATTGGATTGTAGATTATCGGGGTTTAGGTGGCGTTGCTTTTATTGGTAAACCCAAACAACCAACTGTTACGGTTTGTCAACTGATTGACGAAGATTACACCCAGCAACAATTTCGTCTCGGTGAACCGATTATTTCTCCTCTGTTCAAAAGTTTGCAACTTCGCCTGGATGATGTTCTTCCTCGTTTTAATTAAATAAAATTATATCTACAGTAGAAAATTAGTTTTTAAATAAGACTGACGAAACTTTGTCTTAGCCATATAAACAGCTTCTTTATTCTTCCATTGTTTATGAGGGAGCAAATCTTTGATACTTTGTAGTTTAATTAAACCGCTATAATCACCTGTAATTTGAAAAATAACTTGAGCGATCGCTTTACAACATCCCTCTGGACATTTAACAACCTGATACTCAGAAAACCGAATCACAACCCAATTTCGTTCTAAAAAAAATCGATTGCGTTGCTGATCTTTATTCTGATCTATGCAATGATGAGGCTTTCCTGTTTTTCCATCATAAGGTTCGTCAATTTCAATATCTATCGCTAAACCTGTTGCTTGATGAATTAGAATAAAATCAGCCGTGTAACAGAAAGAGGTATTAGGTATAGGAAACTCAACACCCATGCAAAAATCATAAACGCCAGAGAAATAACGACATAAGTAAATAAAAAATTGCTTTTCACTGACTCCTTGCTGTACTCCTGTATTCCCTTGATTAGATGGAGGCTGAACAATTTTACTCAATAAAAATAAAAGCTTCTTAGAACGGTCTTCTAACAAATTATTATATTGTTCAATCTTCTGATTTTGGTGCTGTAAACGGTGTAATAAATTACTTTTAGAGTTAGATATTTTTTGCTGATTTTTAGTAAGTTTAGGCTGATATTGCTGGCACAATTTAAAATTAATAAATCGCAGATAATAACAAGCTGTTACTGCACTTACTGACGCACATATCAGCGATAACCAAAAAGCTAGAATGCCCATGTTGAATAGTTGATTAACTAACAGGACTATTCCAACACTCACGACCCAAATTATAATGATCCAATATAAATAAGAATTAGAATAAATATGCTGTTTTTTGGGGGGTAATTGCACTTCAGAAGAAAATTCTGTCACTGAATTAGGACTGCTATTGAATACTGGTATTGCGTGATTAATGCAGAAATAGCGAATTGAATCAGGAATCAGAATAACCGGATAAAAACCTCTAACTGAATTCATGACATTAAGAATTTCTAAATTTAATAAAAGTTATAGGCTTTATAGTTGAATCAATTCCTACCCTATAACTTATTAGCCCATAATTTAATCATCCTTGAGAGTTAAATAAAACTAAACTTCCTGTTGATTTTAATAAATGATTAATGGGCTAACGCCCAAGCCCAGAGGTGAAAATAACATTTTCCGAGTTATTAATTATGTTTACCAATCCAACCCATAGTACCCAAAGAACAACTCCTGATCCTTTGAAATCTACACGAGAAAAACTAGCCCGAAAAATTAAAACCTCATTGAAAACAACAAGCCCAGAAGAAACACTTCAAATCTGGATGTTAATCAAACAGCAAGAACTTAAGAGAACGACTCCTGGGTTATCTCAACAGCAAATAGAAAGCGTTCTGCAATCTTTAATTTTAGAGTTAGGCTATGATATCATTGCTATGCCAACTCTACCATTGGCTGCTTCCCTAACATCAGAAGATACAAGAAACTCCAATCCCTTAGAATTAGATGAAGAACAGGAGGATAATCAAACGGATTTCGATAACTCTGATCTTGAGGATGATGAAGAGAGTTACTCAGAAGTTTATAGAGAAAAAACTTCCTCTCGGAAACAACGAGTTCCTGCTTTGAAAAAAGTTGAGTCCTTAAGGGCTTCTAACCGAAATGGAAAACACTCCTAATAGCCCCAAAATCGATGAGGTTCCAAATTATCCTGGTGTTGTAATCACTAATTTCTGTGATGATTCATTCGCTTTGGAACCTTTTTTAGAAAGTTGTGAACCTGATAATAATGAACTCACACCAGGAACTTTAGCGATTTTTGTCCAATTTGAAACGTTTGATGAGTATTTTCATTGTTGTGGAAAGTGGTAATTTATGTACTTAGCTAAAAATTTGTTAGCCCGATATTCAATCCAAGCGGTTGAACTGTGGACTCAATTGGAAATGGCTGAAACTCCTGAACAAGAGGAGGCGATTGTTAAAGCAATTTGGGACAATCAAACAGACCAAGAAACGGCTGTTGATACTCACGCTGAATTAGCCGATCAATTAGATGCTGAAATTTGTGCCATTAAAGCTCGTTTAAAACATTTAGTTACACTGCATAATCAGGCAATTGAACGACTAGAGCGGTGGCGTAGTAACCTTGATAAAACCTTACTCTATATTCACCAAATGGGGGTTGTTTCTACCAATATTGTTGGGCGATCGCGTCACATCCAACTAAAAGAAAATCCCCCAAGTTGTGAAGTCTTAATCGATCCTTCTGACTTACCCAGCGAGTATCGTACAGAAAAGCTTGTTGTTGCGCCCAACAAACGTAAAATCATTGAAGATTGGAAACAAGGTATTCCCGTTGATGGCACTCGTATTGAACGGAAACTTAGAGTAGAATACGCCCTAGTCCCTTCTAATCTAACGGGTACAACTGAAGTTATTTCTAATCGTAGCAATTCCTCAACTACCCGAAATTCTGATTCAATATCAATACCCAAAACCAAGCGAAAGGGAAAGACATTTTCTAAAAAAAATACTGAGAAGTCTAATCAAGGAATAAAAGCATAATGGTTTGATTTAAACTATCCAAAAATCACAAATAATTGTGCTTCACTAACAACAGATGGCTTTTATAATAATAGAGCTATCTGTTATTTTTTTATGTTCTATCTTTTCTGTAAAGAGGGGCTAACGCCCATCAATAGGGTGATAATTAACCAATAAGCGCAAAAATGAAATGGTTAAGCCCACAACGTGCCGTTGCTTCTGCTAATTTATCAGTAACGAGTGAGGAGCTAATTGAATATACTCTTCAATCCGAAGAGGAAGAAACAATAGAAGAAAGATTTCAAAAAGTTGGCTTGTTATTTGATCGCGATCGCTGGCAAGCTAACAAACCTTATTTAGCTCTACTTTCTTCAGATAATATCCAAAATGAAGTGGCTATAAAACCCTCTAATTCTGCTACTGATTCAGATTTAATTGATGATGAAAGTTTAGCAGAGGAAGATGAAGAAAATACTGTAACTGAACCAGAAGAACTTAATGATGCACAATCTCAGCAACAGGAAGAACCTTACAATTTTGAACAATGTACTATCGAACTACATCTAACATTTAAACCTGATGATGGTCATTCAGATGGGCGAATTGTGATTATTTCAGCCAGCAGTCACGGCGACTTTCCTATTGGTGAAAAAATTAGAGCCTCAGCATTGGGAGAATTACCTCCTCCTGTTCAAACATTATTCAAGGAACTTGTTGCTGATTTTCCAAATCGCCAAGCACGACGACAAATGGCTAATATTCGCACCCAAAAGAAAGCAACTTCTAATCCCAATCAACCTACAAATGAAACCAGTAAAACGGTTAAATCAGAAACTTCAACGCAACCCAAAGCTACTGGAACTCAACTAAGTTTATTCTAAAATTGAACCCCTTACCTAACTTTAGGAGAACCCAATGACTTCAAAAAAGAAAGTGCTAATTTCCTTTGAAGGACAACAGCATCCTGTTGATGAAGAAATAGCCAATGATGATCAGGAACTTCGTAAATTGTTAACAACTTACTACCCAGATTGTGCTAATACAGACATTATCAGAAAGCCAGGGGAACTGATTACCATTGCTAAACGGAATGGTTCTAAAGGATGAAAATAACAATGAAAATTAGTCCCCTAGAATTTCTGATTAATGCTCCAGAGGAAGTCAATCCAGCCCTTTCTATGTGCCGAAAGCTTCAACGATTAGAGCTTGCAGGAGAACTCGATAGTACCACAATGAAAGAAATGGTAAAAACGATTGAGTTAGCAATTTCCCAAGCAACAGATGATATAAAAGCAGTTGAACAAACGAAAGAACGGCTGTTTAATAGTCAATCTGTTGCTACAGCTATTCCAACAGGGTTTTAAGATGGCTATAATTTGGAACGCTAAATTAGCTCTGCAACTGTTACGCCAATGCCAACCCATCATTGATATTGAATCAGCAATTGACTATTTATGGTCTAAACTGAACACCTATCAGCTTCTAAATCTTTACCAAGAATTGTTTCCTATTGAATGGGAAAAAAGCCAATCTGAAATTTACTCTGAAAATAACGGTCATAGTCCAAAAGAGTTGGAGTTTATTTCACTGGTAAACGAACATTTATTTCCCATTGATGACTTGATTATCGAGACTGCTTATGAAGAACGGCTGTATCAAATTCCGGTCTCTCCTAAAGGAATAGATTGGCAAGATGAAGAAGAAGGAATTGAAGCTTTGCGAACAGGATGGCAACTCCTTCTTCCCCTCTCAAAGTCAGGTCGATGGTGGTTGGAAACTGTTGAAGGTACTCAAGGAGAATCTTGGTATAAATGCACGTTTGGATATAGCTTAAAAGACATTACTCATCCTGAAAAAATCAACCTTAAACTTCTCAAAAAATTAGCTTTTCGGGCGACATCTCCTATTAATGCTTTCCCCATTGCATTAGCACTCCTTGACTTAGAAACCGATAATATTTGGTTAGATCAGATTGCTTGTTCTGAAAGTTATTGGAGTCGTAATATTGAATTAAGACCTTGGAAGCTTGAAGAAGTTAAATTTCTCACTCATCAATGGAATCAAGCGACTCAACTCCTCAATCAAGCTTACGAATTAATTGAATGGATTGAAGCTGACCCAAGCACTAATTTTTCACACATTTTAGCATTATGGAATCTGACATTGGATCTGAAATAATTCAGGAAATTCTGGCAGTTACCCCTCGGCAATTATCTGCAATTCAAGCTGAACTTCTTTTTCTGGAGGGTGAGACTTACATTTTCCATTATCAATCCGAAAATGGTTCTAAGTACAAATGTTTGTCTCCAGCAACGCTAAGAACTGCTTTTGCAAATACACCAATTGATTCGGGTTGGATGAACCCAGAATTAGGAATAGTACGTTGGGGAACAGGTAGTCGTGGAGAATGGACAATTAAATTCATTTCCCCACAAAAACATGAAATTAATGTATTGGAATCAAAGTTATTTATTCCTTTACCTGCATTAGTGTTCTTAGGTTTAAAATCAGATTACTGGATTTGGGCAATTAAAGGCTCAAAATTTAATCCCAATGTAGAAGCTTTTCATGTTCCGTTACCTAACGTTTATTCACAGTCTTATCAATCCTGCGGACGCATCTGTTGGGGAGATCATAAACCGCCTATCGCTTCGCCAAATACCATTACAAATGCTTGGGAATTATTCATCTCAAGTTCCTTCAATGAGCATTTAAGTAATGGTAAATCTAAGGCGAAACCTAATGATGTTCGTCAGCAACTCGAAAAAGCCGTTAACCGTTCATCTTATCCGGTTAAAGATTTAATCAGTACCCACCAAACCATTACAAAATTAGTCTCAACAATAATTAATGATTGAATCACCGAGTTTTATTACGGATGTCACAGAGGAAAAAAAAGAGCAATCAATTTGTAAATTTTACTCGAATTCTGCCCTACCGTTTTTGTTTGATAAACGGATGCAATTGTAAATTAAACTAGGAGATTTAGCTAATGTTTAATTATGATTATTTAGAAGCTTCGCCACTAATCATCAGACAAACTGATTCAATTGATTTTTGGTTAATTGGAGCCGGAGGAACGGGTTCTTGGCTGTCTTACCATATTGCCCGACTGGCACGGAGTTTGGGCAAGTCGGGGAAGAAGGTGCAATTGGCGATCGCAGATCCCGATATAGTTGAAGAAGCCAACATCAGCAGGCAGGCGTTTTGTGACAAGGAAATCGGGCTACCCAAGGCGCAGGCTCTAGCGTTGC
The DNA here is from genome assembly GCF_900009145.1 of Planktothrix tepida PCC 9214. Classification (NCBI taxonomy): domain Bacteria; kingdom Bacillati; phylum Cyanobacteriota; class Cyanophyceae; order Oscillatoriales; family Microcoleaceae; genus Planktothrix; species Planktothrix tepida. Next base: position 263,343 of record NZ_LN889815.1, read on the forward strand.
GATACTCTATAGCTTGGGAAGTGGACACGACGGCTTTCGTACAGGAATTTGACCCCAAGCTGATCCGAAGAGCTTACGACAAGCTGACCATCTTGGTCGGATGCGTGGACACGGCTGCCGGAAGAGCGGCTATTAACCAGGCGCTTGAGTTAAACCAATACTACAGCCACTCTGAAATCCCTCGTGTGTGGTATTTGGATTGCGGAAATCATGCCACAGCCGGACAAATCTTGCTGGGCAGTTCTTTGGAAACTGACCCGGAGTTCTATCATTTTGGGGGACTCGGATGTGCGAGGTTGCCGTCTCCGATGATCCAGGCTCCTGACCTTTTGAAACCGAAGCCTGAAGAGTTGACAAATAACCTATCTTGTGCTGAGATGGCAATGCTAAACTTGCAGAGCGAGAGCGTAAATGTCCGGGTGGCGGCTGAGGCGGCGGATTACCTGTACCGGATGGCTGCGGGTAATCTCAAGCGGTTTGCGACTTATTTTGATTTGGAGAGTGGGACGGGGCGATCGCTTTATATTACCCAGCAGTCGGTATGGGCTGTGTTGAAATCTATCGTAAGTGAAACAACACCATGCTAACCTAATATTAAACTTCAAAAAAATGTAGCTTTAACAATTGAATCTACTATGAACAATATCACGATTCAAAACTTTGATGATGATCTGAAAAATCGCCTCCAAAAGCGAGCCGAATATTATGGGCGTTCTCTGGAAGAAGAAGCTAAAGAAATCCTCCGCGCTGTCTTGACAAAAAAAACTCTCGAACCCTTAAATCTTGCCTTGGCTATCGAGCGACGTTTTGCCCATTTTGGCGATTTTGAAATTCCGACTATCGCTAGAGAACTTTTACGCGAACCACCTAATTTTGAAGACTTATAAGGACTATGGCAAGCATTACGATTCAAGTTGATGAAGATATTAAGACAGCGTTTGAAGGGGCTAGTTCTGAGACTCAGAAAAAGTTGAGCTACATTGTTCAATTGTTTTTGAGAGGAAATTTACAAAATAAAACTTTAACTGAAGTTATGGCAGAAATTTCGGGTAAAGCACAAGCGCGAGGGCTAACGCCAGAAATTTTACAGGATATCTTAGCCGAAAATGACGAATAGATTTGTCATATTTTTTGTAAAAAATCTTTGTAAGTTAAAATTTCTGTCCCCTCAAAATTTACCAAACTTAATAAATCTCTATCTCCTGTAATTAAAAAATCAGCTTGACTATCTTTAGCTAAAGCTAATAAATAATTATCTTTAGCATCTCTACAAATAGAAACTTCTGAGGTTATTTCTATAGATAAACCAATAATATTCAACAATTCCAGCAATTCTTGGACTTTCGCTACTGGAAAATATTTTTGGAGTTTTGGTCTTTGAGTTACTAGATTAATTTCCTCTAGGAGTTGGTTGCAAAAGACAACTTGGAGCGTTTTATTGACGATTAATTCTTGGAGATTGGCTAATTCTTTACCAATCAAGAAGCTAATCCAAAGATTCGTGTCTATAATTACTTTAAGAGGCTGGTTTTCTGGCATAAATTTCGCTTCTAACTGCTTCAACTTCTTCGGTAATAGTTTCTAAAGAAAGTTCATCGGTTTTGAAAGACTCTAAAAGGGCTGTTAATTGGCTGTTTAATACTTCTTTTTCAAGTTCTTGGCTTAACAGCAATTTTTCTGGATATGGTAGTTGTTTGACCAAGGTTAAAACTTGCTCAAAGTTCAGGGAAAGTTGATAGCTGGCTGGAGTCATTGTTCGTTACGCTTAGGGTTTATCGATATTTTATCTTAAATTTTTAGATTTTGGTGGCAGCTACATTTTCATCCATCGTTTGTTATTAGGGTATTTTGCTTTACTATAACTGGCTCCTTGAATCACCCCTCAATGGAGAATAGTTAGAATCTTTGTCATTAATGATTACTGGCTCACCCGTGTTGAACGTAACTGTAGCAATGATAAAAATTCCATCAATTCAACCAGTCCTTCAGCTTCCTGTCGTTCTGATTGAGATAGGGTGTAACCTTCATCCTGACGATCTAAGACAAATTGCAAACGGGCTTGAACGGCGGGCGACAGTTGAAAGCGAGTCAGTTCCAGGGGAATTTCGACGATTTCGGGCATAGAACAATTAGCCTTAGTCTGTAATTCTATGATTCTATTTTAGTCGTTTCAGGGGCGATCATCGGTTATCTTCGCTAAACTAGGGAATCCGCTATTTGATCTGCTAACCTTCTTGCACCTACTGCATCAATTTCCTGTAATTGCTCAAGTATCGTTTTCAAATCTTGAAGCCGAGCTTGTCTGTCGATAATCCATTTGCGATCTGAATCCCACAATTCAGCAAGAACTTGAACTAAAAGTTTACTTTCGTCATTTCTTCTACTAGGTAAGTGATCCTGGTTTTGAACGAGCGTTGTAAAAAGTAATCGGCGGAACTGTTTATAGTCTGTTGATTTGCCAATACGATACAATTTTATTCTCAACACCCGATCAGGAAGTAATACATCATGGAAGCGACTGAAAAAGTTCACAAGCCATTGGTCTGCTTGAGTTGCTTTCTCAATATTATTTTGTGACCACTTCCACAGTAGATCAATCAATTTTTCCCAGATATCCCTGGTTTTACCGAGAAATCGTAGATTTGAATCTTCTTGATTTTTAAGTTTAAAAAGATATTCTCCAACTGTAGAAGCTATGTGACTTCTAAATGAGTTGTCAATTATATTGGAAGAACTCCATTTAACAATACAGTGACTTAAAATATGTACAACATCATTTAAAACAATGCAATCTACCAGTCCTATAGATTTTAAAGCCTCAATAAGTATATTTATTCGTGCAGCAACTTCTGTAGGATTAGATTCTATTACCGTGTTTAAGAGTTGATACTGATCCTGATATAGTCGTGTATGTACAGGACTAGATCCATTTTCTCTTTGATAATTTTTGTAATATAAATAGACAACTTCTCTCTGGCAAATCAAAGTAAAAAGCACTTTATGGCACAAGGCAGTTATAAAATCCTGAATCTGTGTGTTGTCTAGTTGGATTTCTAATATAGGTATTAATACGGCTGTTAAAAAATTCCAATCAAAGCAATTGTTGAAATTACACGATTCATATTTTAATCGTGGAAATACTATTTCGAGACACAGAATTAGTAGTTCTGGAGTCCATTTAAAAGCATCAATGATAGATAATTCAGGGGTTGTTTTTGTTACAAACTGGGATTGCAAGTTAGACCAAGCTTCCTGGATTTCAGGATGCTCTCCATTACTTAAACGTATTATTCGATCTATGATCTCAGGAGGTGTAATTAGTGGAACTAGATGAGTATCTTGTTCCAAAATTGCTTGATTGTATGAAATTATATGAGTTAGTGCAATTAGGCGAGCTATCCAAAAAGTTACGTTTATTATTTCTTGGGTGAGTGTATGATCTAGCCCATATTCTCTTATCCATGATCGCATAAAAGCAGATGTATTGCAGTTACACACACCAATAAGGCAACGGAAAGCAGATGCTCGAAGTAAGGTTTCAGATTCGCATCTTCGCAGTAACTTAGGGGCTGCATGAGCAATAAAAGCTTCAGCACCTATGTAATTTTGACAACGGTTTGAAATATCTAAACTTATCGGTAGATTAGAAAAATCACTAGGATAATGAGTAATATAGTTATCCGAATCTTGGTTCATCTCATTGCTAGGAGGCTCTAGGACAACAGCAATCATTGCCCAAGCTGTATCCAGGAAAGCTTTTTTTTCCAAGCGTTCTTGTAAAGAAGTAAGCTGTTCTTCACTTATTAGAAGAGTAATAAAATCCCTATGTAGTTCCGGTGTCTTTTGCAACTCTCCATCTAAAATTTTTCGGCACATCATTACAATTTGAAAATGCTGAAGATTCCAAAGCATAGATTTAGATTTAGCATCAACTTCAGTATCTTCAGGCAGAGTGCCAACGAAGGGAAAACTTTGAGTTTCATGCTCATCCTCTTCTGATTTAGCATCAACTTCAGTATCTTCAGCTAGAGCATCCACGAAGCGAAAGTTTTGATTTCCATATTCATCCTCTTCTAACAGGCAGTTATTGTGTTCAAACAAAGCTCGGATTTTTAATGCACGATGCTGGCTAACCTCTGGAATCAAATTAAGCTGATTATTATCCCAGTCTTCCCAAATTTGAGATTTTGTATTAGAAGGAATGTCTTCCTTTAACCACATTCGGAGTATTATGTCTAAAAGGGGAATTTTTCGGTGAGATAGCAGATGAAATCCAAGTAACTCTTGATATTCTTCTTGCGATAGTTTTGTTTTAGCTCTAAAAGAATCGAAATCGAATGCCCAATTCTGTCCTTCACCAATCTGGTCAAACTCTAACCATATTAAAAGTTGTAATGACGACAGTAGAGGTAGTAAGGAACCTTTCAAAAGGGTAGAATCGCATTTTGCCAGCGAAATGAGTACCCCGATCATTGCAACAGTGTCAGCACGCTCAAAAATAATTGATATAGAATTTTCGAGTGCTGCTTTAGTCGGACGACTATAGAGCCATCCCTCTAGCGTCATTAAGAAACAAGCAACAATATTTGACTGGCGGTGCCAATATAGAGCATGACGACCGCCTTTGAAGTGTTTTCTATTTTCACCAACAAGCAGAGTTATGCCATCAGTATCAGTCTTCTGCATACCTTCCAGTTGATTTTTTGCCCAGTGATGCTCATGCCAGTAATCTGTGGCTACATTACAAAGGGTTGCAATAACATCAACCGCAAAAGGCTCATTGATTTCAAGGAGATAAAGAAGTGGTAAAAACTTGAATGTACAGACATCAATCTCATAATATCCTTCTGTTCCAAGATTGTCATCTAACAGATTAGAGGATCTCTCAAACTCATAGCGATAATAAGGCGGTGAGATAGTTAGAGCTAAAAGTAATTCAGCACCAAGTTGTGGATTGATACAAATAACGGCACAGAGATATATGCCACCTTGGCTGACCATAAACTTGCGAAACTGATCGTTAACTTCTGCTGATGAGGAATCATGTAACGAGTACCATTTTTCTTGGTCAGGATCGGGTAGCAATACCCTATGAGCCAAATCAATAATTAGTTCTGCAATCTGAACCCGCAGTGGGAATATTTCTGCAATACCCCAGTTAACGCAGGCTTTTGCTGCTTTAAAAATTAACTTAGAGTTTTCTATCAAAGCTTCTTGATTCTGCGCTAAAAGCCAACGCCAAACAGGTTCCCACAAATATACTTTTGGAGTTCCAATTGTACGTTCGTGTGACATAAGTCTTTCGCTTGCCGACATTGATCGCAACACTCCGAAGTAATCAGGCGTCGGCTCAGTTGCGATCGCTAGAAGGCGAGAGATGAGACGCTGGATGAAAAAAGGAAGGTGTTCGCCGGAACAGCCTTGCAGAACTGAGCTTGGCTTTTTGCTCAAGATCGCGCCATCGAGAAGCAAGTCAATAAGCTGTAAATAATTACCTTTCTTTGCTTCTTGAAGCAATTCCTGCCATGTTTCAGTCTCTTCTGATTCCATCGCAAGATACAAAGCAAACCAGCGCAAAGGCTGCGACCAGAGAGGATTTCCCGACTTCGCAGCAAGCTCACTAGCTTCTAGCTCACGACGTTTCCCCAGAAGGTAGCGAAACCTTGCACAATCTCCTACAAAACGGTGTGTGACAGCTACTTTTTCTTCTACAACTCGAAGACAGTCTCGTCGCACCAGAATATATAGGGTTTTGGATTCAATCCCAGAGTCATAAAGAGACAGATCGGGAGTAAATTTATCGGCTAATGAAATGGCTGTTTTAATTAAGACACGACCTTCTTCACTAGCTTCGTGGCTATCCCCCACATGAGAGCGCCAGAACCAAGCGAGTAGGTCTAAGTCATTTTTGAAGGATGAAATATTATTGATATTATCCCGTTGAACGCTACTAATCAGCCAGTCAAGAAGCTTAAGGTTTAAAGCAGGGCCAAACTCATCAGCGCGTTGAACAAGGCTCGCAACGTCGCCTGGTAAAGTATTCGATGACTGAAGATCGTTAATAGGTAGTTGTGGTAACTTAACAACATCAATAGAAAGTTCTGCGCCAAGTCGAGCAGCAATTTTGTCACGAACTCGGCGTTCAGCATCTAAATGGGCCACTAGAACAAAGCGCACATCAGATGTTTCCCTAACCAAAGCATTTTGAAGAAGGTTAAGTACACAATCAAAGCTTTGCTCATTGACATCACTCAGATCATCTATGATGATGATCGGCTTTTCAATTACTTGAGCTGTTAAGAGTTCATCAATACGTCTTGTATCTCTGCTAGATGTAGAGTCTGAGGTTTCTGTGAAGGCAATAATATCAGATGGATGGAGAAACAAGCACGTATAATCTTGAAAGCTTGTTTGCATAGCCAGCTTGCAAAGTGCTGATTTTCCAGATCCAGATGAACCGATGAGAAGGGTGATCCGCTTCGTGATTACAGATGCTCGTAACTCTGAGAGTAAATCTGTTCTAGGTAGAGACAGACTGCCACCAAGTGTATGTCGAACAGCACCAAGTTGATAGTCCGATCGGCTGAATAATCTTGCCTGTGTTGCTCGGAACGCTTCCAAGCTTTTATCATTTATGAGTTCCCACCATATAAGAGCGCTTATACGCTCAGGAGATAAGCCTGAACCAAGTTGAAGAAGATAGTAGCCTAACCATCGCCCAATAGTTGTCTCCGTATCTTCATCCCGTGAAAGATTTTCTAACTCTGCCGTTAAGTCTAATCTTGGGTCGGAAACAAGCTCATAACTGACACAAGTTTTGAATGTATCAAGCCTTTGTGCTTGATCTTGTCTTAATGTAGGGTTCCATTCTTTAATAACTTTATTAGGATTCCTATTATCCTCAAACTTTCCAGAGATTTTGAACCGTAAGTGTTCTACCAACTCTGGTGTAAGTTCAGAAGCAAGATTAAAAATTTCCCAAAGTTCTGCAAGCGCTTCACGAATCGCCTTGCCTGAAAGAGTTTTTTTGACTTGTGTTATAGTGACGAATTTACCTGCTTCAGTAATGTCTGAAATGGCTTCTGCGAGAATTTTATGGGCTGTATTCCGGTCTTGCCGCTCGGCTTCAGAAGCTTCTTTCCATTTACGAACTATTTTCAGTAGTGTCAACAGGAATTGGTGATCGAATCCGCTCAAAGCCTCTAAACCACCCTTTGCTTGCTTAGGATGAGTTTCCTGCCAAGCACTCCTTAACTCATCTAACTGAGAGAGCAGGCTGAGTTCGGAGGCTGTTACATTCGCGCTTGTTGTTTCATTATTAACCATGCCTAATCCTAACTTTTCCTATAAATATTTTTTGTATATACTTTCGGACTTAAAGAGCGGCTACCACCGCTCATAGAAAAAATCCTCAACTTAAACCATATCTATATATGTATGGTCAGCCTAAATTCGCTCATCGAAGTCCATATTCTCCCATTGTGCAATCGCTCTACCCAGCCTGTCTATCAAATCCGTCGCAGTGCTACTGGGACGCACGAACGGGTATTGATCTTCCTCTTCAAACAGAACCCAACTAGCGATGGCGTAGCCGCCTGCCAAGGCATCGCATCAACCTTAAGTCCCATTTCAACCCCCTCAAAAACACTACCAACGGTTAACACCTGACCCAGTTTAAACCTGTTAACGCTTAGATAGCCCCATCATACCTTTCCAACAATTCCAACTCTAACCCTTCAACGATTAGGAGAAATCAACTTATGGTCACTACAACTGTTACCGAAGAAGGACTCAAAATTCCTGTCTTTGATGCTGCTTATACAGATGCCAAAGGACGCAATGTAGGACAATTTTATAATAACCCAGAAATCCTGCGACACTCAATTCTGCAAGCAATGTTTGAACCAGAGGAACTAACATCATTAATGATTGTCAAACTTGATAAATCCAATCCAGATCCTCGCCAACTCCGCCCCAGTATTCATGATCCAGAAGATAGCATCAAACGACGCATGATCTTTCAATCTGGAAACAGTTATTACTTCGGTGATGAAACCCTAGCTAAAAAGATAGGAGACTTATTCATAACCGAAAAAGATACGGCCTGTCGCTACGGTTCTCTTCTCGTTAGCACTTGTATGTCCGGTGTGTCAAACTGTGATACAAATTTACGAGTAAAAATTGTTGATTTCACCGACCCCCAATATGCACAATATCGAACTGGAGATTGTCACGGTGTTATCAGTTCTGAATTACTGAAAAGCATCGGAGGGGAGAAAAATCGAGCCAGTCAATTTCGTTTTGCTTGGCTACGGAGTTGGAATGCAGAAAATTCGGAATCCACACCTGAAGTGAGCTTTTTAGCAAAAGGAACCCTCCGTCCTGATGATCATTTACTTCACTCATTAACTGATTCCGAAGGCAATCAACCCCAACTTATTTTAGATCGTTCTAGCATTAAAGGCATCAACAAAAAACAACTCAAAGACCTGATTCCTTGTGGCGATTATGAGTTACCGAAAGCCATCCTGGGGAATCGAAAAAACAGTCAAATTGGCATCACTCAAACCAGTTGGCAATCTACCGGAGTTTGGTTCGATGAAGAAGCTCAAAGACAAGACTTAGTACCCGCCGCTAAAGCTGAAGCTCAACGACTCGCAACCTTGCAACGTGATCCAATGAAATTGCGCCAAGCGATGATTGAAGATCATGACCGACGTGAAGCTTTTCTAGCTCGTTTGAACGAAAGAAAACTTCAAGAACAACAGGATAAACTTCCTAGAAATTGTGATGATGAAATCACCGTTGATCATGAAGATAATTCTGAAGAGCAAAAGCGGGAAAGACAAGATATTCAGATGCTAAAAGCCGATAAATTGGGATTAATGATTGGAAGTCCTGAATTTACGAATATGGCTCAACGCTGGTTAGCCTCTAAATGGCGAAATCTAGCCACTAGAGGCGCTTTAGCGATGACTTCAGCAATGGCTTTACCTTGTGAAGATTTACCCAGAGGCATTGTTTGTGCTAATCATCTCGAAGAAGGAGACTGTATTCAAGGACGATTTCCCATTCTCAATAAAGATGGTTTGAGAAAATACCAAAATATCCATGCCAAAAACCTTGAAACTGTTCCTGAAGAAATTCGCACGATTATGGCAAAAATTAAAGGGGTAATTTGGTTTAATCCTAAAGATTTAGAAAAATTCCACCAAGGGGATTTTGATGGAGATGAACCCTTTGGAATTGAATCGAGAAAAATTCCCCATATTGCTCAACAAATCTTACCTGCACAAGAGGGATTATTTGACTTTGGGGAAGTGATTCAAGCTGAGAAAGTTCCTTATACCCAAGCTCGATATCGAGAAGATGACCTTGAAGTTTTAGAAGGTAAAGTGAAAGCAGGCGATCGCAAATTCACCACCCTCGAACAAATTGGTGTAGCCAGTTCTCAAAATGAAGTCGGACTTGTGGCTTTAGCCATTGGTAAAGTTGCGGCTGCACTTCCGAACTCTGGAGAAGATGAAAAGCTATTTCTTAAACAGCAAAAGCGGTTCATCTCAGCTTTGAGTATTATGGAACAATACGAAGTTGATTACCAGAAAAATTCCTTACGGGGTAAAGATGCCAAAGAAGTCAAAGCGAAAACAGGTTTAAACCCCGATACTTTACTAGAAAAAGTTGATGAATGGTGCGAAAAACACAAAAGCTGTACTTACTTTTTCCAGTATAAAGGAGATGACCGACTTTATAAACAATTTCCCCTGCCCGCCGATTTTCCTAATGCTGTTTATATTTTAGCTAAGGAAGCGGTGAACCCGTATTGGGAACAAACGCGGCTTGTTTGCCGAAACCGAGATGAATTTCAACATATTCTTCCCCCAATTCCCGCTTATCTTATTGTCTCAAAAGAACATCGTAAACAGCTAGATGCAGCAGGGATTGAATACGAAAAAGAAGGCAGTCAATTGCACGTTCCTTACGCCTACAAAGATACTTTAATCGGCAACGAAATTGAGTATCGTCCTAGCCCAGAAAATGACCTTAATTGGGAAGAAAACGAATTGCAGTGGGCAAAAGATTTAGTGCAACGCTTTCAAGAAGACAAAACGATTATCTACGAACGCACAGGCAATGATATTAAAATGCGAAAGGAGGAAATCGGCAAACTTTATGACAGTTATCGGGTTGAAATTGATGAAATTTGGGATACCCCTGAACGGAAAACCAGAGCCGCTCATGCCCTGTTCCAAGCCACCCACACTTGTGATAACCTCAGCAAACACCGGACAGTCGGTCAAAAGGTAGCCGAGGAACTAGAAATTACTTTTTCCTTACAACAAGACTATGAGTTACTCCACGAAGCGTTGCCACAAGATGTTTATGTCCTGCAAGTTCCTTTCAAGAAAGTGAAAACTCAAGACGGCCGTAGTATTGACCTTCCTAACCAATGGAAAGATTCACTGGATAGAAAAGGCATTGAATACGAAGCCACTGCTCATCACGAATTACCCTTAGTTGAATTTGCCTTTAAAGATTTACCCCAGAACATGGTGGCGAAACTTGATGCTAAATACGGAGATAACTCTAATCACCATATCGATCCTGACGCTTTGAAAGTTACAAATTACTCTGGTAATGAAACCCGATTGCTCATTGTACCTCCGGTTGATTGTCGCTGGATTGAATCTCAAGATAAAGCGGGTCGAGGCGCGCTGGTCTATAAACTATTTATGGATGAAATTTGCCATGCGTTGTCTAATTATCAGGTTAACCAAATTGAAGTTGTTAATGTCAAACATCCTGATAACGACTACTCCCAGGAAGATTTCTGCAAGTCTAAATGGAAAGACCGGACTGTGGCTCTGCAAGTCGGAACCCTAGACTTACCTCCTACTCACGAGAAATATTACCGATTTCAAGGCACTCCTATTATTCAACTTGACGGGAAAAAATTGGGAACCTTCTCCCCCGATAGTCCAAAGTTGCCCCCTGGAACCACGTTTGAAGCAACGATAACGCTGAATCAAACTGGCAGATCGCTGATGTTGAAGGTTGATTCAGAATCAATTCAATTGCCTCAAACCCAATTGCCACCCATTGATTCCCCTGAACCTTCTCACCGTTTTGTTTCCATCGTTAACAATGGGAGTCAAAAACCCGCTTTAAAACCAGAAATAACAGGGAATAACGGAAAGTACAGTCCCACGCCTGCTAACACTGACCACTGGCGGCTTTCTCTCCAAGATCTGCTGTTTAGCGTTGTGTCAGACACATACCAACAACGACAAGCGCAACTTCCTCCCGATGGCACCCAGCACTTCAAGTTTGGGGACAACCAATGGACAGCTTATGTGCAACCCAACGGGGATTGCTTTGTCAGAAACGAGTCTAAGCGCACCGTGTTTAAAGCCAACGTTCATACCGGAGAGGTTCAAATTCCCTTGACAGAAAAAGCGGCAACTCGTTTCCAAGACATGATTATGGCGCGAGAGAAAGCGTTATCCCAACCTCAAACAACTGTCATGTCTACGTCAGAATCAAAACCGAAAGAATTAGAACTGGTTTAGTTGAATCGAGAGGGTTGGAGATCTTAAGGCGAGCGCACAGGAGTCAATGGAAAATTTTCCATTGGCTCTTGTTACAGATGCTCCATCCGACCTTCGGGCGATCGCCTCCAATATTCAACCTTGTTTCCCTCTATGGTTTCACTCTGAACTGGAGAAAAGGGCTAAACAAGGCGGGATTCTGTGTGGAAGTAGAATAATCAGTCAATAGCGTAGTTTTACTGATATTTTAAAATCTGACTTTCTCTAAATTTCCGTAAAAATACTCTTGGTTAATTATTCCTAAAGATTTACAGTAATAGATAAGTTCCCGCTACATATTACATATTTCTTGTTTGCAATTGTATGTATTAAATTGCTTTAATGTCTTTTATAGCAAGAAATTAAATCATACAAGTAATGCAAACAATGGTAACAACTACAAAATTGAGTTGTAACTTCTTATGAGGGTAAAAAATTATAATTTTACCTCAAAAACACTTAAATAAAACTATCAATTAGTGCAAAATTAAAGGAGAACAATGGCTGAACATTTTCAGCAGCAACACTTCAACGATATTCAGACTAAATTCGCTAGTTCTGATCTTAAACAACGACTTACAGCACTTTCAGAATGTCTGAAATTTGATCAAGGCTTAGATTTACTTGCACAACAGGCATTAACTGATTCATCGGAGCAAGTTCAACAATCAGCTTATTGGGTACTGTATGGTGATAATCCCTATTTGACTGAAAGTGTTAACCCGAAATCACCTAATGTTTTAGCTCACGATACAATTTCTTGCGTAGCGATTAGTTCAGAACATAAAATTATCGTTGGTGGAAGTTGGAAGAAAATTAGAATTTGGAATTTAAACACAGGAGAATTAGCTCATACACTTGACGCTCATTCCCATTGGGTTTTGTCTGTTGCTATTAGTTCCGATGGTCAATATTTGTTTAGTAGTAGCATTGACAAAACCGTTAAAATATGGAGTTTAAAGACCAAAAATATTTTACATACTTTTACAGAGCATGAAAGTTGGGTTAATGTGGTAAAAATTACCCCAGATAATAAAAAATTAATTAGTGGAAGTGCAGATAAAACTATTAAAGTCTGGGATTTAGACAGCAAGAAACTGATCCACACATTTAATGGTCATACGGGATGGGTATCTTCTTTAGCAGTTAGTTCTGATAGCCAAGTTTTAGTGAGTGGAAGTACAGATAAAACAATAAAGTTATGGGATTTGACAAATCAATCATTATTACGAACTCTTGAAGGACATTCAGATTGGGTTAAAGCTGTAGCTATCAGTTCTGAGCATCAATCTTTAATTACAGGCAGTCGAGATGGCGTCATTAAAATATGGGAAAAAGATCCAAATACTTCAGCAGAAAAATTTAATATCCCTTTGGGCTACATACTTGTATGGATCATATCAGCTATTTTAGCTAAATTTACAGGAGGAACAACTTTAACAATTCCTTTCTTAACCCAAGGTTTCTTCTTTGGAGAAAGTAAAAATAAATCTAACTTTAAATCCAATGTCAACACTTTGAATTGTGTTAAAACAATTTCAAAAAGATTTAAAACCCTCACTGGTTTTGATATTAGCCCTAATGGGAATATTCAAGTCATAGGAAGCCAAACCGGAAGTATTTATATCAAAAACTCTAATCAAACTAACGCTATCATAGATCATTCTGGATTTATTAGTTCTATTGCTGTTAGCTCCAATAGTAAGCGATTTGTTAGTGGTGGTCGAGATTGGATCAAAATCTGGGATTTACAAACAGGAAAATATTTATATCCCTTAACAGGCGATTCTCCTAAACTAAAATCTTTAAAAATTAGTCCCGCTTATAAAACTCTATATTGTGGTGAATATCAAGAATTTAAGGTTCAAGGTTTTGACCAATATAATAAACCCATTGAAATTGAAAAAATAACTTGGACTGCAACAGGTGGAGAGATTGAAGACGGACTATTTCAAGCGGGGTATAGCTCAGGCTCTAACTTTAATATTCAAGCAACTGTTAATCTTATTAGTTGCAAGGCATCAATTACAATCCTTGAAAAACCTCAACTAAAATATTTAAAAATTAGTCCCGATTGTAAATCTATATATTGTGGAGAACATCAACAATTTACTGTTCAAGGTTTTGATCAATACAATAAACCTATTGAAATTGGACAAGCCACTTGGACTGCAACAGGTGGAGAAATTAAAAACGGACTATTTCAAGCCGGAAATATATCGGGTTCTAGCTTTACTGTTCAAGCGCAAGCTGACCAGGTTAGTTGCAAAATATCAATTACAATCCTTGAAAAGCCTCAACTAAAATATTTAAAAATTAGTCCAGATTATCAAGCTCTATATTGTGAAGAATATCAACAATTTACTGTTCAAGGTTTTGATCAATACAACAAACCCATTGAAATTGAAAAAGTCATTTGGACTGCCACAGGTGGAGAAATTGAAGACGGACTATTTCAAGCCGGAAATATACCGGGTTCTAGCTTTACTGTTCAAGGGCAAGTTGACCAGGTTAGTTGTAAAATATCAATTATAATCCTTGAAAAACCTAAACTTGCATCTTTAGAAATTAGTCCTTCAGAAGCCATTCTATATTGTGGTGACTCTCAAAAATTTAGCGTTGAGGGTTTTGATCAATACAACAAACCCATTGAAATTGGACAAGTCACTTGGACTGCTAACAATATAAAACTTCCTAATAATGGGATGTTCATTGTAGGTGACTTTGAAGAAACAGTTACTATTCGTGCAACAATCGAAAAAATTAGTCAATCTGTCCAAGTAAAAGTCATTGAACGCCCAAAATTAACCTCTTTGAGCATAGAGCCTAAATCTATAGTAATGTCTCCTAACCAACGCCATGAATTTACAGTTCAGGGTTTAGATCAAAGAGGGAATCCTATTTCAGTTGGAAAAGTAAATTGGACTCAAACTGGGGGTGAAATTAACAACGATGGACATTATACAGTTTCGTTTTATAGTCAAGGGGAATACACCGTTACCGCTTCAATTCCGGGTCAAACAATTAGTGCAACGGCTAAAGTTATTGTTCCCTCCATCTTAACTGATCTAATCATTTTGCCTAACACTATTTCTGTAGAACCGAATGAACCGATAACTTTTGAAGTGATGGGGTTAAATCAGGTAGGGAACTGGATTTGGGTAGAAAATGTTCAATGGAAATGTACCCCAGGTGGTCGAATTAACTCAGAAGGAGTTTTTAGGGGGGGTTATGAAGAATCTCAAGTCATAGTAACAGCTAAAGTTAACTCGATTGAAGCTAGCGCAACGGTTAATCTATTACCTGTTTTAAGACAGATTAATATTTATCCCAATCAGGATAGTTTTATAAAACCTAATGAAAGTATAACTTTTAAAGCCATTGGGTATGATCAATATGGAAATGAAATTGAAACAGGAAATATTTTTTGGGAAGCTCCTGGAAAAAGAATTGATCAAAAGGGTATATTTACAGCCTATGATAATGATAAAGGCTTTTATAAAGTAACGGCTAAAGTTTCTTCTTTATCTCCCTATGATATCCGCTCAAAAATATTAACCTTTGGAATTTATACAAAATTATTAGCTCGTAGTATTAAATTAGCCGAACGGTTATTTTCTCTGAGTGATACAATTCAAAAACTTTTAAATTCTAGTAATTTAGATACTGAGCTTCAAAATAAACCTGCTAAAACTGATAATATTTTTGATAACTTTGGTTCTGATTCAGATTCAGATTATTCCGAAGAAATTTCTAATGTTGAAGTAGATTTCCAAGCATGGGTGATCAAGCAGACAATTAAAATGAGCGTTCGCATATTAGATTGGGTGGGCGAATCTTGTATCAATTTTGCTCAAATTAGTGATTCTGTTAATGTCAACGTTATTCCGGTTTTAAGAAAGTTAAAAATTCAGCCCGAACAAGTTGAACTAAAACCCAACCAGGGGTTTCAATTTAAAGTTACTGGATTTGATCAACAGGGAGATTTCATAATACCCAATTATATTGAATGGGATGCAACAGGGGGAACAATTGATCACAAGGGTTATTTCGTCCCCTCCCCGGATTCTGGAGGAAGTTATGAAATTTATGCTGAAGCTATCCCAGAAAATATTAGTGATTTAGTTGAGGTTAAAGTTGTTCCTGTTGAACAAGAAGATGTTGATATTTCATCTAAGTTCATAGATAGAAATCTAGGAAAAAACTCATTGGCTGACAATGATTCCGATTTTAATCAAGACTCCTATAAAGAACATTCTATTTATCAGGTTGATTTAGATGATTCAAACAATAATTTTCTTTATTCTCGTCATTCTCGTCAGTTAAATACTGTTGATTATAGATTTACCCGATCAAGACGTCATTATGAGAGCAATCATTGGTTTTACAGAAGCCAACTTTTTTATGATGGATACTCTCTTAATGATGTTGGAAGTTATGAAGATTATTTAAACTATCAAGATACTCGTAGCCTTTTTGAATATCTAATATCTGATGATTGAAATTAATTTTATATATAATTTTTTCTATCTTTTTCAGTGAATTATTTAAAGACTATTATTCTATAAATGGTGTCCCTTTAAAAGAACGGAACCTGGAATGAATTCCAAGATGATTATGTCAAGTTTATGTGGTTTGCACAATGGTGCATTGAACGGACAGGAGCAGGAATTTTAGCATTTATCACAAATTAGGGTGTTCTGGATAATCCTACCTTTCGGGGTATGTGACAAAGTTTAGATAGGGTTTGCTGAAAAAGTAGTCAAAAAGTTCAACCTCCTCGAACGGCTCAAGTTTATCGCTACATTTTGAATTTTCTCAGTAGTCAACCTACCCCCACCCAAATTACCCAATTTAGTCCCACACCCGAAATGCAGTCTCGGTTACTGACCCTATTAAGTCGTCGTCAAGGAGGAGATTTAACTCCCGTCGAACAGCAGGAACTCGATGAATATGAACGCATTGAACATTTGATGATTTTGTTAAAAACAGGCAATTTACCCTTTCTAACGGGTCAATCTTATTCATGACTTATATTCCAGCTTAACTGCGCCACCTTGTGAAAGAACGGGCTAATTTTTGTTGTGAATACTGCCAACTCCCAGTCGATGATTGCAGGTCTGGGGATTTATAATTGTAACTCTCCATATCATCGCACAGGAGTCAATGGAAAATTTTCCATTGGCTCTTGTTACATTTGTAGTATTAAAACTACAGATTGACTCTTTCTTTCCACACAAGCCCAAAAAACCCCTAAAAACAGGGAGGAAAAAATAGGGAAAAGTAGGGAAAAAATGCACTATTTTCCCTGTTATTTCCTGATGTAGCCTGTTGTATTACGACAAATTTGGTATCTTATGTAACATTTTGCCGTTTAATCAAAATCACGAAGAGGGAGAAAATGCACTGTTTTCCCTTCTTTTTCCTTCTGTTTCCTCTCCTGTGGAACAGCAAGCCATGTCAAAATTCCGTACCTTAATTCGGTAAGTAAAACTACTCATTCCAGTAGGTTATGATTTTGATTGTTGGTGCGAGACGTTCCTGCCAAAGTTTAGGTTTAAACACCGAAACGTAAGCAGGGAGATAGGTTCAGACAATTGGTAATTGATGCTAAATCAATAGTAAATCCAATTAAATCTATCTTAACTTTGAAAATGTGACCTTAAAGGAAGGTCAATCTCGGAGTCAATGGTGCGGCTTTCCGAATAATAAAGTACGGTAGCCTATTCCAAAGAGATTCGGCAATTCCCACAGTGTCAGACTGATTATCAAAACACTGAAGCTGGGAGTAACGGGAAAACGGATTTAAGTCAAAATCTAAGAATTTCTCTAGCCAATTGCCCAAGAATAACGAAAGTAAACATCCGGCTTGAACTGTCGTAAAAATTAAGTAGCGAAATTGACTTGATTACGCTGCGTTCAAAAGAACAAGGGGAAAAGGTAGGGGGCTCAACAAACCCTCTATAAAAGGTAAGGTTAATTCCGTATAACACTTACTTAGACTCCCAAAAGTACCCCGGCAGATAGGATGATTCTAAAGGCAATAAACCCATTTTCAAGGAACGTTAAAACCCCTCATATACTCCTACAGTGGTCGAATACTGTTAGGTAGCTACAAATCTAAAGCGTATGTTATGAGGGCCAGAGATGGAGTCAGAAGCTAAAGCCTAGATGTAATATTTAGGATACGCTGATAGATTCCGGTTTAGTTGTTAGGTAAGGTTTCAATTAGCAGTAAAAACGGTGAAAACGAGTATAACCAAGACTACGGAAGCATGGAATTCTATCAATTGGGCGAAAGTCCAACGGGTAGTATTTAAGCTGCAAAAGAGAATTTACCAAGCATCATTATCGGGACAAAATGCGAAAGCTCGAAAGCTCCAAAAACTTCTAGTTAAGTCATATTACGCCAAACTCTTAGCAATCAGAAGGGTTACTCAAGATAATCAGGGCAAGAAAACAGCCGGGGTTGATGGCATTAAATCCATCACACCCAAGCAACGACTAGAACTTGCTCAAAACCTGAGTAAATACCAAAAGGCGAAACCACTCCGAAGAAAATGGATACCCAAACCTAACGGAGAAAAACGTCCTTTAGGAATCCCAACTCTACAAGATAGAGTCAGGCAAGCCTTGGTTAAATTGGCATTAGAACCTCAATGGGAAGCCAGATTCGAGGGTGAAAGTTACGGGTTTAGACCCGGACGCTCTGCCCATGACGCGATGTCACGAATCTTCCAAAGCATCAGCAAAGGTGAATATTACATCCTAGATGCTGACATCTCAAAGTGTTTTGACCAGATTAATCATGATTACCTACTGTCCAAAATTGATTGTCCATCAACAATAAAAGCCCAAATCAGACAATGGTTGAAAGCTGGAGTGATGGATAACGGCATATTTGAAGCAACAGAGGCGGGCACTCCGCAAGGGGGGGTCATCAGTCCTTTACTTGCTAACATCGCACTGGATGGAATGATTGAGTTAATTAAACACAAATTCCCTAAAAAGAATAACCGCGTTCAAGCTCAAGTCATCAGATATGCCGATGATTTCGTGGTGATAAGTCCACAATTAGAAATCATACAACAGTGCCAAATTGCTATCGAAGAATGGTTAAAACCCATCGGGTTAGAACTGAAACCAACTAAAACCCGAATCTGTCACACACTGAGAGAAATCGAAGTAAAAGACGAAAAGGTACAACCAGGATTCGATTTTCTAGGTTGGAATTTCCGACAATATCCAGTTGGTAAACACCATTGTGGTACAACAGGAGGAAACACCAAACAATTAGGATTTAAAACCCTAATTAAACCTAGTAAAAAGGCAATTAAAGCTCACGCGGATAAAGTGAAAGAAGTGATTAAAACCCACAAAACTGCACCTCAATACGCATTAATCAAACGCCTAAATCCAGTCATAAGAGGATGGTGTAACTACCATTCCAAAGCTGTTTCCAAAGAAACATTTTCCTTTTTAGACCATAATACATGGCTGAGATTAAGAGCATGGACAGTTAGCCGATGTGGTAAAGCAGGTTACAAAAATCTGAAACATTATTTCAAAAAGAACGGTAATAGAACATGGAATTTTGAAACCCAAAAAGGTTACAGATTACTTACCCATGCAGAAACACCTATTACTCGTCATGTAACTGTAAGACCTGAAGCATCACCGTATGACGGAAACTGGATGTATTGGAGTACAAGAAAAGGAACATCTTATGATGTCCCAAAACGAGTAGCAATTTTGCTCAAAAAGCAAAAAGGCAAATGCAATTTCTGTGGACAATATTTTACCCCAGAAGATATTGCAGAGATCGACCATATCATCCCCACGTCACTAGGCGGTAAAGATGAATATAAAAATCTGCAATTATTACATCGCCATTGTCACGATACTAAAACGGCAACCGATGGGTCGTACAACCCAAAAGAAACCGGATGTTCTGATGATAACAGACAATTAGACTAGGAGCCGTGTGCGATGAAAGTCGCAAGCACGGTTCTGAATGGGAGTTGGGGGTTGTAAAGCCCCCCTCGACCCCTAATATTAATTTCTAAAGTGCTTTGACCCTTTGATTGTTTTTGTCCTTGTTGCTTGCGATAGTGTAGTCGTTGTTGATTAGCATTGCGATGCCAAGACGCAGGCGGTGGCTACGCGATGCCGACAGGCGGCGGCTATGCGATCGCGGAGTCGTTGTTGATTAGCATTAGGATACTGACAGGTGGCGGCTATGCGATCGCATAGACAGACAAATATCACCTATCGGCATCGCACCTAGCCAACCTGTGATTAGAGTAGTTATCCACAGAAGCATTAAATATTAGTCTTCAGCCGTCAGGGGGAAGCAGTAGCGTCAATTAATCCTCTTAGTGTCTCAACCCAATGGATGATAGCTTTCCTAGTAATAACTGCCAATTGATCTAACTTGTGACTGAATCAAATATAAACCGAAAGAAACAACCTTATTTCAAGCACTATTACTGACAATTAATAACTATTAGAGCCAACAAAAATAATTAACTGAAATGGAGATTAATGAATGGTTACAAAATCAGCAACTAAGCCTAAAAAGTTTTCCCCACCTAAACGGGATTGGTCTGTTCTAACTGCTACAGATCCCAAGCACGTTAAAAGGCTAGAGCATATTCAAGAAACTTTAGATACTGCTCTTGATGCTATTCAAGAAGAAGGCGGTGTTGAAGATTGGGAAGATTTCAAAAACTTTGTTGAGTCCTTCAATAAACGTCCTGACCGACTCAATGAATCGGGAAATCAAAAAGCCAGTATTAGTGTAGATTTAGTTACTGAAGGAAAACATGATGAAGTTTCTGGCTTTGTTTTCTACTTAACTAAAGATCCCAGTCAAAGAACCAGTGGTGTCTATTTAGTTAAGAACCTCAAACAGGCTGGAGTTGATACGAAAGAAAATAACAATTTCTACACACCTTCTCATGTCAGCGATTTAATCGATTTAGAAGCTCATGATCAATTAGGTGATGATGACCTTTCAGAAGATTTTGATGAGGATTTAACAGATTTAGAAGAAGGCGAAGAACTCTCTAAACCCCAGAAAGCTACATCAAAATTAGGTTCTTCTCATCGAAATCGTCAAGAACCACAAAACCTAGAGGAAGATGATATTGATGAACTTCTCTCAGAGGATAATGATATTCCTTTGAAAACGGGAGCTTTAGGTGAAATCGCTAAAAATCGCACTTCCCAAAAGTTGATTAAAACTCCTGAAACTCAGCAAAAAACACCTGAAAAGTCAGAAGAACCCTATCCACTGCTTGAGTCTTTGGAAGCGTTTCTTAAAGAAAGCCAACATCAAGGTTCAATCATTAATGCTAAATCCAGCGAAATTGATGGGCTAACCGTCACAGGTTTAACCCTTCAAGCGACTTCTTTAATGGGATTATTAGCAGTTAACAGCATTCAAGAACTTATTGATGGAATTACCCAAGCGAAGGAAAACAATCAAGCTAAAAAACTTGAGGAAATTCTGGAGCAAATTAAAACTTTAAATGAACGAACGGAGGAAATTAGCATTCGCGCTCGACAAACTGACGTAATAGCTGATTTAGAAACCTTAGCAGAACGAACTGAAAATCTGTCTGAACGAACTCAAAAGGTTAAACCCAATAAAACTTTCCAAAACCAGCCAATTAGCTCTAAAGAAGAGAAACAGCAAGTCACCTCCGAGCAAAAAGATCCCATCTTAATTGATGATACTGAAATTAAAGCTGTTGATATTGGAGAGAAAATTGATAAACTCGGAAACCAAATTGATCCGAATTATAAAAGGTCTCCTCCACTCGAAATTAATAAAAGTGTCAGCCTTGACCAACAACTTGACCAAATTCAAGATTATTTAGGAAAGTTGTCAAAAAGGTTAGATCGGTTAGAAGAAATTGTAGAGGAACTAGAGCAAACCATAAAACCTCAAGTTTCCACTCAATCCCATAGCGAACTTAACTCAACTCAACCTGTTTCTAACCCTCTAAATTCTTCTGTTCCTTTTCCTTCCGAATCATCGATTGATGACGAACCTGAAGATCTTCTAAGCAAAATTGTGACTCAAAAAAAAGTACAACAGCAACGTGAAGCCGTCGCCGATTGCTTAGTTAATTATGCCTTGGCGACGGGACAATCTCCTGAATCTGGAATTCCTTTTGATGAAGGTGGCACACTGTATGTTACTCCTGATCATCACAAAATTCAAGTTGCTGTCATAGGCAGTGATGGACAGGATATCTTCTCAGGCACAAAAGAAGGCGATCGCTGGAAATTTGGGGCAAATCAAGACAAATTAACCCCAGAGGAACGGGAAGCCATCTTTAAATTGCCTCAAACAGAAGCGGAATACGACAAACTGGCAACCGCCCAAGCCCTCGTTGAAACCTTCCAATCTGCCTTTCCCAAGCGATTTAAAGGAGAAACTGAACCCGTATTTTCTTGGAGAGAACCCCGTGAAAGTCAGAATACACCTGGGGCTATCAAATACGAATTTGAAATCCTTGATCTGCCCAATGGGTCAAAACAATTAATTGGAACTGACCCACGCCAAAATGATGCTGCTGTATTTGACGCAATTTTAGTCTCAGGAAAACCGCCGGAAATTCGAGAGTGTCGTATTCCTATTGCTGAAATGGAGCAATTACTCGACTCCTCAGAACAGCCTAGCAAAACGCAATCTTCCTCACAAACTCCTCCCGAACGCAACCGCTCATTCCATGCTCCAAAACCCAAAAATGTGTCTTTGAATAACGACGAATTAGAAGTTTAAATAACCGAACACAGGAGAAAAACAAAACTATGTACAAGAACTCTTTTTACTCCAAATCCTCTGCTTCAACCACTCAACCCATTTTTCATCGCTCTGCAAATCCTTTCAACAAATTCATGCGGAAATTCAACCTGAATAAAGCTGACTTACTTTGCATTGCAATTTGTCTGATTGTCACGGTTTATTTAAGTTTAATTCAGCCATTGTTCATCAGTGTTTTTAGTTGTGCTGCCTTAATTTTCTTTGGGGTGCAAAAAATCATGCAGACTATCCCCATTCTTGAAAAAGGGTTGGGCAGTAAAATTCGATTTTGGCATTTAGCGGTTGCTGTTATTACAGTAACAACTTTACTGAATAACTTCCAAACTCCAGCCCAAGCTATTTTCTTAAGCGGTCTTGAACAATTTATGACGAATTTAGCAACAGAAGCAGGAGCCGCTGGAGGAGGAACTGCCGTTGATGCAACCACCATCGCATTAATTTTTAATGCTATTCGAGGTGTGTTTCTTCTACTCGTTGCCGCCGCTGCATTGTTTGCTTATAACCAAGCCCAACAAGGTAATGATTGGCGTCCGATTGTTACTCAAATTGCTTTAGCCTTCGGCATTGTCATTGCCATTGATGTTGTCACTTTTCTATTCGTGGGCAATGGAACAGGCACACCTGCGGCATTCAATCCTAGTTTAGAACTTGGCACAATCTTCACGATTTTACAGTAATTATCAGGAGCCATCTATGACAATACGAGATCCAGAAAAAGACTTTATCCGAGTGAACAAAATTCTGGGAAAACAACCGAGTATTGGGTTTATTCCCGCCAATCAAATTATCCCTTGGTTCTTTCTAACCATTATTTCTTATCTGCTAACAATGGGATTTTTCAGCTTGGGTCTTGGTTGGTTTTTCACCGTCTCATTTTGGTTCATTGTTAGCTGGTGGCTCCTCACTGGAAATCAACCCCATTTGTTTACCGATCAATTCCGAAAACCGCCTGGGGATGAATGGTGCAACGGTGATAGCTTTTATATCTCTCCCTTACCATCAAGGCGTTCTTCCAGAATTGGCAAAAAAGGCAATCATTCCCCTCTCAAAATCAAACTAAAACCCAAAATTGTCCCTAATCAATTTGGAGGAAATAACAGATTTATGCCCTTTCAAAATGAAACTGATATCTGTTGTTTAGTTGAAATCAATAAAGATGGTAGACAAGCATCAGCAATACTGCTTAATCAAGGGTCTAACTATCAACTTGTTTTTGCATTTCGGACTCAAGGATTCCATGACTTACTTTTAAATAGTGAAGTCTCAGGATTTGCAACATCCCTGGAAGAAGGCATGAGAGAACTGCCTCGGGGCGAAAAAATCACCTTTTGTACAGGTTGTTATAGCGATGAGACGTCCAGATGCCAAGAATTAGAACAATTAGCCAATACCACTGACCTTAAAGCAGTGTCTGTACTCACCCGAAATGAGCAACGCCGAATCCAACAATTAACTTATCAAGGAACTCGACAAAATTGGGAACAAATTGCATTTTGTACTTGGACAATTAATGGAAATACACCAACTTCTACAGACTTCCTGGGTAAAGCAATTAATGGTGTTAAATCTTTAGTTGATCAACTGTTAGGAACCTTAACAGGTAACACCAGAATCTACAAAGAACAGTTTTATACTAAGCTGTTGCTCAGTGCCTTTGAAGAAGGATTTCTGCGGTGGGAAATTCTCTTAAATACTAAGATTGGATTAGACATTAATCCTTTGAATACAGTTGAAGTTTGGCAGTGGCTTTGGAACCGATTAAACCCAGGTCAAGCTCCTTCTATTCCCCAAGTGATTCGTTTAGAAGAAACGGCAACTGGATATCATCTCAACGAAATTAAAACTACAGAAAAACACATTTGTACCGTTTTAATTGAAGGAATACAAGGTCGTTCTTCTTGTCCTGAGCATCGTCGCAGTAACAACCGTGTTTATTTAACAGGGAAGGGTAAAGAATGTGGTGTATTGACGATGTATGATTCCCCGATGGGTTGGACAAACACAAGGCAACAATTAAAATGGATGTGGCAAATCATGTCTTCAACCTCTGTCCATGATACAGAAGCTTGGGTTGAAATTAGTGTCGGAAATCCTTTGTTAATTCAAGACAACTTAGCTCGACAAGCAAAAGGTGCAAAAACTGCGAGTATTAGAGCCGTAACGAAAGGACAGGGACGCGATATTGGTGCTGAAATTAAGCAAGAAGAGTCTTTTGATGCCCAACATCGACTTTATAAAGGGGCGATTCCTTTAAATACAGCCGTTGCCTTTTTAGTATATAGAAATACGGCTGAAGAATTAAACCAAGCTTGCAACGCTCTTTCTAATAGTTTTGGAACTGCTAAAGTGATTCGTGAACGTAATATTGCTTGGGAAATTTGGTTGCAATGTCTTCCCATTACGTTTAAATGGTTGCTTCACAGTGGCTCATGGTTAAGCGAAAGACGTTTGACGTTAGATACTGAAACGATAGCCGGAATTCTACCGTTAACGGTTCCTCGTGATATTGATCAAAAAGGAGTTGAATTATTAACTGAACGAGGCGGAAAACCGATTTTTATTGATTTGTTTTACAATCAAATTAGTCGTGCTTTAATTCTGGGAGAATCGGGTTCTGGAAAAAGCGTTTTAGGATGGCGATTTGCCACAGAAGCTTTAGCGAATAATATTCCTGTTGTGGGGATGGATATTAGCAGTGGAGGCAATAGCACGTTCAAAACTGCTATTGAACTTTTAGGGGAGCAAGGCGCTTATTATGATATCAGCGAAGGGTCAAGTAATTTATTGGAACCTCCTGATTTAAGAAAATTTCCTAAAGCGGAACGAGAACGGCGGATGGAATCTTGGAAAGAATTTATTCGTAAAGCATTAGTGGCGATCGCAATGGGAAAAATCCATAATCCCCACTTAGCCCAACGAGTTGATTCTATTCTCTTACGAATGCTGGATTTCTACCTCAAAGATCCAGAAATTGTAGCTCGTTACAATCAAGCATTTGAAAACGGTTGGCAATCTTCTCAATGGCAACAAATGCCAACTTTCCAAGATTTATTGAGGTTTTGTAGCAAAGAAAGACTGAATCTCAAATCCTTTGAAGAACTTGACAAATTGGCAATTAATCAAATCCTAAGTCAAGGTAATGCGTTATTAACATCCCGCTTAGGGAAAGCCATTGGTAGGCCTAGTACCTTTTCCCCAGAACCTGCGGTTAAGTTCTTCGCCCTATCGGGTTTATCAAATGAACAAGATGCTTATTTGATGGCGATTAATGCCCATACCGCTTGTATTCGGAACGCGCTTTCTCATCCCAAAAGTTTATTTTTAGGGGATGAATTGAGCGTGTTGTTAAAGAAAGATGGATTTGCATCTGTTGTGGGCGAACTTTGTGCAACAGGGCGAAAAGATGGCATAGCCGTTGTGCTATTAAGCCAAGATTTTGATGCAATTTGTGAGTGTTCAGCAGGGGCTCAAATTATGCAAAATATGGTCTACAAAATTACAGGAAGGATTACGAATACAGGCGTTGTCGCGGCTCAAAAGTATCTCGGTTATGACCCCCGACTCATCAGCCAAAATGCAACAGAAGCTTTCTTACCCAGAGTTTCTGATCTCTATTCCTGTTGGTTAGTTGAAAAAGGGGGTCGGTTTTGGCGAACTCGATTTTATCCGGCGGAGATGATGCTGGCTTCTGTTGCTAATAACTTACAGGAAAAAGAAGCTCGCGATCGCCTTTTTGCTCAGTACCCATCTACCCTCAAAGGGCGACTCCAAGCTTTAAAACAATTCGCTCAAGACTATGTTGCAGCCCTCAAAGATGGAAAAGGTTTCGACTCCATCGGACGGGGTGAGTCTGAAAAAGCTTCATCCCCATCTGCATCTACACCGGATACTACCCCTTCCAAAACACTTGTCACCTATCGGTAGGTAATGTTTATGAAATCTCCAATTCTATTGATTACAAAACCAGTAGCCGTAAAAACTGCAATTGTGCTGGGGCTGAGTTTAAGTTTAATAAGCTCAAACCAACCCACCTTGGCTCAAACGGCTCCTCCTGTTGCAAAACCCACTCAAACTTCTGTGGTGCAAACGTCATCAACTTCGGGTGATTTCTTCGCACCCATTGAAAACGTGATTAAGGAAGTTGATCAGTTTATTGGTGATGTGCGTGGCTTTGTACAAAACGACTTATTTGGCACACTGAATGAACTGCTGTCTTCATCCTTGGGAGCGATTAAAATTCCCGATTTAAGTCAAGTTAGTCGCGAAATTTTAAACGCGCCAACCTCCCGTTATGAAGGAACACAACTTTCAGATCAATTGGAGAACAAATTAGGCTCATCCGATAGCCAAGGTTCAACTGCAATTATGTCTGAACTTGATAGACAAGCTCAACGCAATACTGCGATAGGAATTGCAGATGGTTCAACCTTGAGTGAAGAGGCTCAAGCTCAAAGTCGCTCAGTTTTACAAGCTACAGAGCAAGATACAACCCAGAATGTTCAACTCGCTGAAGAATCCCAAAGCCTCGATGTGAGCCAACATATTCTGCAAAACCTGTCTCAGCAAACAGCACTCAACGCTCAAGTTAATGCCCGAGTTTTGCAAGAAGCTCAACAAGCTCGTACAGATCGGGCAATTAACAACGTCTTACTATCCCAAGCGGCTCAGGAAATATCTGCTATCAATACGAGCGATCGCCGAGGCAGCATTACATCGGGCAATCAAGCAAGCTCCCAAGCGGGAATGCTCATGTTGCCAGGAGGTGGTTATCTCGGACAAACAACCCACGACGACAACACGAATTAGATAGAGTGCAGTAAGAGTGCGGGGTGCGATAAGAGTGCGGAGTGCGGGGTGGAGAGTGCGGAGTGCGTCAAGAGTGGGTTGTTTGCTGTCTAATTTTCGCTCTTCACCTGAGTCAACAAAAGGTCTTAAACCCTTATTCCACTGTTGGCGACGATGCTCCGCCCAGCCGAAGGCGATCGCAAACTGTCCGAAGTGTTGTTACTTGAATTGTTCTTATTAAACCCATACTCCGCACCCCACACTTTTATTGCACACAGCACTCTTATTGCACCCCGCACTTCGCACCCTGCACCCCGCACCCCGCACTCCGTACTCCGCACCCAGCACACCGCACTCCGCACTCTTATTGCACTCCGCACGTCGCACTCTTCTTATCCGGTCAAACCCATGATGCAACTTTTAGGACAAATAACATCCCCGGCTAGTGGTGGGGAAGGATCAGCATTAGATATTGTTAGTGAATCGATCAATTTAGCTAGGGCCACTTCCGAATCCTGGGACAAAGTTTGGATTGGGACAATTGACCCTATTGCTTCAGGATTGTGGGTGGGTTTAGTATCCTTGGGAATTACCTTAGCCGCCATCAGTATTTTGTTCCTTACCCTCACCAGTGGTAAGGATATAATCGAAAAACAATCTTGGTCAGAACTTGCCTCATTGTTTGTTTGGCCTCTGGTTATCATGCTCTTTCTGGGCGCTAATGGTCGATTACTAGCCAATACCGTCATCGTTAGCCGCAGCTTTGCTTATCAACAAGTGCAAAGCGTTTTGGAAGCTCAATTGGGAGAACTCACCTTTAGAGATGCAATTACTAACGTTACCCTCAGTAGTATTGGTAAACAGCAGCTTGAAAATCTCTATAGTGAATGTCGAAATCAAGTCGGTGAAGAACTCGTAACCTGTTGGAATTCTAAACGCGAAGCGGCGCAAAAAATTGTTGATGAAGCTGAAAGACAAGCGGCGGGTTCTGTTCCTTTACAAGCATTGCGAACCTTTGGACAAATGCTTTGGAAT
The DNA here is from genome assembly GCF_900009145.1 of Planktothrix tepida PCC 9214. Lineage (NCBI taxonomy): Bacteria > Bacillati > Cyanobacteriota > Cyanophyceae > Oscillatoriales > Microcoleaceae > Planktothrix > Planktothrix tepida. The sequence goes on from NZ_LN889815.1 coordinate 291,588, forward strand.
CGTACCTTATTCGGTGCTGCTGAAGATGCCGTTACTTTCGTCACTGACCCGGGTTCTGTGTTTCGAGAAAAAGCCATACCCATTCTTCGTTTTATTCTATACAGCATTCAGTGGGCTTTCGTCAACGTTCTTGAAGCGGCTTTACTGCTGACTGGTTTATTTGCACCCATCGCAATGGGGTTGTCTCTTCTGCCTCTGCAAGGTCGTCCGATTTGGGCCTGGACAACAGGTTTTCTCAGTTTATTTGGTGTCCAGCTTGGCTACAACATTATCGTTGGACTGGCTGCCGTTGTTCTGGTGAACTCAGGAGCAGAACTGGCCAGTGATGTTGCTTTCCTGTTCTTCATCAGTATTTTTGCCCCTGCATTAGCTCTTCTCATCGCCGGAGGAGGAGGAATTGCGTTATACAACGGCATTGCGGGTCATGCTAAACAATTGGTCGATTTATTCAGCAATGCTCTCGGAGCCGCAAGTAATCTGATTATTTACAAAGGATTCAGATAATATGAAGCTTCAAAAATTAACACAACCTGCGCTACTTCCCGAAGCTAAAAATTGGCTTGCCTTGTGTTTTGTGATTTTAACAGCTATCAACTTTGTCACGCTAATTCTACATTTGTTTATTGCCTCCCGCATGAATTCATTGGCTAGTTTAAGAACAACTCAAGTTCAACTCATCAATGGTCAAACTTATTATGTTTCTGAACGAGATCAACGGTTTCGCTATCCATCAGTTATCCAAAATTTCATCAAGACTTGGGCTGAGTTAACCTTTAATTGGGATAGTAAACTTCCGGGTACAAATGAAACTGACTCAGGGATCAAAGTCAATTCAAAACGAGTTCCAACCAGTACCTACTTTGCTTCTTTATTAATGGAACCTGAATTTGGCAAGGCTTCTCTTGATAAAATTGCTGATTTGGTTCCGAGTACCGTTTTTTCGGGTCAAGTTCGCTCGACGATTATTATTTCGTTTCTTTCTGAACCCAGAGAAATTCGCCCTGGAGAATGGGAAGTTGATATGATTGCCACTCGGTTAATTGTTGATCGAAGTTTAGGAAAAGATGAAAGAATTCCGTTCAACCGAACCTTTAGAATTAAAGCCGTTGAGATTCAAACTTCTCCATTAGGCGATCAAGCATCCGCATTTGAGCAAAAAGTTTATGAAATCCGCTCTGCGGGGTTAGAGATTAATAAAATCACTGAATTCAATCCCCAATAAAGTGAGGTCAAAATCATGAGTAATAATGGTTTTCAACATCAACCTGATTTTAATTCTGAACCTGATACGATTGAAGAAGGATTAACTACGTCTAATTTGAAGCAGAAAAATTCCTCTAAAACATCAATCTCTAGCTTTTCAGGAACAATGGATGAACTTAGCCCTGATGAAGAAAGATTATTAGCGGGCTATGATCAAGATGCTTTAGAATTGTTAGCTTCTGAATACAGAATTAAACAGGATGATGAACAAGTAGAAAGTCGAGAGCTTTCTCAAAAACCCACCGTTCGGATGTTTTCTGTTTTGACTGCTACAGGTTTTGTTTTAGGCGTTTTTGGCTTTTTATGGTTTGTCTTTTTTGCTCCTAAACCCGTTGCTCAACAACCAAAAACCTCAAAACCCGAAGTGACAACATTTTCCCCTAAAAATGAATCAGGCGAACTGAAAAGTCAATTAGCTTTTCAAGATCAGCAACGAACCCTAAACCCTCAATCTCCAACACCTAAAAAACCGCCTACTTCAAATGCAGCACCACCTTCTAAACCCAAACCTACACCTGCATCTAATTCTGCAACCCCCCAACCTGTAAGACCTGTTCAAGCGACACCACCACCCAGACCCAGAACAGTACAAGTTGTTCCTCCCCCTGTACGGCCTGCACCTGCCCCTCGTCCTGTACCTGCCCCCGCACCGACCGTAGCATCTCGCCCTTCAAATCCCCCATTAGAAGAAGTTGACCCCTATCAANTTAGCTAGTTTCTTTCTAGCAACTTCCCTTCTTTTGCTACCTTTCTGTTTTCTTGATAAATTACGCTGTAATCTCCTTAAACGCTTTAGTTGTTTCTTTAAGGGTTTAGGAGATTTAATTTTTTCACCGTGGCTTAATGTCGCAAAATCAGTGATTCCTAAATCAATTCCTACGGAATTTTGATTTTCAGGTAAGGGTTGAGGATTAAACTCAACGACAAAACTCACAAAATACCTATCAGCACTATCTTTAATTAAGGTAGCACTAGAAGGTGTTGCGGGTAATTCTCTACTCCAAACTACTTTAATATCGCCGATTTTAGCGATGTAAATGTAATCGGAATTAGGGTAGAGTTTAAAACCATTATCCATAAATCTAGCGGATTGCTTAGATTTACGCTTTTTAAACTTGGGAGGTTTAACTTTCTTGCCTTTTCTTTGTCCTTTACAGGATTTAAAAAAGTTAGAGTAAGCTTGTTCTAAATCTCTTAAAGACTGTTGCAAGGGAATAGAAGAAACTTCTCCCAACCAGATTTTCTCCTCGGTTTTCTTGAGTTCTGTCAGTCTTTTAGAAAGTTCATTACTATTTGGCTTTTTGTTGCCTGCACGGTATTGTTCTTGACAGTACGCTAAGGCATCGTTAAAAACTACCCGACAGCATCCGAACAATTGAGACATCAATCTCTTTTGTTGGTCTGTTGGGTAGATTCTATATCGATATCTTAGCTTCATTATCTGCGCTTAAAATCTTATTCTTCAGTATACACCAAAATTGAATAAAAAGCCTAAGTGGAACTTAGGGGTTTTAAACCCAGAATTTTCGATAAGGGAATGTGCCAGCAGAAGTAAATCTATTGACCTGAGCCTTAACAATTCTTAACTTGATAAAAGTTTTTATCAATTATAAGATTAGTAAGTGAAGAATTTTCTAATCAGTAACGCTGAACCTAGTTCAAATAAGCTGCTTTAGCATTCTACTTGTTTAGGGAATTTTGCCTCACTGAGACTCTGAATAAAATTATCAGTGAGGCTTGGATCAAATTTAAAGCCAACAGTTAATCAGAAAAACAACCTAAGAATCCCCATTCTGAGTTTTTCCTTTACAATAACCGTATTCAAAGCCCACGTCTTTCAAGCGTGGGATGTAGAATACCCGCCTTTAGGCGGAGTGAAGGCTAGTGAGAGTTTTGGTTAGCAATATACTTTTTGATAGTTTCACTAGAAACAGAACCAGCCGTCCCACAATAATAGCTTCGACTCCACAAAGAAGGTAGTTTAAGTAAATGAGGAAATTCTTTTCTTAATATTCTTGATGATGCCCCTTTGATTCTGAACATAATTTGATGTGGAGCAATCAAAGGGTGACAACTAATAAATAAATGCACATGATCAGGCATTATCTCCAGAGCTAGGACATCACATTCTAGCTCTTTTGCTTTTTGGTAGATAATTTCCTCTAATCTTCTGCTCACTCCGTTAACCAACACCCTTTTCCTCCTTTTTGGGCAAAAGACAAAATGATAGTTGATCAGACTAACTGATGTGTTTTTTCTTCTATATTGATTTTCTGTCATTGTCGATACACACGATTCATCAACCTTATGTTATCATGGATGACATGACAAAAATAACTCGGACGATTAAATTGAAATTCGTGGATCTCAACCGTTGTAAAGCTCAGGTGTTTGAGCAAATGACGGCAGAAAACACACGGGTTGCCAACAAGCTGTTGTCATTGCCGATTAAAGAACGGCGTAAAATGACAACAGCTAAAATTATGTCCGAGTTAAAATCTGCCCTTGTTAACCAAGTAATCCGACATACCACATCACCCACAGGTCGTAAAACCAAACAATATAAAGTTCTTCCTGTGGAAGTTAACAACCAAAACTGGAAGTTAACCCTAAAAGGGAATACTTATTCAATTAGTTTTCCAACCCTTAAAGGTGAAAAAAGAATTCCCATTGAAGTTGCATCTCCCCATTGGCAACCTGTTTTAGACGGATTGTTAGAGGGAACAATTCAAGGGGGTTCTTTTAAATTAATTAAACATCGAAATAAGTGGTATGCCTATCTGTCAATTACTGAGGATGTTCCAGAAGTTAAGACGGAGAAAAGATTAGGATGTGACCGAGGACAGAATAATTTAGCGGTAGTTGCACCTAAACAGGGTTTTGGTAAGTTCTTTAATGGTCAAAGCGTTAAGCATCGGAGACGTTATTTTCAACAACGAAGAAAACAACTTCAAGAAGCTAAAAAGTTTCGAGCATTAAAGAAATGGGACAAAAAAGAACGACGATGGATGGATGCAATCAATCATACAATCAGCCGTCGAATTGTTCGTTTTGCCGAATACCATAATGCTGATGTTGTTATTGAGGATTTAGAAGGATGTCGAAGCACAATGAAACAGAGCCAAAAATCTCGTTCTGATTCCGGTGAATCTCGACATAATTGGTCTTATTATTCTTTGGAACAGAAACTTAATTATAAGTTGGCTCTTAAAGGATTGAAATTAATTAAAAGACCTGCGCCATACACTTCCAAATCCTGTTCAACCTGTGGTTTTATTGGTAAAAGAAATCGACATGATTTCAATTGCCCTAATGGTCACTACCATAACTCTGATTTGAATGCTGCGAAAAACCTAGCTCAATGGGACGGTTTTTCTTGTCAGTTAGACCTACAGAGAGATGCTTCTGTAATGGATTCATCCGGTTTAACTGATGGGGTGCTTGGCACACCCCTGAACTCGGTGAATACAGTCAAACAAGAGTATATTCAACTGTCTCTGCTTGACTGGACTAGATACGAGAATCCCACCCCTTTAGCGTAGCGCAGGGGTGGGAGTGTCAACTCCGAGTGTTCACCCCACAACGGGAGAGTATGTTTGGGTGAGCGGTTGCGCTCCTGATGAAATTGCAATTGCCATCGCTCCTTTGTGGCTCATAGAAGCAATGCTTCAAGAGGAGACAGAACCTGCTACCGCAGCAAAGCCATATCCCCTTCACAATGAAGTTAACATCTATTATCCCCCAACTTCAAACAACTCTCAACTGCAATGGACTGATGCAGATTGGGCTTTGTCTTATCTAGCCGCATTATCCCCAAGTCGGGCTGATCATTACGAGGACTGGTGTAGCGTTGGTATGATACTTAAATCCATTGATGAGTCTTTACTCCCTGAGTGGGAAAGTTGGAGTCGCCAATCTTCTAAATATAAACCTGGAGAATGTGATAAGAAATGGAAATCTTTTAACAAAAGTGGAGTAGGAATTGGGACTCTAGCATTGATGGCAAAACAAGATGGCTGGAGTTCACCATTTCGAGGGCAATCGCTGTTTAATGGGAGTCATACTTTTCATCTAAATTCACCTCAAATAATCCGTACTAAAAATGGGCATAACAACAATAATAGTATGTCCGATCTTTCTAATCGTTCAGGCGATTGCACTTTAAATAACACCCCGTCTTTATATGATCAAGTTACGACTATTTTAACAAGTGACAATAACCCTCCTCAACAAAGTGCTGCTTTTGTTGAACTCTCATCAACGAAAGGCTATCCGCTCAGGGGCGTTAAACAGTTAGCCGTTGAAATTGAAACTTATATTGGTAATCAAGAAAGAAGTACAGAAGATGCCCGTGAACTGAATAAACTCCTCAATTACCGTGAACAAAAACTTGATATTACCCAAATTTTACCCGCTCCTCTCGCCCAAGCCTTATTAACAAAAGCCGATTCTGACCGTCTTGATCCGGCTTATCTTTATCAATATCTCTTAACAGCTTGTGGTAGTGAAATGGGCGGACATATTGGCATTGTTGGTAAACAAGGTGCAACGGTAGCCGATAGTTGGATAGAATACCCTATTTTTTGGACAATGGTTATTGCCTTGGCATCAGGTGGAAAAAGTCAGACGATGCGCTCTATTTTTGATCCCATTAAACATCGCTATAAGCAAAGTAAAACAGAATATAAAAAACTCAAAACCGAGTTACAGGGGTTAGAAGAAGCATGGCAACAAAAGTCATCAGAAGAGAAGGAAGAACTCAAAAATAGTCAACTCAATCCTACGGTATTTAAAGCCACCATGCCACCGCCACCACCCAAAAAGTTAATTGAAGCTGGAACTCCAGAAGGAGCTTTAAGACGATTGAGTGAATTAGCTTCGAGGAGTGGCTGTGTTTGGGTTTTTGATGAATTAGTGCGATTGTTAAAATTAGATCAATATAAAGATAAAGGGGGAGATACCCGTCAAATTTTATTACAAACTTGGAATTCTCCATCAGATCTCGAATTTGAGCGTTCTAATGAAGAAGATTCTTTTGAACTCAAAGATTTGTGTTTAAATTTAACAGGTGCAACTCAACTTTCAAAAATTAAAACCTTGTTTAGTGATCCTGATGATGGAGATGGTCTAATTAGTCGCTTTTTAATTGCGGTTCCTGCCAGTCCAGATAACTTTGCAGTTTGGTCAGATTCAGTCGTTGCAATTAATCAAGAATTACAAGATTTATATGAGCATCTGCGGGTATTACATCAGCGATTACGAGAATTTCGTAAAGGTAGAAATGAGGAAAATGAATTTTTAATCGGCAGGGATGAAGCAGTTGAAATGCAAGAGGATGGGGATCTGTTCTCAACTCCTTCCGATGATTCTCACGAGGAACAACTGCCTTTTTTATTATCTTTTACTCCCCAAGCACGGCGACGGTGGCAGCGATGGTGGGAGGAAGTTCGGCGCAATCAACAGGGGGTGGAATTTGAGAATCCGGCATTGTTTGCCTATTTGGGCAAAATGCTCAGTCAAACCTTGAGATTAGCACTGCTGTTGCACTGCATGGAATTAAAATATGAGCAAAAATCTGACCCTTTGCGGGTGGGTATCGAAACTTTAGAACGAGCTATTTTAGCGGCAAAGTTTAGTATCGGACAGTTCCGTATTATTCAAACGAATAACCATCAATCCGATTCTCTCCCTGGCCGATTGTCCTTAATTCACGCCTATGCTTTAAGAAAAGGAACAGAAGTCTCGGCGGTACAAGTTCAAAATACTGTGTTTAAGCGTTGCAAACCGAAACCCACCCTTGCGGAAATCCGACAGGATTTTGCCACCCTGACTGAGAATGGATATGCAGTTTTATCTGGGAAAGGCAAAGACTTACGAATTAGAGCAATTCCGATTTCTCAAGCAAATGTCGGAATTCCGAATCATTCCGACGGCTATTCCGACACCCCTCAAGTGAATGAAAAACTGAATCGGAGTTCAATCCAACCGTCACTCGTCAAAAATTCCGACAATTCCGACCCAAAAACATTTTTTTCAACCCAGCTTGAAAATAACTCTAGCCAATTGGGGGATGAGGAAACTCCTAAAGTTATTCCAGTAGCCGAAAGCAGTCTTTCCGATCCAGGGGAAAGGTTATTTGATCAGGGGGTAGATCACGTTTCGGATCAAAATTGTCGGAATTGTCGGAATTCTGATGATGAAAGCTCTCCAGATCTTTATAAGCAAGGAATTTTAGACGATGAAAGGCTGTCGGAAACTTGTCGGAACGATGTCGGAATTTCCGACAATCTGTTGGAAGAAAATTCCGATTCATCAGGAAATTTGCAGTTTTGAGGGAATTCCGACTCTGGGTTTGAACATAATTCATCTTTGAGTGAGCTAATTTCTCAGACGAATCAACCCGCAACTGATGATTACAGCCTAAGTTCTCCCGATTTATGATTTATGAGGAAATTCAAAACTCCTCCAACTACTGCTAAGGCATATACATAAGAACTGGCAGTATACTATCAATTACTGACTAATAAAACTCTTATTTTAATCCCAATAACAGCCATGCCCGACAGCTACGACCTCACCCAGCTAGATTCAAACACATTCGAGCATCTTGTAAATCTAATTACGCTGCGCGTTCTTGGGCCTGGAAGTACAGGGTTTGCTCCTGGTTCCGATGGTGGAAGAGACGGATACTTTGAGGGTGAAGCACCTTATCCAAGCGAAACAGAGCGTTGGTCTGGATGTTGGTACATCCAATCAAAATTTCATAAGCCTCACCTGTCTAAAGATCCTCAAAAGTGGCTGCTAGAGAAAATTAAAGAAGAAATCAAAGAATTTGAAGATCCTGATTCTAAAAGACAATGGGCAGACAACTGGATTATTGCTACTAATATTGACCCCTCTGGAGTCCCTGAAACCGGGTCATTTGACCAAGCAAGAAAGTTAGTTACCGAAGCCTGCCCCAAATTAGAAAATCGCTTTCATATTTGGGGAGGCCGGAAAATCCTTGATTTTTTGGCATTACATTCAGAAATTAGTGACTACTATCGACACTTTCTTACGCCAGGGAAAATTCTTACAGAAATTTACAATCAAATCAAAGATGCACAGGCTGAGGTAAAAACCATCCTACGCTTCTTAGTTTTATCCCCATTTGATGACCAGCAACACACTAAGTTAGAACAGGCTGCACCACCAGGGTCAACGATAGAGCGACCGGGTATCCATGACCTTTTTATTGATCTTCCTTTTAGATCAAAGGAACACGCTCTTAAGGATTTAGTCATGCAGATGCTTGTATGTACTTCGGCAAAATGTCATCGTTTTGATGAGGAACAACTCGATACAGAAGAATGGCAACTCTGGTACAGGCATCCATCACGAGCTAGAGTTTGGTTTATAAAAGGTGGCCCCGGCCAGGGAAAATCAACTATTGGTCAATATTTCTGTCAGATTCAGCGAGCTGCACTTATCTTACAAAAGGACAGTGTGCTATCTCGTCTGGCGAGCAAATACAAAAATTTAGCCAAAGAAATTCAAAAAGTGGCTGAAAAGCATGGCTTTTGGACGGGAAAGCCTCGAATTCCAATTTCTATAGAGTTAAAAGAATTTGCTCAGTGGTTTGGACAAAAAGACAAAAGCACTTCTCGCGGAGTTTTGACCTACTTGGCTGAATGGATCAGTGTTGGAGTTGAACAACAGGTTACTACAGGAACACTTAAGCGAATCCTAGCAAGCCATAGTTGGGTAATTGTATTTGATGGACTTGATGAAGTTCCTCAAGATGTTAAGGATGCAGTTGCGTTAGAAGTATGCCGTTTTGTCGATAAAATCTCTTGTGAAGCTAACGCCGATCTTCTAACTATTTGTACCTCTCGACCGCAGGGATACTCAGACCAATTTGCAGACTTGGACAATTCCACCATTGAATTAATTAATCTTTCTCCTGATCAGGCACTAGCATGTGCTAAGCCTGTTCTTGAGTTAGAACGTTCTCCCAGTGAAGCAAAAAAGTGTTTTCAAATATTGGAATCTGCCATTGATTCTCCCGCAGTTCGTCAGTTGATGACTACGCCTTTGCAAGCACATATAATGGCAGTAGTTGTTAGGGATGGAGAAAGACCACCTGAAAGAAAGTGGAAATTATTTGCCAATTTCTACCAAGTAATAAAAAGAAGGGAAGCAAATAGGAATCTACCTGATAAGAGGTTGGCTAAACTTCTGCGTGAGCAAGATCAGCTACTCAAAACAGTTCACAACCGCCTTGGATTTGTTTTACACGCTAGGGCTGAATTGAGCAAAGGTGCTCAAACAAAGCTGGAGCGAGATGAATTTGAAAAACTTGTCACAGGTGCAGTTAAGCAAATGGTAGAGACGGAAGTAGATGAAACTATTAAAGTTTTAATGGAGGCAACGACGGATAGATTAGTTCTTGTCAGCACTCCAGATGATGGTAATCATGTACGTTTTGATATTCGTCCATTACAAGAATTTTTTGCTGCGGAGTTTCTTTATGAATCAGTAAGTGCGGAGAAGTTACGCCAACGTATAGAGATGATTGCTGGAGATGCTCACTGGCGTGAGGTTATGCATTTTCTGCTGAGTGCTCTTGTCGAGAATAATCGTCCGACAGAATTAGCAGTTACAGTTCAGGTATTAGAAAGCTTGAATGAAGGAGATCAGGAAAGCCTTCGATTACTGGGGCGACGATTGGGACGTGGAGCTATTCTCGCTGCGCGGCTACTTCAAGAAGGCGTTCTAGATGAAGATAAGCGCATTCGTCAACAGTTTCGGAAATGTCTCGAACCATTAGCTGGATTTACAGAGACAGATTTATTGCGAGGACTGATTCAGGTTAATCGCCCAGATTCACAGTCATGGTTATATAACTTCTTAATTTCACTATTACAAGATAATAATCCGACTGAAAGTATAGGTGCTGCGATTGTTTTGTCACAAATTTTGCCAGATGATCATACCAAGAAACAGGAAGTAGTTAACTTTCTTCTCGCATCACCATCTAATTATTTATCATATGTTATAATATCGAATTCAGCAAGAAGAGATATTATAGGAGAGAGGCAATCTTTTACTATAAAAAATTGGTTTTTAGAAATATTTATAAAAGTATTAATTAGCACAAAATGGTTGTATCTGACAGAAGACGCATTGATTTTATTGTTAAAGATTTTAGAGTTTAATGATGATAAAGCATTCAAAATTGCTGAAAAATTAGACTTTTCAAAAGTAGAGCATGAACTTTTTAAAATTTTATTGAAGCGGAATAGACAATTTTTACGATCAGATAAAAATAATATAGTTAAAGATTATGGTCTTGTTGAAATTTTTCAAGCACAACCTGCTTGGGTAAGCGATATTAAAGAAATTGAGTTATCCCAAGACATTAATAAAATTAAGGGCGTATTACAAGTATGTTACTTAGTTGTCCGATTTTTTAAATATAAAAGCCGTTCAGAACTGATAGAAATTGCCAAGCTCTTCCAAGGAGACAATGCTTACTTAAATTCAAGATTAATTTCTCAACTTGGGATGCGCCCTCCGATAAATATAGAAAGTTCAATAAATGAGCAAATTGAACAAATCAACTCTGCAACTGATGAGGAAATACAACGTCTGTGTTTCAATGAGCAACGAGTTGTTATTTCCAATAAACATTCAAGAAAGCAAAGAATTATCAGCGATTTGTGTAAAGAGTTAGTAGATGATTATTTAGATATAGCCATTTATCTTTTGGATGAAAGAATCGCTAGGCATACAGAAAATAGTGAAGATAGTAAAGAACTATTAAATATAATTGTTGATAGGGCTATAAAAAATCCAGAGGTATTGCGGAATTACCCCTCGCTATGGGGACATCTTTTGAAAGAATGTCGTGAACATGAAAGTGAGCTGCGAAATGCTTTGTTAAGAGCCTCTACAGGAACAGTTGCCGATCAGTTACCGCCCTTTGCTTTTTATGGATTCAAACTCAATCTACCATCAGAAGTATCTTTATTACCTCATCTAGTGAATGCCTTATTCAATAACCATAGGCGATACTATCATGACATAGAAGATCATGAAATCCTCGATTTTTTAAGTAAACAAATTGCCCTATTGGTAGACAATTCTATGTATTTGAGGGAGATGATTTATGATTTAAGCCAACCTCAAGCCATAAGATATGCTGGAGTGATAGCTTTCCTATTACATCCGAATGGAAGTAAAAAGCTAGAAGATCTAAAGCAACCATTAATTGAGTTATGTAATCCCAAAATGGAATATTGGTATGTAAGAAGTATCGCTATTTGTTTACGATTGTTGGCCTCAGAAGAAGATCCAGTTTCAAAATTGGTTGCGAATAGTTTATTAGAAGCTACAAGAGCAGATTATAAGACCAGACAATGTTTGCATGGGTTATTGAACCAATGGCGTGAAAGTTCACATTCACCTGTTCAAAAGGCAGGAGTTTTAGATAAGTGGTTATCTGGAGCAGAATAAATTTAAAGTGTTCTATTCAGGCTCTTAGAGTTATTTTTTATATTGAAGTGATTTTGAATTAGAGTTCAAGTTTTTTACTAATAAATAAAAATCTATTAAATTAATAAATTAATTACAGCTAACGCTGAACCGATTTAGTAGTTAACCAAAACTTAAACATTATGACACAAAATTGGGTTCAACCCTCTTTTCAATTAACCTCTCAACAAGAGCAAGCCTTAAAACAAATTGAGCAATTTCTCAACAGTCGTCAACAAATCTTTGGATTATTCGGATATGCAGGTACAGGAAAATCAACAATTATTAATTTAATTGCTCAACAGCTTGTCAATGCAGGAAAACGAGTTACATTTACCGCTCCCACCAATAAAGCTGTAGGAGTTTTGCAACGCATGGCAACTGAGAAAAAAGTTAGAGGAGTAGATTTTATGACGATTCATCAACTCTTAGGATTAGCTCCTGTTAAACAAGGACAACATAAAATCCTCAAACAAGTTTTACCTTCATTACTGCATTTATACGATACAATTTTTCTGGATGAATGCAGCATGGTGACAACCGAATTGTGGAATATTATTCAACACCGAATCCAGAATACTTTACTGATTGGTAAAAATCGCCAACTCATCGTTATGGGAGATCCCGCTCAATTATCCCCAGTTAACGAGGATAATCATGAACGAAGATCACCATCTTTTAATGTAGAAAATAAAGTTGTTTTAACCGAAGTTGTTCGTCAAATGAAAGATAGCCCTCTCCTAGAATTTGTAACCGCTTGTCGAACTGCTGTTAAAAGTAAAACCGTTTTCAAACCCTTCTCCAAATTTGACTTAGAGCGCAAAAATGGAGCTTTCATGGTTCGAGAAGAAAGGTTTCTCAAATACGCACTGAAGAAATTCTCTGCAACTTTTCCTTCAGATCCAGATTGCTTCCGAATTCTCTGCTACACTAACAAACGAGTTGCTTACTGGAACCATAAAATTAGAGCAAAACTCTACGGAAAAAATGCACCTAGATTTTTGGTGGGAGAAAGACTCATTAGTAAAGCTCCTGTGATTGCTCCAGATGGAAAAACCGTTATTCTTCCTACCTCAACAGAAGTAGAAGTGATGGAAGCGGTAGAAGATCGCTATTCGGGTTATAAAGCCTGGAAACTGAAGGTTAAAATCGAGAATAATGGCAGTTTTTATGCTTCCGAGGATCTGCGACAAATCTATCTGCTTCATGAAGACGATGCTCAAAAGTTTCACAAAGATAATATCAAATTATTACGAAACGCTAAAACTAATCCTAGCCTTTGGAAAGCTTGGTATAATCATTGTGAAATCTTTGCAGATCTGCGAAATTGTTGGGCTTTAACGGTTCATAACGCTCAAGGCTCTACTTTCCGAGAAGTCGGAATTGATAGCCATGACATCTCTAAAAAAGTTGCGACTAAGTTTTTGTATTTAGCTCAACATCTTCCTAACCAAAAACTTGACTTTTTAAGAGAATATCGCAACAGTGTCTTAGCGTGTAACCAACTTTATTATGTCAGTTGTAGCCGAGCTAAAAATCGAGTTTTCATTATTCGTTAATTAGAAGCCACCTAACCAATAGCTCGCAACCAACCAAGCACCAAGTCCTGAGCCAATCCAGCCCAATAAAACCATTACAATAAAGATGATAATTAATCGACCTAACCCTGCAAACGACCCCGCTTCAGGTGGGCCGGTTCGACGATCATCAAGCTCGAAGTTGTAGTTGCACCAATACATCCCAATAATCGCCATCAGCACAAACCCAACGATGCTACCGACTGGAATCAACAGTAGCCTCCAAGTCAACCCAAATCGCGCCACAGCACCCCAGAGAATCAAAAGGGTTGGACTCAGCAATATTATCAAACCCACCATCCAAGGCAATAAAGCTCTAATAAAATCGGGGAGAGAGTCAACCCATTCAGTAACCACCCACTTCCAGGGTCGATGCACAACTGGGGCTGTGTCAATCTTTGAGTTAGGACGATCTCCTATTGTTTGTAGTGTTTCGGGGCTAGAATCAAACTTACCAAACCAGCCTCCGGTGTCCCCTCCAGCCCATCCTTCAACGCCAAACGTTTTACGACATAACGCTTTGAATTCTGACACCGCACTGATGTCTTGATTTAAGTAGCCTTCAGGATGAAAAATTCGACCGATATATCTACCCTTAAGCCGAATTTGTCCCACCACATAAATCCCTCCCCCGACTGAATACACAGCATTAGCTGGATCTCGCGAATAAAACGCCACATATCCACCGTCTGCACCCTTGTACTGATTGACGGTCGGTAAAATTCGCGGCTCAACTTCCTGCCCCCCACCTGAAGCAATGCCAACGATGCCACTATCGCTGGTAAAGACGCGGAAATCTTCTGGGAGCCAGTAGGGAATGACATCCGATTGCGATGGTTCTTCTGGGATTAAGCTAGGAATCATCGCATCAGACTGCGGTAGGGAATTGGCGGTTTGTGAAGGTACTTCGGAGCGTGTCCCCATTTCTACAAACGGACTCCCACTCATGAACAAACTGCCATCTTCTTGTACAAGTAGGGTTTCAGTAAAGGGATCGGTTGCCCAAGCTAGTAAAACCGAACGACCATCGGCTAAGATGGTGTACTGACCTCGGCGATCTGTGCTTAAGAGTCGATAAGAGCCATCGGGTTCAAATAAATAACAGTATTTGTCCCTGTGCAGCCAGATTGAGCGGATCAGTTTCTCCCGAAGACTGTTTTCTGGCTCTATTGTGAATAAAGGTGAGGAATTGCTAGGCATAGACGACTTGCGCTTTTTTCTTCTTAAATCTAGCTCAAACTCAATTAACGGTATTCTAAAATGTTTCTGAATCAATAACGTTTTCTCCTCTGGCAATGGTTTATTAAATTTCACTCTAACCCAGATCACTAATGCCACAAATTCCTGTCTCGGTAGTTACACCTGGATACCGCTCTCAGTCAGAAGACACCAGCATTGATGCAGATGTGCTGATGTTTCAACTGCTTCGACAACTGACACCCCAACAGAGAACCCAAAGATTTCGACACTTCAATCAAGCTACTCGCAAACTAACGATAATAGCCATTAAAAATCATTATCCTAATGCTTCTTCATCCCAGATTTATCAAGAATTCATCAGAAGGCATTTAGGATCAGAATGGCTAACAATTTTAAAATTAAAAGCAACAGAATTTGAAGAAAAATTTAGGATTGAAGATCCTTTGGAACTAGCTATTCAAATGGCAACCTTATTTGAAACTTTAAATATTCCCTATTTAGTGGGTGGGTCTGTAGCCAGTTCCCTTCTAGGAGAAAGCCGCTCAACCCAAGATTTAGATTTAGTTATCAGC
This sequence comes from Planktothrix tepida PCC 9214, assembly GCF_900009145.1. Classification (NCBI taxonomy): domain Bacteria; kingdom Bacillati; phylum Cyanobacteriota; class Cyanophyceae; order Oscillatoriales; family Microcoleaceae; genus Planktothrix; species Planktothrix tepida. Next base: position 306,715 of record NZ_LN889815.1, read on the forward strand.
ATTTCGCTATCAAAAGCACAGCAACTCATTCGAGTAATGGAACAGGAGTTTTATATTAGTGAATCGGCAGTTGTCGAAGCGGTGACTGAAAAACGCTCTTTCAATGTTATTCATTTAACCTCATTGGAAAAAATAGATATTTTTGTGATTGGAGATGATGCTTTTTCTCGTTCTAAAATGAATCGTCGCCAACTTTATAAAATTGATGAATCAGAAAAAGGTATTTACATTTATTCAGCCGAAGATATAATTCTACAAAAGTTATATTGGTATTTACTGTCTGCTACAGAATCTCAAAAGCAGTGGAGAGATGTCTTGGGAGTTTTAAAAGTGCAAGGAGAACGTCTGGACTTCAACTATCTTAATCAATGGGCAGAAATTCTCCAAGTCCAATCTCTTTTAGAGTTAGCTTTACAACAAGCAGGGTTATAAAAAAAAATAATACTAATTTCATAATTTCCCAGTTTTTTAGCAGCTATCGCTGCTAGGTTTTGATCTATATATTAGTGGGAAAAATGCCAACTAAAACCCGACGTTCGGCAACTCAAAACCGAATTAAAAAGAACAAACCTTCTGACCTTCAAACTGTTCCTTCTCAAACCCCTAAAATTTTAACAGAAGAAAAAAGCCAAGTTGTTAACACCTCTAAAACTTCCCCCTCTTCCTCAACTTCAGATGTTACTCTGCAACTGCTTTGCACACAAAATGATTTAGCAACTCACCTCGAACTGGTTAGCCATGCTGTTCCTGCTAAACCAACCCATCCCATATTAGGTAATGTTCTGTTAGTAGCTTGCGCTAAAACTCAGCGTGTTTACTTAAGCGTATTTAATCTAAGTTTAGCCATTCAAACTTCCTTTGAAGCTAAGGTTAACACTCCAGGGGAAACGACAATTCCCGCCGAACTTTTAAGTGAAATTGTTCGTAAATTTTCTTCGGGTGATCTCCAATTAAGTAACTCAATCTCTTTGAATACTGAAGATAACCAAGATTACCATTTAAGTACAACTAAACCCGAACAAAATCCGATTTTAACTTTAGTTTCCGCCAGTGGACGCTACCAAGTTCGAGGTTTATCAAGTGATGAATTCCCCTCAATTCCTGAAGTCAATTCTTGCCAAAATCTGGCTATGGCTGCGGAAGCTCTAAAAAGTGGTATTAAAGGAGCATTATTTGCAACAGCGACCGATGAAACGAAGCAAATCTTAACCGGAGTGCATCTAAAAATTAACTCTAATACCTTAGAATTGGTGGCAACGGACGGTCATCGATTAGCTGTGGTAGAAACCTCTATTCAAGGGTTCAAGAAAAAGAAAGAAACGGAGAATACAGAACCTTTGCAATTTACTCTTCCCGCTAAATCTCTATTGGAACTAGAGCGGATTTTATCGAGTCGGACTTCTGCGGAATCTGTACAACTGTCTTATAATCTGACCACGGGTTATGTAGAATTTTCTTGGGGCGTACAACGGCTGATCACTCGTTGTTTAGAAGGGGAATATCCCGCCTACCAAGATCTATTAAACCACGACTTCAAACATCAAGTTTACCTAGAAAAATTGCCTTTTGTGAAAGCACTGGAACGGCTATCGGTCTTGGCGGATAAAAAGGAAAAAATCATCAACATTGACTTTAGCCCTGAAAACCAGCAAGTTTCCTTATCCTTATTAAGGGAGTTTGGAAATGGAAGGGAAGAAATGACAGCAATTCTCAACTTTAGTCATTCTTTTTCCATTTCTTTCAATATTAAGTATTTGTTGGAAGGGATTAAAGCGATCGCTAGTTCTGAAATTTCAATCCACCTCATTGATAGTGATCATCCAGCTATCTTAAAACCTTTTGGTAATCGAGAACAACCCCATCTTTTAATCGATAGCCAATACTTGTTAATGCCTGTTGTCAAATCTTAACTCTTCTTGTCATTATGTATACTCCATTTCCTCAAAAATATCGTCCCCGTATCCTATCCCAATTAACCGGACAGGAGTACATTCAAAGAACCCTTTCTAACGCAATTCAAGGGAATAAAATTGCTCCTGCTTATTTGTTTACAGGAGAACGAGGGACTGGAAAAACCTCAACAGCACGAATTTTAGCGAAGTCCTTAAATTGCACCGCTACCGACCAACCCACTGTTACTCCTTGCGGTCAATGTCAGTCCTGTCGTTCTATTGAAAAAGGAAGCAGTTTAGACGTCATGGAAATTGATGCAGCTTCCCACAATGGAGTTGAAGATGCTCGGAATTTGATTGAACGAGTCCATTTTGCTCCCGCTATCGGTCGTTACCGAATTTTTGTTTTAGACGAAGTTCATTGTCTCAGTTCCCAAGCTTTTAATGCTCTGCTCAAATGTCTTGAAGAACCACCCGCTCATGTTGTCTTCATTCTCTGCACAACAGAAGCACATAAAGTGCTACCTACTATTGTCAGCCGATGTCAAGTATTTCGGTTTCAGCCGCTTTCTGTTGATGCTATAGTTCAGCACTTAACCATGATTGCTGAAAAAGAAGCTATCCCTATCACCTCCTCGGCTAAAATTGCGATCGCTCGCGCCTGTGGGGGTGGACTGCGCGACGCCTTGCAATTACTGGGTCAGTTAAGCTTATTGGGAGAAGAAATTACCCATTCTCAAGTTCTAGCACTATCGGGTCGCGTTTCAGAGTCCGACTTGGTAACAATACTGCACCGCATTAACACTGGAGACACCCTGAAGCTGCTACAACTGTCTCGTGAACTTCTTGATAGTGGAAAAACACCCCTGACTCTGCTAACTTCCTTGCTGAGTTGTTATCGAGATTTGCTGCTAGTCGCCAACGTCCCTGACTGTTCATCCTTACTCACCAGTGGGGTTTCTTATCCCAAACTCAAGGCGATCGCAAAAACTTGGAGTCAATCTTCAATTCATCAAGGTTTTGAACAGTTAAGTGCTTCAGAATGGCAGCTTAATAAAAGTGTACAACCGAGTTTATGGCTAGAAGTTTGTTTACTGGGATTAATTCCTAAATCTCCTAAAACTAAACCCCGTAATCATCAAACTCACAAGCGAAATTCAACCTCTGTTTCCTCCTCAAAACCCCTTGATCTAAAAAACACCATTTGGGAAACCGTGCTATCAAAAGCATCTGAAAAGAATCGAGTTTTCCTGTCGGTTGCTTTCCTGGCGGAACTAACCGAGCAAAAAGCCATCTTAGCTGTACCTCCCCCATATCTTAACAAATTTAACCGCAATATTCGGAAGGTACAAAAACTATTTTTGGCAGCAACAGGAATTAACTATCAAGTCTTAATTCAGGAGGGAAATCAATGATTAGCTTGTTAGTCGGTGATGATCGGTATGCAATTTCCAAAAAACTCTCGGCTTTCAAAAAAAGCCTTGACCCTGCTTGGCTTAGTTTCAACTATCATCGCTTTCATGCTTCTGCTGTAGATGAAGCCATTTATTGTGCTTTAACTCCGGCTTTGGGTTCAGTTAAAGCTAAATTAGTCATCGTGGAGGACTGCAACTTTAAACAGTTTGATGAAGCGGTGATGGATACTCTTCAATTTCTCCCAAGAGTCCCTCAATCAACTCATTTGATTTTTGTAGCTTCCAGCCTTGACAAACGATTAAAAGTCTCAAAATTTCTGCTCTCCCAAAGCCAACTGTTTGAATTCAATTTGATTGTGCCTTGGCGAAGTGATCTCATCGCCCAATATATCCGTACCCAAAGCCTTCGCATTGGTTTATCATTGGATCAAAATAGTAGAGAATATTTAGCTGACGCTATTGGCAATGATTCAGCCCGAATTGAATCTGAACTGCAACTTCTAGCTCTCTACAGTAACGGTGCAAAGCTGAGTTTAAAACAAGTTCGTTCTCTTATCCCTTCCATTACCCAAAATAGCCTCCAATTAGCTAAAGCGATTCGAGAAAATAATGCCAAAAAAGCGGTTGATTTACTCCAAAAACTCTTGACAAAAGAAACGTTTCCTGCTGCGATTTGTGCCACCCTCATTACCCAATTTAGAACTTGGCTTTGGGTTAAAGCAACAATTGTTAAGGGAGTTAAATCTGATGCTGAAATTGCCAAGATTTGCCAAATTTCTAATTTCAAACGAGTCTATTTTCTTAAACAAGAGGTACAAACGATTCCTTTGCAATCTTTAGTAAAAGCTGTATCTTTGTTACTGGATTTGGAAATAGCTTTAAAACAGGGAAAACGAAACTCGCTGCTGTCTTCTATTCTGGCAATTACCCAACTGTTTGCAAGCCAACCTGTTAAAACAGCAGCTAAATTGTTTTAATCGTTTCGGTGTTTGACTGATATACGGTTCCAAGTATTTTCATTGTGTCATATATCCAACATAAGCTTTCTGTAGTTATTGAGTTGAAATTTTGAATAACAAATCTACTACAGAAAGCCTTATCTTGTTGTGGTAAAGTCTGGGTAAAAAAACGACTTTCTACCTAGATTGTGCGTCAAAAATCTATAGCGATCGCCACTTATGATTCGGCTCTAAAATCTGATTGGCGGCTGTTGGCCCATCACTTCCTACTGGGTAAGTATGCACAATATCGCTTTCGGAGAGATGACCATTATTAATGGTTAAAGTCTCCCAGTGATTTAAAATTGGCATCACGACAGCCCATTGTGCCTCAACTTCGTCCGCGCGGACAAATAAAGTGCGATCGCCCTCTATCATACTCTCAATTAAAGTCTGATAAGCTTCGGGAATTGTTTCTTCAAATCCTCCTTTGCTATTATACAAGAAATCGAGAGATTTTTGACGGTTATTTGGTTCACCTGGAACCTTGACATTCCACGTTAGAGAAATTGCTTCATCTGGTTGTAATCGCAAAACCAAAGTATTAGGAATTGCTGTGAACAACGTGGAAGGAACTCCTTTGAAATGAGCAGAAATTTCTGTCTCTTTATTTTTTGCTCCTTTCCATGGCCGCACATAAATTGGGATGCCTTGCCACCGATAGTTATCAACCATCAGCTTGAGAGCAATGTAGGTTTCTTCCGTGCGATCATACCCTTCATAATAACCGCGAATAGTAAATTTTGGATCGGCTTTTAACACTCGTAAAAGCTTTACTTTTTCATCACGGATATCATCAGCACTTAAAGAGTTTGGTGGCTCCATTAATAACAGGCATATCAATTGAAACAGGTGGTTAACCACCATATCTTTCAATGCCCCAACATACCCCCGGCCATCGGGAACAAGAACAGTTTCAGCCGCCGTAATTTCGATGTAATCGATAAATTGGCGACTCCAGAGATGTTCAAAAATTCCATTAGCAAACCGGAAGTTTAAAAGGTTCTGAACTGTTTCCTTGCCCAGCCAATGATCCATGCGGTAAATCTGAGACTCTTGGCAATATTGCAAGATGATAGCGTTTAATTTCTGGGCAGATTCTAGTGAACTGCCAAAGGGCTTTTCTACAGCTAACCGGGCATTTTCATCGGCTAATAAACCCGCTTGACCTAATCCTTGAATTGTTGGCTCAAATAAATTCGGCAACAAACTCAAAAAATAGATAATCTTTCGGTTAGGCGATACTTTTCGTTCAGTTTCTAAGCCAGAAATTTTATCTTTGAGCGATTGATAATTTCCCGTTAGAACATTAAAGGGGAAATAGACAATATGCTCAAGAAACGCTGCCATTTCTTCTGATTCTGGCCCTTTATCCAGTAGATCTTGTCGCACCCACCCCCGAAAAGAACCAGACGTCATTTCTGGGTTCAAATCTACCGCTAAGATGGTAAAGTTAGCAGGTAACTTTTCCTCTTTGAACGATTGGAAAAGTGCCAGGAAGAGTTTCAAGCTGGCTAAGTTTCCACCTGCGCCAAATAGGACAAAAATCAAGTCTTTTTGACGGACACTGATTTTAGCTTCAAGCGCTTTGGCAGATGCCAAATCCATAGCAACTTTCTCACTGGCGCTTGTGTTGAATCCTTTGACCGTGCTTTGTTCTGACATATAATGGCTTAAGGTAAATTGAACGTTCGCCTTGAGTCAGTCAAGGTAACAAAGCTGGTCGAGGCGGACTTTTCTACTTTTGTTGTAGTAGATTAGGTAATAGTCCACTATTAGACCACCCTCAAGGAGTTTATTTCCTTGCTCGTTACCTCAACTTTTTCTATTTATTTTTCAAGGTTCGTGGGTATGTTTTCTATACCCACTAATAAGCTAACAAATTCAAAAATATGTGTAAAGGAGTTGCGAGCATTGTTGTATATTTACAACGGTTGTAAGCAACCTTTTAACAACCCCTATCTAAATGGAGTAAGCTATGAAAACCCAGATAAAAATTAAAGACATGATTAAAGCTAAATATGAAGAACTACGTTCTGAAAAGAAACTTACACTTTGCTCTTTGGCTAAAAAAGCAGGGATGGAGAAAGGACAGCTTAGCAGAATAGTCAATGGTGAAACCCGCAATCCGGGTGTAGATATTCTGAGTAAAATAGCTAAGGGTTTCGGAATCACACTAGATGAATTAAACCAAAAAATATATGCCAATTTAGAAGAAGTTGTAGATCTCTCAGTTTATGTTAATGATGACAATAGCTGCGATCTCAATGGAAAGGTAGTTCAAAATGAAGAATACGAAATTACAGCTTTGATTAGAAACATAGATGGTCAAGTTACTGTAGAATATCAATTTAGATTAGGAGGCAATCTTAACGAATTAACTCCAGAAAAAATAGAAGAATTTCAGTCAAGAGTTTTTCAACTGGCTCAAAGTAATAATCATAAGTATGTCTACACTACTGAAGGCTCTATAATTATCGGTTTTGAAGGAGATTTAGAAGGATTTAAACGGATAGAAGCCCTGTTCAAATCAGGAGAAATGAAGGAATTAGCTGGATTTCCTGTATTAGATGTTAAGTTGATAGCTATTGATAGTTATGAAGAAATAGTTGCTTCTGCTTCCAATAATGACCCCATAACAGCATTAACTACATTTTTAGATAGTGACGATCCAGTTGCAGTGCGAGTACGAGAAAGACTGGAAAATAGCCCAATATCAGAAATTGTCGAACAATTTAATACAGCTTATCAAAACAATCCTGCAACAACATTGCCCTATGAATTGGCAGATATTTTAGCAGGAAGTACGCCAACGGCACAGAACAAGAATTTTCGTTCTGCAAATGGGGGTTCGGAATATAGCCAATTATTGAGTTTGGCAAGAGAGTTAGCGAAAAAATTAGCTGAAATTTGGGGTAATGCTGAATAAGATTTAGTAAAAACAAAATATTACAGTGAAGATCAACTTAAAAAAAGCCAATTTGTACAGGAGATCAGTTATGAATTCAAAGAGGCAAAAAGCCTATTTCGATTTCATCCAAACCTTATTAAACTCTCCTACTAACAAAACAATGGAGATTGTGAGTGTCAACCGAGATTTAATTGACTCTGGCTTAGTACAAATGATGGAACAAATCGCAACCGAACTGCTAGATAGGGGAAAAGTATCAAACGAAGCCTTAGTAAATTGGGCAAAAATTCAAAATTATTTGGCTTCATTTTATGTAAATTTTCTCCCAGGTGATCGCTCTAATAATATTGAAAAATCCTTAATTTACTGTGAGAAAGCTTTGCCGATTATTCATCGTGAAAAATTTCCTAGAGAATGGGCTAGTCTTAAAAAAAGTTTAGGTTTTGTTTACTTTAACCGCATTAGAGGAGACCGATCCGAAAATTTGGAATTAGCAATACATCATTGTTCTGAGGCTTTGGAGGTATGCACCAGTGAAAATTTTCCAGATGTATGGGCAGCGACTCAATTAGGTCTAGGTAAAGCCTATCGTCAGCGCATCAGAGGAGAACAACTGGACAACCAAGAGCAAGCCATAAGATGCTTCACTGCCACTCTCAAAGTGTACACACCTGAAGAATTTCCTTTGCTTTGGATGTCTAGTCAAGGTTTTTTGGCAGAGTTGTACTCTATTAGACTTAAGGGGAACAAAGCTGAAAATATCGAGCAAGCTATCCACTATTATGAAAACTGTTTATCAGTTCTTACTCCTGAAGCTTTTTCGGAACAATGGGCTTTAACACAAGCCACTTTAGGAGAGGCTTACTTCTATCGTAATCACGGAAATAAAGCAAAAAATATTAAGCAAGCAATTACCCATTATAAAAATGCTTTGCAAGTTTATACTTATGAAGCATTTCCCGAACAGTGGGCTATGACTCAATATGGTCTAGGTATTGCCTACAGACACCGTATTTTAAGGAAGTCTTCAGAGAAAACTGAACTAGCGATCTCTTGTTTCCAAAACGCTTTGCGAGTCTATACCCGGGAAGAGTTTCCGGAAGACTGGGCAGGGGTTCAACTTAGATTAGGAAATGAAATTAGCAATCGCATTAGCGAAGATCGACCTAATCATATCGAGCAAGCGATTGTTTGTTATAAAAATGCTTTGCAAATTTATACTGATGAACTATTTCCTGAAGAATGGGCAACAACTCAACATGATCTAGCTCTTGCTTATTTAGAACGTTTGCAAGGTGATCGGGCTGAAAATCAAGAAAAAGCTATTATCTGCGTCAAAAAATCCTTACAGGTGTGTAATCATGAAGTCCTTCAAAAATTGTGGATTTTGAGTCAAAATACTTTGGCAGCAATTTATCAGCAACGCCTTCATGGTATTCGCTCTAAAAATTTAGAATTTGCCATTGCCTGCTGTCATCAAGTCTTACAGATTGATACTCAGACAAAATTTCCGGATCTTTGGGCACGCACTCAAAATATTCTAGGAAATGTCTATCTAAAGAAACTCGATGGACAACGGGATGAAAACATAGAGCAATCAATTATCTGTTTTGAAAATGCTTTACAGGTTATTACTCGTGAAGAATTTCCCCAAGATTGGGCTAATATTCAACATAATTTAGGCTGTGCTTACATAGACCGTATTTTAGGAAAACGTATTGAAAATTTAGAACGAGCTATTACCTACTGTGAAAGTGCCTTGCACGTTCATACCAGAAAAATATCCCCACAAAGTTGGGCGATAACTCAAATAACCTTGGGAGATGCCTACAATTATCGTATCTGCGGGGATCGATCACAGAATTTAGAACAGGCAATTACCTGCTATAAAAGTGCTTTGCTTATACTTACTTCCGAAGCGTTTCCTGAAGATTGGGTAAACGCCCAAAACGGTTTAGCAGTTGCTTACTATGAGCGCATCTGTGGAGATCGACTGAAAAATCTGGAACAGGCCATTGTACATCACAAAAATGCTTTGCAGATTGCTTCCCGTGAAGCTTTTCCAGAACAATGGGCAATAATTCAACATAACTTGGGGAATGTTTATCAAAAGCGGGTTCTTGCAGGTCAAGTGGAAGAGTTAGAACAAGCTATCGCCTGCTACGAAAATGCCCTACAAATTTTTAACCGCAAATCTTACCCAGAGCGATGGGCAGAAACCCAAATAAGCTTGGCAAGTGCCTGCCAATTTCCCTCTCCCAATAACTCAGCCAAAACCAGAGAAAAATCTATCATTTACTACGAAAATGCTTTGCAGGTTTTTACTCGTAAAGCCTTCCCAGAACAATGGGCTGTCACCCAAATTAATCTTGGAAGACTTTACTCTCAGCATAAATCAGGAGAGCAGTCTGAAAACCAAGCTCAAGATATCACTTGCTATGAAAATGCTGCACAAGTTTTTACTCGCGAAGCTTTTCCAGAACGATGGGCAATTACACAAATGAACATAGGAAGTGCTTACAAAGAGCGCATTCTTGGCGAACGAAGAGAAAATCTGAAACAAGCACTTTTATTTTATGACAATGCTTCTCAGGTTTTTACCCGCAAAGCTTTTCCACACCAATGGCTTACGCTTCAAGGTAATTTAGGACAAGTTTACGAACAGAACGGACAAGTTGCGAAAGCCATAAAAACTTTCCAAGATGCCTTAGAGAATATTAATTCTACTGCTTTTCCCTGGGAAAACTTAAAAATTGGGCGAGACTTGGGCAATACGGCTTTTAATGCTAGATTATGGCCAGAAGCAATTCAAGGTTATGCTGCTGCTATTGATGGTCTTGAACAGGTTCGTACTTACATAAGTTCCGAATTACAACGTCAAGAACTGGTGGCTAGTTTCACCACTGAAGGCATATACGAAAAAATGGTGCAAGCTTGTATCAATGATAGACAACTTGGTAAAGCGCTGCAATACGCCGAGCGTTCCCGAGCAAAACAGCTTGTAGATTTAATGGCAAGTAATGATTTTGATTCTGGTGAAGAAATTCTTTGGGAAATTCATCAGTATTTAGAGGAATATGAATCTCTACAACAACAACTTGAATATATCTACATACGTCATAGAAACAATTTAAGCAACACTGAGGAAATGCTTGAACTGGGAACTAAATCAAGCAATCCTGCTGTTATAGAAGCAGAAAAAGAAACCATAGCGGCTTTGGAAACTGAGAAACAAAAGGTCTGGCAAAAACTCCGAAAACTAGACCCAGTGCTGGCTGGACAGATTCAAGTCAGTCCTCTTAACCTGACTGATATGCGACGACTGATCGATAATCCTAAAACTGCTCTCCTCAGTTTCTACACAACTAGCAGCGACACCCATATTTTTGTGCTACGACAAAACGAGATTAACTTACACACCTGTACCGGACAAAGCATACAAAACTTGCAAAAATGGATTGTCGAACACTGGTTATCTGTTTATAAAAATGACAATCTAACTTGGGAAAATAATATTAGAAATTTTTTAACAGAACTCGCTCAACACCTACAACTCACTAAACTAATTAATGATCATTTAAAGGGAATTGAAGAACTGATATTAGTCCCCCATATCTACCTACACATGATGCCTTTTTCTGCTTTCCCCATTGGAGAAAATAAATATTTAGGTGATAAATTTCTTATTCGCTATGCTCCTAGTTGTCAAGTTTTAGACTTTTGCAAAAAACGTCCTTCTGTAGAAACTTCTCTAAAGTATGGTACAGTAGAAGATGCGACTGATGACTTACCCTGTGCTAGTTTTGAATGTGAAGAAATTGCAAAATTGTATGACATTCCCCCTCAGTTGCGCTTAAAAGGAAGTCGCCAAGCTACGAAAGATAACTATCGTCAATTAGTGAAACAGGAGCAAGTTCAAGTTTTGCATTCCAGCCATCATGCTGCATCCAACCTGGAACAACCGTTAGGCTCAATCTTGCTCTTAGCAAATGGTGAGACACTAACATTAGGGGAATTATTAACCCCAAGCTGGCGAGTTCCCGACCTTTTAGAAGTGTTTCTCTCTTGCTGCGAAACGAATTTAGGAAATCCAGAGATTACGGATGATATCTTAACTATTGGGTTTGGGTTTTTATGTGCGGGTGCTAGAAGTGTTGTTAGTACCCTTTGGTCAGTAGATGAATTAGCAACCGCGATATTTTGCATTCTTTATTATCAATATCGAAAACAAGGAATGAGTCGCCCTGCTGCTTTACAAATAGCACAACAAGAACTGCGGACTCTTACTGGAGAAAAATTCAAGACTCGCTACAAACAAAATCTATCAGAAATGCTGAATCTGAAATTTAACCAAGAAAACGGAAAGCGTGATGAAATTGCGATGAAAATCTACAGGGCGATAAAAAGGCTCAACTCTCTTTGTTCTGAAGAATACCCTTTTTCTCATCCGATGTATTGGGCTGGTTTTACTTGTTCTGGTTTGCGGTGATGACAAACTTACTCAGGAATCTGATTCTAAAATTGCTCTCTGGGACAACAATATTATACAAAATTCAGTTCTCTTATCCCCTTGATTTGTGGTACTTAAATTATTGATAAGAGAACCCCATTTAGTCAATATTACCCCCAGAATGGGAAAGCTTTGTTTTTTATTAATATCGAATTGTTATTACTATCAAATTTCATATTACTTTTTAGTTAATTGGCTGGTGATTAACTGGTAACGGATTGAGCAAAATTCTGCTCTGGGGGATAGTGCTTGATTAAGATTCTCTCCACCTCATTACTGATTTTGCGGTCATCTTTTTGCGCCGCTTGTTTGATTCGTTCCAGCAAATCTTCATCTAAAGATAAGGTAATTCGTTTTCTTGCCATTGCATCCTCCTTGCGAATCGTTAGAGTCGATAGGAGCGTTACCACTCCTACCTCTCCTTCAGAACCGTGCATGAAACTTTCGCCTCACACGGCTCCTTGATATTTCCACTTTTGTTATTGGTACGATTCAAAACGGATTGATGTCGTAATTCTCAACTTGTTCTAAGGGATTAACCTTGTTTTTAGTTAAGGAGCCATCTTGAGCCGTTTTTGTGTCGTGACAATGTTTGTGTAGAAGTTGTAAATTATCATAGGTGTCTTTTCCACCTAATGATGTTGGTTTAATTGTGTCCCAACTTCTACAATGTCTGTACTTGTGAAATACAAACCACAGTGAGTACAAATACCCTTTTGTTTTTTGATTAATTTGGAGACTCTGTTAGGAGTCTCAGGATATTCGCCTCTACGTTTGCTCCAGTAAGTCCAATCTCCATTAAACGGACTAGCTTCACCCTTAATCTTTGTATGCCTGACGATTGGCGTATTGTTATGGGTGAGTAATTTTAATCCATCTTCTGTACTGAAACACCAATTTTTGTCATCTACTGTTCTCCAGTATTTGTCTTTATTGATGCTCCCTTTTCCCCTCCTTCTTGCCCAGGCTCTTAGCTTATCATAGGTTAGATGGTCAACCTTTGAGAAGGTTTCTTTACTAACCACTGTTGAATAATAATTTGACCACCCTCTAATCATTGGATTCAGCTTACTAATTAAAGCAGCTTGTGGGGCGTTCTTATGAGTTTTTATTACTTCAGCTATTTTGACAAGATGAGTCTTGATTTTGGCTTTTGAGGGTGTAATTAATGTTTTAACACCCAGTATTTTTCCCTGGGGATTCTTGGCACTTAAGTAGTTACCTACTTTGTGTTGTTGTATATGAAATCCTAGGAACTCAAACCCAACATTTCCATCAATTTCATTGAAGGTATGGGTTAATTTTGTCTTACTTGGTTTTAATTCCAATCCCATGTCACTTAACCATTTAACGATTATCTCTTGACATTTCTTGACAACTTTTAAATCCTCATGGATTATTACAAAGTCGTCAGCGTAACGGATTAAACTAAGAGATTGACGGTTAGCCAATTTTTTCCCTTTTAGAGTTTCTGCATATTGCATGACTCTTTCTTCCATACCATGTAGGGCAATATTTGCAAGTAAGGGTGAAATTACCCCGCCTTGTGGTGTACCCTCATTAGTAGGAAAAAGTTCTTTTCCGTCCATATATCCTGCTTTGAGCCATCTTTTGAGTAGGCGGTTTAATGTAGGGTATGTGTTTATTTTGGAGATTAACGCTTTGTGGTTTATGCGGTCGAAGCATTTAGTAATATCAGCATCTAGCACGTATTTGGCTTTTTGCTTGATATTGGCAAATATTGCTCCGATTGCATCGTGGCAGGAACGTCCTGGTCTGAAACCATAACTGTTTGGCTCAAATTTAGCCTCCCATTCTGGTTCTAACGCTAGTTTTACTAACGCTTGTAATGCGCGGTCGTTAATTGTGGGTATCCCTAATGGACGGGTTTCGGTTGTACCAGGTTTGGGAATGTTAACTCTGCGAGTTGGTTTTACCTTATTGGTTAACTTTAATCGTCCTACAAGGTTCATACGTTGCTTCGGGGTCAGAGATTTAATTCCATCCACTCCAGCCGTATTTTTGCCTTGGTTATCTTGTGTTACCCGACGAACCGCAATACATTTTGCCGACCAAGAATTAATCAGGGTATGAATGAAGTTTACGAACTGCTTTAACATCACCTCGTTCACTCGCTCGAAATATGCGCTTTTGCAACTTGAACGTCAATCTTTCAGCTTTACGCCAATTGATTTCGTTCCATTCCACCGTCTGATTTTTATTCAGCGTTTTAGACATATATATTGCTACTTGTTCTATTTCTTTGGAATTACCGAGCGTCTGTCAGCATATCCCTTGCATTACCAAGGGCATTCGCTTTTGACACCATCCCTTCCCTATATATCGTTCGTTAGCTACTTACTGGACGCACGACCTCTCCAGAGATATATGGGGATTACTTCGTTCCGATTACACATTTGTTTGAAGTCTTTAGCGTGATGCTATCCACCGGGTTTATTGGGCTGTGCTTATAAGTCGGACAGAAAACCGCTTATGCCCGCGTCCCTTGCCTTTTGGCTTGGTGCTAATCAGTCTTTTACCGTATTTTTCAACGGGTTATTTTGATTTAGCCATTACACCATTTATAGTAACGATGGTTCGGACACATCTTTGCTTTCGCTACGCATTGACTTCTTGCTCGATAGTTACCGGATTTGGCTTCCAGCAGTTCTACCTTTTAACCCCGCTTTAGCCTGATGGTTGCTACCCAGTCAAACTAGGGGTTATGCTTTCACCTCAGCACTTGAGGGATGGGACTTACTGCACGGCAGTTCACCCATAAATGTAATCAGTTATCACCAGTCTTTATAACTGGGTTAACCTCCCCATAAGCTTTTCAGCTTATTTTAGGTTAAACGAATCGCACCTCTGTTACTATATTGCACTTTCTGAGGCATTTTCGCGACATCTCCTGTACAGACGCGCCAATAGCCTATCGGCATGGCTCCGCCCAGGCGCGTCTCTACCCGTAACGATCACCCTAATTCGCCTAAAAGTATGATCTTTATGAAACGTATGATTATTATGCTATCTTAAGGAGAGACTGGCAGCAAGCTCAATCCCCAAATAAACGTCAGGGCGATATCATGAATACAAGCCAAACGCAGTCGCTGAAAAGCTTTGATGTGATTGAGTACGTTCCGCTTAATCACCTCAAACCCCATCCCCGCAATGAGGCGATTTACGGTCGCAACGAGAATCTGACGGATTTGATGGAGGCGATCGCCCTTAAAGGTTATGTTCGTCCTTTGCTGATCAAAACCGATGGAACGATTATTAGCGGTCATCGGCGTTGGCGAACCTTGCTGGCGTTGGGGTGGGAAAAAGCTCCGGTTCAAGTCTGTCACTTTGAAAGCGAAGACGAGGAATTATTTATCTTGATTGCAGAAAACCGTCAGCGCCAACAGACAACGGTGCAGAAAATTCGAGAAGGTATGATTGTAGAACCCCTCGCCCGCAAACTCAGAAATTGTTACGCTTTTCAAACTACGCCACGCACTTCCGACTCAGAAATTACAGTTTCATCCCAAAACCCTCAACATTCTTCAATGGAAAATTTTCCATTGGCGAGGTTTAATTTGAATTTGAATGGAAAACAAATGCAACTGACTGAGAATATTGTGGCAGCGATTGTGGGGTTAGGCTGTGGCAGAACTTACAGAAAAGGGCGTGTAGCGATTCAAGCGGCGGATCTCCTCCACATCGATGAACCTAAACTGGCAGAGGTTTGGCTGGAGATGATGAATCAGCAAAGTATTGATGCGGGGTATCAGTTGGCGAAGATACCAGAGGAGAAACGGAAAATGATTCTTGATGCGATCGCCACCGGTGCAGCAAAAACCCCCAAACAAGCTAAAATTTTGCTCAAAGCGCAGACAATTTTTAACTTCATTGATATGAAAGCAGAACCCGATTCACAATCCCCAACTTCCGCAGAAAATCAATCCCTAACCGACAAACCAGATGATATTAAAACAACTCAACAAGAATGCACTCCCGCCATTGGAACTTGGGTGATCATTAAAATTCCTTTAGTACCGAAAGAGAGAATTCCTCAACGGAAATGGAATGGATTTTGGGGTCGAATTACAGCCGTAGGAATGACCGTCAAGGTTGATATGGGAAGCGAGATTTTATCGCTGCTTTTATCTGATGTTGAAGTGATTGAAAATCCTCAACCAGATTTTTGCCAAGTTGCAGAGCGAATTCTCAGATTGCAACGCTTTGATACTGTGCATGAGTTTGGAAAAATGATCTTAAACCGAATGCAAAAACGGTTGTCTTGGGATGCAGCCACTTTAACTTATCTTGATGCAGTCGAACAAATTGAATTAGCACATCGAGCTATTGAACAAGCGTTTTAGATATAGTTGTGTTTTCCAGGTAAAAAATTACCTGATTAGGTAAGTTGGCAAACATCAGCAATTTTCGCTTAATATAGGTTTGTTTAAAGTTACTTAGAGATCTAGGCAAAAATTTTAAAATTTATGAAGATTATTTCATTGCAAGTAAAGAATAACTTTTTGGGTTGGGATTTTAATGAAATCAAGTTTTCATCAAATTTAATCCTTTTAGTAGGTATATCAGGTGCAGGCAAAACCCAAATTCTACGTGCCATTATCGATTTAAGACATATTGCAAATGGAAAAGCTATAAATGGGTTTGAATGGGAAATCATATTTTCTACCGTAGATGGGACTGAATTTGTTTGGGAAGGTAGCTTTGCTACTGTTGAAAAAAATCAACTCAATTTTGATGATGCTGAAAAAGAAAACCAAGATGATAAAGAAAAGCCATCATTAATTTATGAGAAACTAAGTTCAAAAGATGAGATTTTAAGTGAGCGAAACCAAGAAGAAATAAAGTTTAGAAATAGCCCCATGCCCAAACTTTCTTCCCATCAATCAATAATATATATTTTTAAAGAAGAACCTATTATTAAGAAAGCCTTTGATGCCTTAAATAAAATAGAATATCGTGACCACACAAGACACGGTGGTTTCCCCCTTAGAATTCAGGAAAAATCTTTGCATTCTCTTAAAAGCAAGTATAAAACTTTAGAGAGTATAGTAAATAGTGATGAAGATATTAGGACTAAACTGTATCTGACTTATGAAAATAAATTAGATATTTTTGATAAGATTAAATTGACATTTATTGAAATTTTTCCACAAGTGGAAAATATAAAGATTGAACCACTTGAAACAGATGATGTACTAAAAAAAATCTCTGACAATGTTCCTGTTATTTATATCAAACAAAAAGCTGTCCACAAATGGATTAGAGAAGATAGGATGTCTTCTGGTATGTTACGCACAATTATTCATATTAGTGAAATTTTTCTTGCCAATGAAGGGTCGGTAATATTGATTGATGAATTTGAGAATAGTTTAGGGATAAATTGTATTGACATATTGACTGATGACCTTATCCACGAAAATAAAACCTTACAATTTATTGCCACCAGTCATCACCCTTACATTATCAATAATATTCCGTATGAATATTGGAAAATAGTGACCCGGCAGGGCGGACACATTAGCATTTGTAATGCTTCAGATTATCATCTGGGTAAATCTAAACAAGACGCATTTATTCAATTAACTAGAATTCTCGAACAACAGTCGTAATATGAACCTCTATTTTGTATTTGAAGGGAAGACAGAACCGATTGTTTATAAGAAGTGGTTATCTGTACTTCTTCCCGATTTGACAGAAGTAAATAGTTTTGATGCGGTAATCCAGAATAACTATTATTATGAAAGTGATATGGGCGTTCCTAATCTGTCTTATAAGAAATATAGACCCAAGGAAGTACAAGAAGAATATTACCTTAAACAACTCAGAGCGAGAATTGAGACCAATTCAGATCACTTACTTAGTTTTCAAGAATTTATAAATTTCTGTTTAAAAATAAATAGGCAACAAAATAAATAAGACATAGCAAAAAAAACTTGCTATGGCTTATTTTCAACTGGGGGAAGTTTTACCTTGATTAAATTAGTTAAAGAGGACAACTGGAAATACGCAAATTCTAAAGTTTTTGAACTCCGCAATCCGGGTAATGATTTGCACCAGGTTCTTCAGATTCTCAAACAACTTAGTCAACTTGCTCTTAACTAATCCCCAACCTTAATGGAAAATTTTCCATTGGTGAAGGATCACTCTTCGCGTTTCCCAATCCCCCCAGCGGAAAACACTCGTTTAGAACGTCCTGTCTGATGAGCGATCGCATCTAAAGGATCTGAGCCGTAATTGCGGTTTACCTCCAATGTGTCTGGCGATTGCGGGGGAACATTTCCCCCCGGATCAGGTAACGGTAACATCCGTTCAGCCTCCTCAATGCGCTCGTATAATGCGGCGGTAAGTCCCTCCAGATCAGTCAATTTAACCCGGCTTTCCAAACGAGGTCTAACTTGTTCATCCCACAACGCCTCACTTTCATCTTTGCGCTTCAAATCCGCTTTAGGAATAGGAATAGTCAGTGCGTAAGGAATCGACCCTTCGCCACCGGAACTGTAACCGGGATTAGTAATCACACATCGTCCTTGGGGAAATCGCAAAATTTCGTCAATGGAAAATAAAGGCATTTTTTGTAGAGATTCGTTCCAACTAATTGAGCGATTACTGGCAGATTGACCGCCAAAAGAACGACTGGTAGACTTACTTTTGATCAAAACTTCTTGATCACCATAACGCTCTGAATATTTTTTTGCCGTGTCCGTATTCCCAGGGTTAAATAGAATGTGGGTACTGCAAGCAGAGGCGATCGCTGCTCCCATTTTCTCCCCATATCCTTCATAAAGTTGTTCCAAACTTTGAATTCCTAACAGAAAACAAGCTCCATTAGAACGATATTCATTAATCCATTGTGGCATCCGTTCTAATCGAATCGATGGAAATTCATCCAATGAAATAATCAACGGATCTTTTCGGGGACGACTTAAATTAGAAACTACTAACAAGTGAATAGCCGCCGCCAACAAAGGCCCAACAACAGAGCGTCGCTCATCATCAAGTTTAAAAATGATCATTTGACGACCTTCAAGCCGAGTCGGAATATCCGATTTCCCCAAAAAAGCTCGCAGTAAATCAGCTTGAATAAAATTACTAAACGTTCCGGCGGCGGTTGTTAGAATTCCTGAGATGGTTTTTTCCGCATCTTTCGCACTCAAAAACTGATTAAAACTCGTGGCTACCCACTCATCAATTTGCCGAGATTGAATCGCATAATCAAGCCTTTTGACTAAATTCGGCAACCTCAAAATTGCATACAGCATTGCCATATCAGGATACTTTGAACCTTTCACTAATTGTAGTAAAGCTTTCGCTAATAAATCTCCCGCTTTTGAGAAAAATTCATCACTTTTTCCTTGATTAGAACTTGCATTACGATTAATAACTTGACCAATTTCTCCCGCCATTACAGAATCTTGAGGAGATTTCATAAAATCGAGGGGATTAATTACACCGGAATAAGCTTCCCCAGGTGCAAACACCCAAACTTTATAACCGTAACGCGCGGCTAAAGGAGCATGAAGTTTAAGTTGATCTCCTTTTTTATCATAAAGAAGAATCGGAAATCCTTGCACCATTGCACTTTCAATTGCTCGATCAATCGTTGAAAATGTTTTACCAGATCCCGGCGCTCCTATCACTAAAATTGAGCGTTCTGCATGGGGTAACCAAACCGTTGGACTAGCTCCTAAAGCAGTTTGAAAAGTTGCTACAAAACCTCTTAATTTTAATCCCCGCCACCAATAGCGAGGACTCCCACACCACAACGTTACTTTATTATGTTTATTCTCTTTAATTTGTTGAAGTGCTAACCGAGTTGCACCTACTTTTTCCAGGGTTCCACATTGTTTTCCGGTGGTGATTTTTCCTCGACTTCCGCCTATAAATCGAGAGGCTACCAGTAGAACAATAAACATCCCTAGGGTTAAATATCCTTCTGGGTTATTATACTCTTGAAACAATCCTTTAAAATCTAGTGAAAATAAAGGAAGGGGTTGTTCTGTTTTTTGAGAAGTCTGAGCCAAAATCGGATTAAAATTATTCATAGTGCAACTTAAATAAATTATCTTTAATCTACCGAATGAAGATCAATTCACCATTCAAACCCAGGACAGATTAAATTGGAATTAGAATTACACCTCAAGAATGAATTAAAATAATCGCTTGATAACTCCCAACTGTTAACTGTTAACTGATAACTGTTAACAGATAACTGATAACTGATAACTGTTAAGGGGAGGCTACCGCCTTGTAAGGGCGGAAAATTTATCTCTGTTTTTAAATGGTTAAGACGAATGGTAAAGTTAGAGCTAAAAGCTCTACGAATCTAAAAATGGCTGAAGATCAAACTTCTTTACAGCCCGAAAACCTTAATTTTGAAATTGACTCAGAACTTTTAGAATCCCGTTACAATTTTGTTAGACGACCCATTCTTCCCTATGGGATTGTTGTTAATGAACAAGTTGCGGGTATTTTGATTCCCGAAGATCAATTAGAAAAAGCGAATTGGTTAGTTTTCCCAACCGATGAGGAAATGACAACCATTAGTTTAACAGAAGACGTAACGGGTTTATTACTGTCTAAATGTCGCTTTTGTGTATTAGCATTTATTCCTGAATACATTCGTTATAAAAACGATATTCCTGATTTAGGAGGTAGTGTTGTTGGCTTGTATGAAGAATACAAAAGTCAACTGAACAAAAAGACAATGGATGTTGTGAGTGAACACGCGCTCGTCTTTTTAGATGAAATGAACCGTCCTTTACACAATAATCCGATTGTTGTTAGGTTTAAGAATGTTGCATTGTGGAGTTTTAAGGCGGTTCGAGAAGAATTTTATCGCTTACTGGAGAAAGCCTTTTCTGACTACTTGCATATTCCGTTTAGTAGCAAAAACGATAAATGGCGCAGTCTGGGTATTCTTGATGTACAATTCAAGGGAGTTAAGGAAGGTGAAGGTTCTAATAAAAGCTACTGCTGTAAAACTGTTAGCTATATTAAGCCAACCGTTAACAATTTTCCTTCCCTCTATTTAGGAAAAACTCAGCAGAAAAAGTCAATTTGGGGGCTGCATGATACCATTTTAGGGTTTACAGAAACACCTGCATTACCTGGAACATCTGAACCTCAAATTCAAGTTCTTCCTCCCTCTTTTGCTGAAGAAGAACTTGGGAAAAAAGCAATCGCTTCCTCTAAACCTCCTCGTAAGATTATTGCATCTGTTGTTGAAGAAGATGATGAGTTTGATGAAGATTTAGATTTGGATGAATTTGATGAAGATCTTGATCTAGATCAGGATGAATAAAGCTAACTTCAATTATCTAATATAAAATTCCCTTTCTCCATTAGGACGAGGGAATTTTTTTCTTTACTTTTGTTGAGCCGTAGATTCAATCACAGAAGTTTGTACAATTTGGTATTGATGATTATTAAAACACCATTTACTCTGTCGCATACTCTTTCCCATCGATTGCTGTATCTGTAAGCAAGGTAAATCCGAGGAGAGGGAAGGATCTCGCATGATCTTAAATAATGGAGTTTGGGGAGGTAAGTTAGGGTTAAGATAGGTTGCTAATACAGGAACAGGGGTAGTATTTTTAGAAATTAAATAACCAACATATAAACACTTGGCTTTTCCACATACTCCTTGATGATTGAAGCTAAAAACAATTAACTGACCTGCTTTTCCTTTTACCGTAAAAGCGTTTACACTGGATAAAACTTCTTCAGGATTGAGTTGAGAATTTTCAGTAATCACTCTTTTGACTAAATCAACTGGAACAATTTCAGTGGCTTTTAACCAAGATGCTGATGTCGAGTTTGAACTACAACCGCTTGTTCCTAATAGCATTGATAAAAACAGAAATAACGCCACTCCAAACCGAAACCATCTTCCTACCCATAAAAAAGAACGAGGCGGTTTAGGTTCTATATTTTGAGGTCGATACACAAGCTTTAATGCTCGATATCGAGAATTAATCGAATGATTAGAAACAATAATTTTGGGTTTTTGTCTGTTTTTCAGTAACATTTCTTTAGCCTCCTTAACGAATTAATCACTGGCTATTCAAGCGGGTATTAGTGCTAATAACGGTTCCACCATTAACTCGATAACGTCCTAAGACATCAAGACCATAACTTTTTAAGGTCAACCGACCAAAAGCATCTGTGGCTTGACCATCAACCTGAGAAGAATCACCACCAAAGTGTTTTTGAGCAACTCGTTCAATTAAGCGTTCACCCTCAAACAATTGCCCTGTTGTTGGGTCAATTTCTGCAACGGTGGTGTTAAGTTTATCAATGAGACTTTGGACAAATGCCGCCTCTTGATCCGCAGGAGGAAAATATTGAAATAGTTCTGTTTCTGTCGGTTGATATCCCTTAGCAAGTTGGGCTAAAAATATTTCTCCTCCAGGTTTTGAAGCAATCACACCGCTTGCGTATTCGTTGTAACTCATGAATTGATATTTGCCTAAAGCCATACCGCAATTGCGATTGTTATCTGCACAAACATAAGGGCCAATGGCTAAGTCTAAATTGCTGCTTTCTAAACTTGTGATCGCTTCAGATAAAACTTCAATATTAACGCCTTGCACCTGCCCATAAGTTAACTTTGATTGAGTCTGACGAGAAGGTGGAGAAAGCGAATTCTTTTGGGACATAACAGAAGATTCTGTTGAAACATCTGCTTGTGTTGGGATTGAGGAAAATCCAGACGGTGAGGGTTCTAACACTCCAACAAAAATGGGAGAATTGACTCGATAGGTGAAGAAGGGAACAGGGCCAATAAAATAGGGAGAACAACCACAGGGAGAACAGAACCGAAAGAATAAAGCAGTTGATACGGTGTCGGTTTGTTCGTCGGGTTCCATCACAACAACTTTAAAAGCACTACCAAAAGGTAATCTACCTGTGGGTTCCTTACCTCCGTTGATTCCCTGAAGACAACCCCAACCGCCTTCAACTTCTTGGTATTTCCCACTAATCCATTGTTTCCCTTCCAAAGAACCCCGCGCACTGCGACCGATATTTTCTAAATCATCCAGTTCGATGTAAGCGCATTGACTCCCTTGACAATTAACAGAAAACCCTTGAACATCAGAACCCGAAATGGTGTTGGTTCTTCGTCCTTCTGCGGGGCCATAAATAGTATCAATTCGCAGGACTAAATCACCAAATTCAGTCACAGAATTGGGAAAATCAGACAGGGGTAAGGTGTTCAGTCCTGGTACATCTTGAATGGGAGTGGTTTGCCATCCTGACAACGCACCGAGTTGGGTACTTTCTAAGTTAGGAAGAGAAGACATTGAATAGGAAGACAAATCAATTTGTCCGAGTTTCAATTCTCCAAGTTGGGGGTTGCTACTGAGTACCTGAGTTAACGTTTGATTCCTCCAATTAAGATTAGCAGCTTGGGTGGTGAATAGGTCTGCTACTGGTGCAATTTCTTCAACTTTGAATTGAGCTAAAAGGGGAATTGCTTCAATGAGTTGGTTTAAAGTTTGTTGACCGATTAGGGGGAAAGCGCTTAAAGCAACCTGCTCTAAATTTAGTCCTGTTTGCTGTGCAATAAAACCCACTGACAAAAGCTCTGGTTTTAATGCTAGGCTGATATCTCCTAATGTTAGAAATTGATCGGGTGTTTGTCCTGTTGTCCAGGTTCGATTAAGTTCAGTTTCTTGCCCTTTGGTTTGATTAGAACCGGATTGACTAATAGGGGGCATTTGGGAAAAAGAAATTTGTGTCCAATCAGGGACAAGAGCATGAGTGGAAGTGGAGTTTCCTTGTTGATCAACACTAGGGATTTCTAAAATTCGAGTCGGTAGTTCGGCTGCATCAATATTAATTTGGGTTGCAGTTAATTCGGATTGATTAAAACCCGTTGAAAGGAATAACGTTAAACTGAAAGTTGCCAAGAATAGCCCCGATTTTAATAATAATCTTCTGCTCATTGATAGATCGGATTATTTTGATGTGATTAGTCACTCTTGATATTGTTTTGCTTTACAATTCCAGGTCATTTCCCTCAAAATTTGATGAATAACCCAAGGAATTTTTGCTCCCGCTATTAAATTGAGGGTTAGGATTAGATGCTGTTTCTGTCCAAGGGGTATCTGCTAAGTTCAAATCTCCCTCAAAAACGTTTTCTTGATAGCCATCTGCAAACTGATCAGGTACACCATAAGGCTTTGATTGCTGATTATTGTTATAGCCGCCGTAGCCTGAATTGCTATAACCCAATTCATTTGGATCGGTATTGTTGGAGTTGTTCATAACAGGAATCGATAGGGTGAATGAAATTTATAACTTACTTTAACGACCCATATTGATCAGATCTTTCAGCCAATAGGAGGAATTAAAATCCCGCCTATCGGCGGATTCACAACGTAAAACCATATTAGGAGTTGACTTGTGAATTATTACCATCTTGTTTTAGCTGTAGATAAAGAAGTTAATCGTTGGCGACAACGGATATTTCGCCAGATTCATCAGTGTCGCAAAGAAACAACAAAATTTAAGTTATTACGAAATTGGCATAAAAGTCAGGATTTATCGAGTCTTGAATTTCAAAATTGGTAATAACAGATATTGCTGAAATTGAAATTTAATAGTTTCAATAAAATTTTGCATAGCTTGTTTAAATCATTGAACAATGGAAAATATATCTTTAGTGGAGACAATTCTGTATCAGAAAGTTAAAGAAACTCCGCCTTACTCTTGGTTCCCATCTTCCCCTCAACTGATTGAAATCATGCTGAAAGAAGCACAGATTACCCCAGGATTATATGGTTTAGAACCGACGGCGGGAGATGGGGTTTTAGCTGAAGCAATGGTTCAAGCGGGTGCAATTGTAGATGTGATTGAAATTGACTTTCTATTGCGTCAGATTCTTTTTCAAAAAGGATTTAATTTAGTGGGGTGTGATTTCTTAACATCTCAACCTCAACGCCAATACAATCGGATTCTAATGAATCCTCCCTTTTCTACTAATAAAGTTCGGGGAATTGATTTAGCGATGATTCAACGCGCTTATCACCTGTTTTTAGCATCTTCTGGTCGGTTGGTTAGCGTTGTCAGTAATTCAATGAATATCAAAAACGATGAACGAGCGCAAACTTTCCGAGGATTTCTTAAACAAACGAAAGCCAACGTAATCAAACTCCCTTTAGAAATTTTTTGGGGTACTCTTCGTCCGGTTACAGTTGAGACTTACCTCATTGTAATTGATAAAGCTTCTGAATTCTAATTTTTTTACCCTTTTCTTATCCACCTCCTGCTTATGAAATACAATTTTATTACTAATCATGATCAGCTTAAAAAGACTCTATTTCCTTTAATGAACGCTTCTGTTCTGGCTATTGATACTGAAACAACCGGACTAGATCCCTTCATAGATCGGATTTGTTTGATTCAAATTGCTGTCCCTCAATATCCTATTGTAATTATTGATTTAACTGCTATGGGAACGAGGGGATGTCAACTTTTAAAAAAACTCCTCAATAGCCGTGCGCTGAAAATTTTCCAAAATGCTAAGTTTGATTGGCAAATGCTAGAAATGGCAAATCTCCGTCCGTCAGGGCCTTTTTTTGATGTAATGTTAGCCAGTCAAGTGTTACGTTCAGGACTTAAGAAAGACCATGATCTTCAATCTTTAGCTTGGGAATTTTTAAAGATTAAACTTGATAAAAGTTTACAGTTTAGTAATTTTGCAGGTAAACTTTCAACGGCTCAGTTAGAATATGCAGCATTAGATGCGGCTGTCTTACTGAAACTGAAAACTCGACTGCATTCTAAACTTGAAAAAGCAGGATTATTAGAAACGGCTCAAATCGAGTTTGATGCGTTGCCCGCCGTTGCCCAAATGGAACTGAATGGAATGCGGCTTGATGCAATAGCATGGCAGCAAGTAGGTTCTGAGTTAAAAGCTCAAGAACAGAGAGTATTAACTCAATTAATCAATGCGGGTTTAAAGCCACCCCCTAGCCCCCAATTGTCTCTATTCCCCGAATTAACAGAAACGCTGAATCCTCGTTCTACTTCCCAAGTTTTACAAGCTCTTCGCGCGCTTAATATTCCGGTTCAATCAACTCGTAAAAATGAATTAATTCCTAAAGCTCGTGAATATCCAATTCTGCAATTTCTCCTCAACTATCGAAAGTTAGCATCTTTATGTTCTAACTTTGTAGAAGCTTTGCCTAAACATATTCACCCCAAAACCGGGAGAATTCACCCCAGTTATCGGCAGTGCGGAGCGCGTTCAGGTCGCTTTAGTTGTCAACAACCGAATCTACAAAACATTCCCAGAAATTGTACTGCTCAAGGAATGCGAACCTGCTTTATTTCAGAACCAGGCTATCAAATTATTAAAGCAGATTATAGCCAAATTGAACTCAGAATTGTGGCTGAAATATCGAGCGATCGCCGGATGTTAAATGCTTATTCTAAAGGGGAGGATTTACACGCTTTAACGGCTTCTTTAATTACAGGGAAATTGTTAGAACAGATTACGCCTGAAGATCGGCAAATTGCTAAATCTGTGAATTTTGGCTTAATTTATGGCATGGGGGCGGCTAAATTGCAAGCTTATGCTGAGGAAAAATATGATGTTTTGTTGACGTTGGAGGAAGCTAAACTGTTTAGGAAAAGGTTTTTTACAGCGTATCAAGGGGTTAAGCATTGGCATGAACAAGTGAGGAAAACGGTGTATGCTCAAGGACGAAGAGAGATTCGCACCATTGGCGGACGTCGAAGACGATGGGCTTCTAAACCCCGTCTGTGTGAGTTGCTCAATCATCCGGTTCAAGGTACTTCAGCCGATTTATTGAAAGTGGCGATCGCTCGTTTGTTTGAAGTTTTACCGAATACAGAAGCTAAGTTAATTGGTGTAGTCCATGATGAAATTCTCTTAGAATGTCCTCAACAAACTCTTAAAAAAACAACTCGCCTTCTTAAAACCGTAATGATTGAGGCAGGACAACAATATTTGCAGCAAGTTCCGATTGAAGTGGACGTGAAAACTGCCTTGAGTTGGGGTTAAGAATAGTACAGATCGGAACATGGTGGAAAATTTTCCACTATGTTTCCCACCCACAAAATTTAATCTTATGGCTCAAATTCTTCCTAAATTTACAGTCAAACCGGGCTATCGACCTCAATCTTCTGATACAACACCCGAAGCCGATTTATTAGAATTCTGGCTTTTAAAACAACGAACGCCCGAACAGCGACTGTTGATGGGAAGCTTGATGAACCAAAATGCTCGTCGCTTTGCTATTAACTGCTTCCGCCAACGCTTTTTTGATTTAAAAGAACCAGAATTTGCTCAAAAACTCGCCCAAGCTTGGTTAGGTGAAGATTGTCCACAACATTATATTCCCACCGGAGATGAAATGACTTGGGTTCAAGATTCTATTAGTCTGGCTGAAATTCTCCACCCAATTTTTGAATCCCTTAATATTCCCTATTATATTACAGGCGGAGTTGCTGCCATTGCTTACGGGGAAGTCAGAACAACACGAGATTTAGATATTGTCATCTCAATTATTCCTCAATATTTAAGTTCATTAATTTTAGAATTAGAACAAGCGGGCTTTTATGTTTCCGGTGTAGATGATGTGGTTTCTGGTCAAATGCAAACCTTGTCAATTACTCATATTGAAACCATTTCTAGGGCTGATTTAATCATAGCCTCAGATTCAGAATTTGAGCGTCTGAAGTTGGAACGACGACAACAATATCAAATTCCTACTGGAGCAACAGTTTTTCTCACCTCACCTGAAGATCTAATCCTTAATAAGTTGCAGTGGCGAAAGTCTAACTCTTCCGAAAAGCAATGGCGAGATGTATTGGGTATATTAAAAGTACAAGGAGACTCTTTAGATAAAGTTTACCTCAATAATCAGGGTGAATCTCTAGGGTTAATTGAGGATTTAAACCGAGCTTTAATTGAAGCCGGACTTGAAGAAATTTAGCCAAAACTTCAGTGTTCAATTCGGAATTAGGATAATTTTAAGTTAAGGGATAACTGCCCTGGAGAAATATTTCCTCGACTGCGACGATGGCACGCCAAATGGCAACTTGTACATAACGGAACCAAATTTTCTAAACGATTATCAGCCGGGTTATGATTCCAGTGATGGACTTGCAGTGTATAAGCTCGGCGTCGAGATTTCATAGCATCTGATAACGGTTCTCCCGGCTTAATACAGAATAAACCACATTTTTGACATTGCCAATTCGCTGCTTCTTTAACTGCCAATGCCAGTTCCTTCCAATTTTCAGGATAACGATTTGAAGCCATGAACAGATTGGGTGATTTTCCTTATTTGCTCTTTCTCTATTATTAAATTATCATAACTAGCTTAGAAGAACCGATTATTTTAACCATTTTTCTATTAATTTATGGGAAAGCGTTTCCACTCTCTGAAAAATATCTGCTAGCCTTGGGGTAAGAGAAGATGCGATCGCCACAATCTTACTCTTTTTTTATACCAATATCTTCCCGCATTGATGCAGAACTTAAACCATCAAAAATTAATCCGTTTTGAATTAGTAAACCTAACATGATTCTTGGTTCTTTTGATTGTTAGCTGTAATTAATCTTGGTGCAATAAAATTCAAACTATAACTGTTCGATTCTTGATCGTAATTCCATAATATCGGGATATTGCGTAATGTCAAAATTATTAGTTCACCAATGAAAAAAATCGGTTAGAGAAATATAGTGATGTTTTTGTTGCTGCAATTGCTTCTGCATTTCCATTCGCTTTTGAATATCTTTTCCATGAAACCATATTAAATACTGTTTCTGTGTCCAGAAATTCTCTTGTTCAAACTGATTTTGATACATGGCAAGGCTCTCTTCAAATTTTTCTGTTGTCGCTGTTTCAACAGCTTGTCTAAATTCGTTAATTAACCCTAAAGCTTCATTTTGACAATCTTGTAAATCCAATGAAGCGGGTAGTATACCACTATTGCCTGTCCATGTCGTTTTGAGTTGTTGTCGTGCTGCACTCATGTTAACCAAGTCACCCAATGCCCAGCGTACAGCTTGGTAAGCTTGCAGGTTCTTGGCGCTACTTTCAATCCATTCGGAAATGAGATCAATTCCTGGTGAATCTCGATGTCCCCACTTAGAAAGTTTAGGATTTTCCTGCTTCTCCTTGTACTTTTCTACCCAATAGGTGTGAATTAAATTAGGATCTAAAAGATAGTTTTCTACACAAGCGCGATAAGTTAAATTAATAGATCTATTACCGAGTTGGAGTAATTGACAGTTAAGAGTTGGTTGAACATCAAAATCGCGATCACGAAAAACAATGTATTTCTGATTTACTGCTTGATTTCTAGAGAAATAGCCTTCAGCAAAACTTGAAAAAGAAAATTTACTACCCGCAGGAATAATCGTGCATTTTTCACCCGGGATACCATCAACGACTTTGTTAAGTAACTGATAGTCTAAGCTGGTCGCCTTCCCTTCACAAAAAATTATTTTTCCGCCGCTAACAACACTCACAATTACACCTCAATGCGGACAATGGATGCTTCAGGTATTAACTGCTCTACATAATCAGAGTGAGTGGTAATAATAAATTGATTATTTTTCCCTAATTTAGGTAAAGCTCTTAACAATGCTTGCTGCATTGGTGGATGTAAATGTAACTCAATTTCATCAATCAAAATAACCGAATTATGAATATTCCAATTGGCAAAGTCCATTAAGATGGGAAAGGTAGCACGCTCACCCCCAGACATCTCAGAAATTTCATACTGATTTTTACCATCGTAGAGATAAAACCAAGGTTCGCTGAGAATATCATCGATACCCTCTCGTGGAATTGAACCTTCAAAGCTACGTTCTGGAAAAACGGCTTTATAAGCTCGTTCAATTTCTGCATATAAGTCTTTCTGCCCAGGACGCAATTGCAGATTTTTATCTTTCACATCTTGATGAAATATCCGCCACTTTGATAGGCGATCGCGTAAAATATCATCTGTGATTTCAATTTTTCCATCCAGGTTTTCAGTAGTTAGGCTAGTTGAAGTTCTTTGCTCTGTGTACCAAAAAACTGTGCCAACTCGTTCAAACACCTGAAAGCCTTCTGAACGAAGTAATTGCTTTGCATATTCTCGCCCTTTGAATTGAAACAATTCAGCCGCCGTGTTTGCTTGAACTCGCTCACCTTGCCATCTTAGAAATATAAGATTTTCGTTAGCAGGAGAAACTGGTAAATTCCGCCCTATCTTTTGTAATTCATGGTGAAACTCTCGCACTGCTTCGATTTCTGGGCTAGGAAATTGTACTTTTAGAGTTACTTCTGGTTCAAACCTTCCCCAATTATGCCCAAGCAATTCATAGTTAAATCCTGGCCATTCTAAATCGGGAAGTTTCTGTAATCGCCCAGTGGCTACTCCCAGAGTAGCAGCAATTGCTTGTAAAAGACTTGTTTTTCCAGCACCATTCATCCCTATTATAACTATAATATCTCGTGCTAATCCAGTTTCTGGATCGGTGAAATCGAATGACCGCTCCCGAAATTTTTTGAAATATTTTAACTGGACAGATTGAACTTTCATGTCAGAAGTTTATTGAAAAGGATAGACACTATTTGTATACAGTTACTTGATGATTATTTTAATCGAATTGGAAAACTGCTGATTCCAGTAGGTCTCAAATTCTTGCACCTTATGAAACACCAGGTTCGGTTTGATTCATTTCGTTCAGTGAAGCGATCGCTTAAAATGGCGAGTATACTTAATATCAAAATCATTAAACTGTCAACGAACTACCCCGCTTGCCCGCTCTACCCGATACCCACTCCACTGTCACAACCGTAGACCCCAAAACCCTCAAACCCCATGCCCGCTACCTGAAAATTTATGGTCGGATGAACATCGAGGAATTGGTCGAACAAATTCAATTGTCCAATTGGATTAACCCCATTCTCATCACCCCCAAACACATAATTGTCAGTGGTCATCGACGCTGGCAAGCTGCCCTACAATTAAAGTGGAACACCATTCCCGTTGAAATTCGGGCTTTTCCCAACCGACTGTCAGAACTCGAAGCCCTCCTGAGTGAAAATCTCGCCCGACCCAAAACCCGAGAACAAAAAGTTCGAGAAGCCAACTCCTGGAAAGAAATCGAATCGGCTCGCGCCAAACAACGCCAGGAAGCCGGAATCAAGATTGAAGAACCCGGAGACCTTATGGATATATTTTCAGAAGGTCGCAAGGGAACCACCCGTGATTTAGTTGCCGCTAAGGTTGGTTTGGGTTCCGGTGTCACTTACACTAAAGCCGCTAAAGTTGTCGCTCAAATTGATACAGAAACAAAAGCCGGAAACGAAGAATGGGCAGAAGTTTGGCGTTCAATTCTCAACACCGTCAGTATTCAAGCGGCTTATTCCTTACTGAAACTGCCTCGAAAACAACAAAAACAAATCTTAGATTTAATTGCCACAGGTGCGGCTCGGACTCCCAAAGAAGCTGCCTTACTGCTCGCCGAAGAAGCCAGTCTCGACGACCCCCGCTTATTTGTTGCCGGGGACTACGCCGTTGTTAACATTGACCCGAACTTAACCTTTGCTCCCTCTGACCAGCGCTGGAATGGATATTGGGGAAGAGTGGAAGGCACAGGAACCTCTGGGTTGATTGTGCTGAACTTGGGGAGTGAAATGCTGCAATTTTACAGCCGAGATTTAGTAGAAATTGATCAGCCTAGTGATGAATTATTACAGGTCGCTTCAAAGGTATTACAACTCCGAAGTTTGGACTTAGATGAACTGGAAATTGCGTTGCTGGATGTGTTACAACAGCGTTTAGAATTTACGCCTCGACAACTGCTGTATCTGGAATATTTGGAAAAAGTTTTAACGTTACCTCGGCTTTCTGGCTCTTAATTTCTCAAAGAGTGTGAAAACAGCCTTAAGCAACAGAGGAAAGCTGTGTTGCTTGTGGCGTAATCTTTTAATGAAGTTAGGTTAAGATAATACACTTTATCTTAAGCCGAGTTTTTCATCTACAAAGAGTACGTCAAGAGTGCGAGGTGCGGAGTGTGGAGTGATGGTGCAGAAGGCAGAAGGCGGAAGGCAGAGGGCAGAAGTTGGAAAGAGTATAGGAGTATAATCAAGAGACTTCAAACTTCGACCTTCAAACTTCATCATGAGTTATAGAGAGCAATTTATTTGGAAAAGAGCAGTTCAGCTAGCAATTCACTGCTACAAATTTACTGACTTATTTCCTCAATCAGAATTGTATGGCTTAACTAGCCAAATCAGACGTTCTTCCGTATCTGTTGCATCCAATATAGCTGAAGGCTATGGAAGACGCTCAAAGCAAGAATACATACAGTTTTTACACATTGCATTAGGTTCTTTACGAGAACTCGATACGCAATTAATTATTGCTAAAGAGGTAGATTTAGCTGACAAAAACCTTTTTACTCCCCTATTAAATGAAGTTGAGGAAATGCAAAGTATATTAGTTGCTTCCTTAAATAAACTTAAAGTTCCAGATTCCCCTCAAGAAAAACTAGGGAACCGAAGGAATTAAAACAGCAGAGAAATAGACAACCTGAGTTTTAAACTGCATAGAGCATACGAGCTTTTAGTAAATCTAAGTTGGCTCGACCATACATTTGGCGTTTAATTAGCTTCAACTTATTAATTTGTCCCTCAACTTGACCATTACTCCATTCGTACTTGAGAGCAGCAGAGACTGCCGAGTAATCTTGCTGAATACCAACTGCAAAGTTTTTCATTTCCATAATCTGACTCCCAAGAGCTTGTGCTAGCCACTCATCTAAAACATTTGCTGGTTGGCGTTGTTTAATCAATTCTTGGAATGATTTGGCTAGGTTTTGTAGTGTGCGGCATTCTGGACACTCATCACACACATACTTGATAAACGTTTGCTGTTCTAGATTTAATTGTTCTAATGGTTTTAATAACCACTGTGCTACAAGTCGAGCATTGGGGAGTTTAAAAGTTGTTTTGGCTTGGAGAAATTTTCGTTGCTGTTGAAGTGTCAAATTCTTCCTTTGTTTACGTAATCGTCTTAGACGCAGCGTATCGTTAAGTCGAATTGTTTGTCTAGCATAAGCAGCCACTACTCTGCCAATACGTTCACAGAATATTCTTTGTGGGCAATTTGATTCTAGACAAAAGAACTTACGGGTGATTAGTTGCATCCGCACCCTGGTTCCTTGCTTAACATCGCACATCCCTTGATTACAATTTTCTTTCTTAGCTTCTTTATCCTTTTTACTTCTGCCCTCTGCCTCCTGCCTTCTGCCTTAACACCCATCACCAAAATTGCGTGAGAACCCAAAATTTTTCGCTCTCCGGGTAAGGTGATTATGTCCGATGATTTTGATGAGCCATTGGCAGGTTTTGAGGAATATGCTCCCTGAAAATCTTGCTTGATACTCATAAAACTTTTTGCCAAGTCATCATAAGTCCACATCGAATCTAAACAGTGAACTTTGAGCAAGATGACAATATCTTGAGGTTTTTGAGCCGATTTCATTCGGGAGCTAGTCAGCAATATTCTTTATTCATGAATTACGAATAAAACTATTATAACTTAAATTATTTGACTTGAAATTGACGTTTGAATGGGGGATGAAAACCAATCATAATATCTGAAGTGGGTACACTTATCTCAACATGATCTCATTCATGATTAATCGTTTTGAGTCTGCAAATAGGCACTTAGATCTTCCAAAGAGTTAAAATTGAGGACAGCTATNGAATATTAGTTAATTTAAAAAACGAAAAATTAGTCTAAATCGAACCAAATTTTCATACATTGAGAACAGATAATCGCATAAAAACCCAGCAGCATAACGATTTATAGATATCCAAAAGCAGTAGGGCCTACTCGCTTTTCCTCAACTAAAGGAGAGCCGAGTTTATGCAATGGAAACCCGTAACCGTCTTGTTGCTGACATCCATCTTGTTCATGCAACATTCCTTAGCGATCGCTCAAACCTCTTCTCAAAAGAATAATACTTCTCAAACCTCCCAATGTAAAGATACAGACGGTCGAATTATTCCATGTCCTCACTAAGGGGAAATTTGGGTAGTGCTTAAGCGTTTTTGAGCTAATCCAATCCAAGAGTCATCATCGGGAGACTCCGGTTGAGCTAAGTTTAAACAGCTTTTCCAAAACGGCAAAGCTCCTAACCTGTCTCCCCGTTCATCTTTAACCTGGGCTATCAAACAATAGGCGGCGGCGCGCTGAGGGTTCAGTTCCTTAGCCGTTTCTAAAATGTTTAAAGCTTCACTATCGCGCCCCTGTTTCCACCGCGCCCAACCTAGATTTTTCAACAAGGAATAACGCACCTGTTGATCCTCATCGTCAACCCATTTGAGTCCTAACTGACTTAAATGAGCACTTTGATTATAATCATAGTCTTTAACTATCATCAATCGAGCTAAATCACTATAGGCAGCAGGCAAACCTTCCTGGGCAGCAAATTGAAAGTGTTTTCGAGCACAGTCTAGGTCTTGAACCGACTCACAAAGCTTTCCTAAAGTATAACGGGTAGCGCGATTATTAGGCTCTAAAATTAAAGCGAATTTGAGCGTCATTTGTACTAGAGATAATTGACCAGATTGATAAAAATCCCACCATTGATTATGTAAGGTTTTAGCAAGTGGCGGTCTAACCATAAACCAACTAAACCCTCCTAAAGTTAATAAAAGTAAAGCGACTTTTGCCTGTTTTGAAAAAGAAAATTGCTTTTGAAGGGGATATTGGAAAAGTTCAGGAAAATAGGCGGGATGCTGATAAATGACAGGCAACCAACTTGCACAGGGAAACTTGTCTTCAAACTCATCCTGTAACCGTTGCCGTGCTTCTCGAACTGCACAATATAAGGATTCTCCTTTGGTCATTGCCAGGAGGAAATATTTTAAAAAAGCTTGGGCAACTAAATCGGGAACTAATTCCCGCATAACAATCATTTGGGGAATATTCAAATCGTCGAGTTTTTCAGCTAATCCCAAGCCATCACAGGAATTAAAAATCGCTAGTTTTAATCCTCGTTGAACANCAGAATAATAGCCAGAGCCGCTTCTTTACGAACAGTAAGCCTCGTTTGAGTAATCAACGCTTTGAGATCGGCATTGGAGGAAATCTCTTGGGCAGCAATACTCGCCTCTTCAACAATCCTATTGCCCAGACTAATATTATGACAAGCATCCCACTCCGTTTCTGCCATCAACTCGGTTTCATAGTGGACAATAATCCAATAGCGTTTCAACTCACTCATAGTTTTACCTATATGGAATAGAGCGATCTCCAATCATTAAAATGACACAAAATGGTAAAAATAAGTTAAGCTAAGTAAAGTAAAGATTGTCAAGTTACATTGTTTGATTTATGAAGAGTCTATTATCTGAACAAATTTTACCCCTAACTATTCCCGAAAAGCTTCAATTAATAGAGGATATTTGGGAAAGTGTTGTTATGGATGCTGATCAAATTCCTTTAACTCCATCTCAGAAACAGGAATTAGATCGGCGTTTAGCCTCTTATCAAAATATTGAAAATGAAGGTGAATCTTGGGAAGTAGTTAAGCGAAGAATCATTAAAGATGACATAGAAAATTAAAATTTTAGAGGAAGCTGAATTAGATTTAGATGAGGCTTATCAGTGGAAAAAACGTTTCTAGCGTAGCGATCGCACTTCAATAAAGACCAGCTTGGAAAATCTCAGAAGCGGTTAAACTTAACTCTGGAAAAGTGAATGATTCAATGCGTTGATTTTCTCGAAATTGACTGACTTGATACTCGCCTTCAACAAGCTGGTAAATAGAAACCGTCGGTTGTTTAGGATTCCCGATAAATCTTCTTCTTCCTAATCCTAAATAATCGACAATCCAATATTCAGCAATACCTAAAATTTCATATTCTTCTAATTTCAAAGCATAATCATCACTCCAATTATTTGAAACTACTTCAATAATCAAAGGAACAGAACTTCCTTGAGTAATAATTGATTCTTTTTCCCATCGGGGATTCTCTGCAACTCGTCGTCCATCGATGACAATCACATCAGGTTCATATCCAGACTCATCACGCGCCGATTTAATCACGCTTTCTTTAGGGATAAAATAAGGAAGTTTTAATCGTCTAATTTCCAAGTTCAATTCAGCAATCAGAAAACCAGCTACCCGCGAATGTGTGCCTGTGGGTTTAGGCATTTCGACAATTTCTCCGTTATGTAATTCATAGTGACATCCCGACCCTTCTGGATACCAAGCAATAAATTCATCAAACGTTACAGTTTTAGGTATAGCTTGAATCATAATCTTTGTTTAGGGTTATTTGAGATAAAATCAAACCTAGATTCTATTCTAATGTTCCTCAACTCTATCTAAATCGCACTCCGCACTCCGCACTCTATAATCCCTATGAACACCCTCCCGTCTCATTCTGCTGTTGAAATTGTTCCAGTTGCTGTTGTTGGGACATTAGCTGAACGCAATGTGATGGAGGATTTGTTAGCTACGAAGCGTTCGGAGAATACTCGGAAAGCTTATAATCGGGATTTGAAGGATTTCTTTTGGACTATTGCTCATCAAGAACCAACCGCCCAGTTAGTGATTGAGTTTTTACAGCTATCAAAGGAACAAGCCTTAAGTTTGGTATTAGGTTATAAGCAGCAATTGTTATCCAAAAAATTATCAGAAGCCACAATAAATCGACGTTTAGCCGCGATTAAAGCGTTAGTAGCATTCGCTTATCGGATTGGACAATGTAGTTGGACGCTAGCCGAATTAAAGGGAGAGAAGGTCAAGACTTATCGGGATACGACGGGAATTCCCCCGGTGGCGTTTAAGAGGATGTTGCAAATTCCCAATCGTCGTACAGTTAAGGGAAAGCGGGATTATGCTTTGTTACGGTTGCTGTGGGATAATGTCTTGCGGCGGGAAGAGGTATGTCAAGCTAATCTTGAGGATTTGGATTTGGAGGGGAAGACACTCAAGATTTTGGGGAAAGGTAAGGGAACGCAAAAGGAAACGGTAACGTTATCAAAGCCAACGGTGGAAGCACTTCAAGATTGGTTGGTGGCGAGACGAGAATTAAAACGCTCTAAACCGTTGTTTATTGCGTTAGATAGAGCGAGTTATGGACATCGGCTGACGGGAACGGGGGTTTATAAAATTGTTAGTCAAATTGCCAGAGAAGCGGGGATTAATAAACCGTTATCGCCTCACCGGATTCGTCATTCGGGGATAACAGCAGCATTGGAAGCAACGAATGGAGATGTGCGGAAGGTGCAGAAATTGAGCCGTCATTCAGATTTGAATACGTTGATGATTTATGACGATAATCGGAAAAATCAGCAGGGGGAAGTGACGGATTTGTTGGCTGATTTGGTTTAAGAAAATTAATGCCTTAACCTCGGCTCCGACGGCTATATAAAATCATAGATTAGGCGATCGCTTTAGTGTTAAAGTTGCTTCAGGGGATGCCTCACTTGCAGCAGATTTTGTAATCTGAAATCACAACAAGCATCTAAGGTGCGGTCATGGATAAATTAGTTATCCTAAAATTTGGAGACGGTGATTGTTTTTCGTTAGGCATTTTATTGAGTCCTTCAAAAAAAGGCGTTTTACTTGACAAAAATCATAAGAATACGGGGTTAGAAATTCTTGATGTTTTCCAAAACTCTACAGCGATTAAAGCAGGATTAAAACCTGGTGATATTATTTTAGAAATAGATGGTCATAAAGTCTTTGATATTACCCTAAATCAAGCTTATAAGTTTCTCGTTCAAAAGGGATCAGGTAATCCTGTAAAACTAAAAGTCCTGACAGAGAGAGAACATCTGGTTTATATAACAGAGGAAAAAACTATTAATTGTGAAAAATTTACTCTTGATTTTGATCAATTTATCACGGGAAACACAGGTAAATTTAGCCCAAATAGTCAGCAAATAGCTGTTCTAGGTAGTCCTAATGAATTAAGTATCTGGAGTATAGAGGGAAAACAGATTGCTAAATATACAATTCCAGAAGAAGGTCAAGGTCAGCTCGTGTTTTCCCCTGATGGTAAATATATAGCTACAGGAGGCAGAAAAGTTTTTATTTGGAGCCTAGAAAAAGACTTAAATGGTTTATTAGCAGCAGGATGTGATTGGTTAAAAGAATATTTCATAACTCATCCTGAAGAAAAACAGAAATTAAAAGTTTGTGATGTTAATACTAATTCTAAGTTATAAGCGATCGCCTTTCTGCATTGATATCTATAAAACAATTTATTCAAATAACAGAGGGTTGAGATCAAACAATGAAACTTGTGGGACTTTTTTACCCACTATCCTCTTTTGCATAATCGGCACAACCTTTCCCGATAAAGAAGTAGAAACAATCATAACACTCCAACAAGGAGTATAGACTTCCATGTTTTATCTCAAATTGGCAACAGTTTCTACTTTTTTAGCAGCTACCCTTTCTACTTCATTGGTTCCGTTATCAGCACTAGCTAATTCTGTTGGGATCTCTCCTTCTCAGACAACAGAACTTTCGTTCCAGAATACACCTGCCTATGTTATTGCTCAATCTCGGCAAGCCTTTACTGTTACGAAAATTTGGAGTGACTCAATCTACATCAAGAGTTCTGCTACTGGCAACGTATATGATGTTTACTATACAGGTCGTATTGGCTCTGAAGTTGGAGATACGGTTACGGTGATTATCGATGAAGATGACAACTGGATTACAATCATTAATGAACGTACAGGGAAATCAGCAGCCGTAACCAAGGTTAACCGTGTTTAACTAGCAATATTTACTCAGTTAACTTTTAGTAATGCAAATTACTTCAAAGTAAATATTGAACTAAAAAGTAGCTTAATACTTTCAAAGTAGTCTATATTTCTCATCTCCCAAGATGAGATTTTTTTTNCGGATAATTTTATGATTTGATAACGGGTTTCGGGTTTCGGGTTTCGGGTGTAGAAGGCTTGATCATTAAGGCTCACAGGTATCAGAAATGTCCTAATATGACTTTCGATTGCTAGCAGTCCCCTGAACAGTGTTTGACTTTAATAACGACTATGCTCTTTACAAGTCAAGTATTCTAGCTGACACCCGACACCTGACACCTGACACCTGCTCCGCATAACTTTGAATTCTCATAACGATTAGTAGTCATCAAGCCAAAATATGAGGAGTTTTAAGATGGCTGCTTCTGAAATCGTTATGCACCGGATGTTTGTCGAAATCGTTGCCCAGTATCACCCCTTTGCTGAGTATGTCGGTTATCAAGAGGCTGAAGATGGATTTATTATCTGCTATCGAGGCGCTAATGGGGAACAATATATGGCAATTGATACCCAAGGCAATGTGTTAGGAGATACGACGATGGGAACAACAAGAACAATGGGAATTGTAGCTATCGGTGCGGCTATTCTTGGTGCAATGTTTGGGGGTTCAAATTCCTAGTTAGATTAAGAAGCCGGGTTTCTGACGTTATCTCTCGGTTCCTATCAAAAGCTTGATCAAGAAACCCGGTTTCAAATCGTCGAGTTTTTCAGCTAATCCCAAGCCATCACAGGAATTAAAAATCGCTAGTTTTAATCCTCGTTGAACAGCTTTTTTTAAGCCATACCATAACTCTTCAATTGGGATACTGTCTTGCGGATTAATATAAATTCGTCCGGTTTCTCCTTCCGTTTCACTATGTCCGGCAAAAAAGATAATATCCCAAGCTTGTCCCCAAAGTTGATCATTTATTTCATGTTTTTTCGGTTCGGCTAAAAATGTAACTTCTGTCTGGGGTAAACTTTGCAAAAGTTTTAAATCAGCTTCTATATTAATTCCGTCTTGATGACCTAAAATGGCTAAAATTTTCAATCGAGAGCCAGGGCGAAATATTTGATTTCCAGCCAGGGGTTCTAATTCTAAGGGACTAATCGCTAATTCAGCATTGGAATAACTCTCAAAAAAATCCCACAAATGTAAGGGTAGTTTTTTTAAAGTCAGATCTGAAGTCCGAATTAATACCCGAATTTCTTCATTTCGTTGACATTCTTCTCGAAGTCGTTGATCTAAGGGACGAAATGTATCAGAATTGAGCCAAGTTTTCAGATGCGATCGCAATTCATCGGCAGAAGTTTTACAAGCTTTAATTCGCTGATGAATTGAACCTTGACGAATAATGCTTTGCGGTTTAATTCTGGCTGGAGAACCTAAGCTGCGATATTTGTCATTCCAGTGGAGTTGTAAATGCTGGAATAATTTAGGATTAGGAGGAAGATAACCCTGTTTTTCTAAAACAAGACGACCCGTTTCTTCCCGAACTTCTAAAATAACTTTAAAGCCGAGAATATCCCAATCACCATTAAATTCGAGAATAGCAATTCTAGCCATGTTGCTTTTCCCACTAAATTTTACTTACCCAAGCACGACACTCAATCCTATTAAACCACGAAACCTTGAATAATACTCACATCTCCTAAAACAATCTTAATACTAAAGTGTTCTCCCCGTTCTCCTCGGAAGTTAAACTGTAGGTTTTCACTTCCTCCTGCTTCCGATTGCATGACGCTTTTTCCTGTTTCATCGAGAATCATCATTTGCAAATCTTGGGGTAAATAAGTTTGAGAAATTTGGGGATATAATTGTACAGAAATATCGATTTCGGAGGAACTAACAGTATTTAAACCGACAAATAAGGCAACTTGCTCTCCTTGGCGTTCTAAGTTAAATAATTTAGCACGTTCAATTTTGGGGGAAAGAGATGAATGGGTTAAACGATGTCTGAAGTTAAAGGCGGGTTGTTCTTGTAGAGATTCTAGCAGAGATTCAATCTGTTCTACCGCTTCCCAACTCGCAGTAAAGATTCCTTGTAACCAATGGCTTAAAATCGGTTTTTCCTTTAAACTCTCCAGATAATCAATCCATTCTAAAAGCGATCGCAATTCTTCTATTTTCAACTCTCCAGAGGAAACAGACGGTACAAATCCTAATAAATTTCCTTGTCGAAAATCATCACTGAGTTGCACAACAATATATCCAATTCTATCGGCTAAAGCTTCAGCAGGAACTTTAACACGTTTATCTCCGGGTAATAGGGGTAAACATTCTATTTTTCCGATGTTTTTTAGAGTTAAATCGGCAGAATTAGATAAAAGTTTAACAATCGGATTCCAACTGTCATCGGAATCTAAATCAGTTTCGATTCCTAGCCATTGACAGTAATAATTTACCGCTAAAACGGCTAAGGTTTGAGAATATACTTGGTCAGCTTTTTGAGAGTTGGGTTGCTGATTTTTAAAGCGTTGAGCAAGATCACGGTCTTTAAGAGTTAAGGGAATGGTTAAGGGAGAATTCATAAGTTATAATTAGGGTGAATAGGGTTGAACGATTAAGGGATTAGTTTTCTATATTGTGTTTGATTTTAACAGCAAACTTTTGAATAGCTCGTTGATAAAAACTAGATAGGGTTGGTATTTTTAACCCTAATTCTTTAGAAATATCTTCCCAACTTTGTCCGGCTAATCGTCGTTTAACGAGANAGCTTCTATATTAATTCCGTCTTGATGACCTAAAATGGCTAAAATTTTCAATCGAGAGCCAGGGCGAAATATTTGATTTCCAGCCAGGGGTTCTAATTCTAAGGGACTAATCGCTAATTCAGCATTGGAATAACTCTCAAAAAAATCCCACAAATGTAAGGGTAGTTTTTTTAAAGTCAGATCTGAAGTCCGAATTAATACCCGAATTTCTTCATTTCGTTGACATTCTTCTCGAAGTCGTTGATCTAAGGGACGAAATGTATCAGAATTGAGCCAAGTTTTCAGATGCGATCGCAATTCATCGGCAGAAGTTTTACAAGCTTTAATTCGCTGATGAATTGAACCTTGACGAATAATGCTTTGCGGTTTAATTCTGGCTGGAGAACCTAAGCTGCGATATTTGTCATTCCAGTGGAGTTGTAAATGCTGGAATAATTTAGGATTAGGAGGAAGATAACCCTGTTTTTCTAAAACAAGACGACCCGTTTCTTCCCGAACTTCTAAAATAACTTTAAAGCCGAGAATATCCCAATCACCATTAAATTCGAGANTACTCGAAACCGGATAGGTTTGAGCTTCCAATGCTAGGCTTTTTAACCGTTCATCTTCTTCATTCCTCTGCTGGAAGTTCATGTTCGGGTACTAACTTCTGATTCGCTTTCATTCTATCTATGGCGTTTCGGGGTTCAGTTTTATGCAAAAGGGAAAAATGGGTGTCGGGTGTCGGGTGTCGGGTGTCAGGTGTCAGGTTTCGGGTTTCGGGTGTTGTGAACCCTTCACTTCGTTCGAGGGTAAACTCCGCGCTAGCGTAGGGAAGAATCTCTACTATCCCTCCAGACCCCACAGAGATCCTTCACTTCGTTCAGGATGACAATCATCTTCTGAATAAAAATTATCGCTTTGGGTCAATCCTGTTCCCGACACCTGAAACCTGAAACCCGACACCCCAAATATGAATTTTTATAACAAATTTCACTAAAAGGCGTAAAAAGAGCGATCGCCCTTCCGATAGTCAGTTTGAAACCCTAGATTATCAAGTGAGGTGAAAACGCTGCATAATTTCCCAAACTATACCCGATTTTATTAGCAGGTGTCAGGTTTCAGGTTTCAGGTGTCGGGGAATGGGTTTGAGCTTTGAGGTTTCAAGTTTGAGCTAAAAGAGTTCTTTTTCCCCATCCTGACACCCGACACCTGACAGCCGATACCCGACACCCATTAAGGAGGCATTTATGTCTTGTCCCCATGATCGCCATGGTAAACCCAAATGTCATATTACCGCCCATCCAGATCGACCTTATGATAAGTTTTGTTCGACTTGTCAACGGCGATTTCGAGATGCTGAATCTTTCGATTCTCTGGGAGTTTTGATTATGATTTTATTCGCTTTTCTTTTCTTGGTTTCGATTCAAATTTTCAACCCCAGTCG